>CAZAOQ010000009.1:0-20339 GCA_964486795.1 uncultured Rhodocyclaceae bacterium
CATTTCCTTAACCAGGTGTGCACCCACATGTCTGACCTCTATTAAGGCACGCTCAAGGTATATCCAGGCAATTACGATGATTACATGGAAGCCTCGGTGCAGGCGCGTCAGCGCTTGGTTCAAGCCAATGCCAAGGCCAAGGACCGCGTGCAGGAGTTGCAGGATTTCGTGCGTCGCTTCTCTGCCAACAAGTCGAAGGCACGCCAGGCCACCTCGCGCGCCAAGCTGATCGAGAAGATCAAGGTCGACGACATCAAGCCGTCGAGTCGTCAGTACCCGTGGATCCGCTTCGAGGTCGACGAGAAGGAGAAACTCCACCGTCATGCCGTCGAGATTGAGAGCCTGCGCCACGGGTTCGACAGCACGCTGTTCGAAAATTTCAGCACCTTCATCGAGGCCGGCGAAAAGATTGCCATCATTGGCGAGAACGGTGTCGGCAAGACCACCTTGCTGCGTTGCCTGGTCGGCGAGAAACTCGGTGGCTTGACGCCGCTGGGCGGCACGGTCAAATGGGCAGAAAAGGCCCGCCCCGGCTATTTCGCCCAGGACCACAGTGAGGATTTTGCCAAGGATGAAACGCTGGTTGACTGGATCCAGCACTGGGCGCGCGAGGGCGAAGACGAGCAGATTGTGCGCAGCACGCTCGGCCGCCTCCTGTTTACCGGCGATGACGGCAAGAAGTCGGTCAAGGTCATTTCCGGCGGTGAGCAAGGGCGCATGCTGTTTGGCAAGCTGATCCTCTCCAAGCCCAACGTGCTGCTGATGGACGAGCCGACCAACCACCTCGATATGGAATCCATCGAATCGCTCAACACGGCGCTCGACAAGTACCCTGGCACGCTGGTGTTCGTTTCGCATGACCGCGAATTTGTCTCGTCAATTGCCACGCGCATCTTCGAAATCAAGGATGGCAAGATCATTGACTACAAGGGCAACTACGAGGAATACCTCGCCAGTCAAGGGATCGAGTGATCCGGGGGGTATGTAATGTACACAATAAGCGTCGCACTGTTGCGGCTGGTCGGTTGGCGCCTCATCAATGTGCCGCCGCAGCCCAAAGCCGTCATCATGGTTTATCCGCATACCTCGAACTGGGATTTTCCGCTCGGGTTGTTGTTTCGTTTGGGTGCCGGCATCCCGATTCACTGGGCTGCCAAGGACTCGTTGTTCTTCTGGCCACTCGGCATACTGTTCCGCTTTATCGGTGGCGTACCCGTCAATCGCCGCAAACGTACCGGTTTCGTTGAACAAATGACTGAAGCATTTGCCGCAAATGAGCGTTTCTATCTGGCCATTGCGCCCGAAGGCACACGCGGCGCTACCGCCCATCTGAAGAGCGGTTTCTATCGCCTGGCGATGAAGGCCAAGGTTCCCTTGGCGCTTGCCACCATCGACTATGCACGACGTGAAGTTGGCATCTTCGCTTACTTCGAACTAAGCGGCGATGAGAGCGCAGATATCGCACGTTTGGCGATCGCCTACGCCGAGCGGCGCGGTAAGCACCCGGCCCAGCAGGCGCCGGTTGTTTTTGCCGAAGTAGATCAGGCTTTGCGCGAGCGGGGTGGCGCATGATTCTGCTGCGCAATCTTGGCTTCGGCCGCAACGGTCGCATGCTGGTCGAGGACGCCAGCTTGCAGTTGCACCCCGGCTGGAAGATCGGCCTGATCGGTGCTAACGGCACCGGCAAGTCGTCATTTCTTGCACTACTGCGCAAGGAACTGCAAGCCGAATGCGGCGACCTGGAAATCCCGCGCTCGTGGGTCGTCGCTCACGTCGCCCAGGAAACGCCAGCGCTGCCTGATGCGGCACTCGAATTCACCCTCGACGGCGATGTTGAACTGCGCGCCATCGAACGTGAATTGGCAGAGGCCGAAGCGGCCTCAGATGCTGATCATGATGGCCACCGCGTCGGCGAGCTGTATGGCCGGCTTGGTGAAATCGATGGCTACTCGGCGCGCGCGCGTGCTGCCGAACTGCTGCATGGCCTCGGGTTTTCCGATGAGGATTTCACCCGCCCCGTGGCCGATTTCTCCGGCGGCTGGCGCGTGCGCCTCAACCTCGGTCGTGCGCTGATGTGCCGTTCAGACTTGCTGCTGCTCGATGAACCAACCAACCACCTCGACCTCGATGCCGTGCTCTGGCTGGAAGAATGGCTGAAGGGTTATCGCGGTACCTTGCTGATGATTTCGCACGACCGCGATTTTCTTGATGCGGTTGCCGACCACACCCTGCAACTCGAAAATGCTCGGCTCAAGCTCTACAGCGGCGGCTACAGTGACTTTGAGCGTCAGCGCGGTGCTCATCTCGCCTTGCAACAGTCCATGTTCGAAAAGCAGCAGCGCGAACGCGCCCACCTGCACAGCTACATCGAACGCTTTCGCGCCAAGGCCACCAAGGCGCGTCAGGCGCAGAGCCGTATCAAGGCACTGGCGCGCATGGAAGAAGTGGCAGCGGCGCATGTCGATACGCCCTTCACCTTCCGCTTCCGCGATGCTGTCGAGGCCCCGGATCCTTTGCTGGTGGTCGATAAGGCCAGTGCCGGTTATGGCGAACGAATTGTCGTGGACAACATCCTTCTCACGCTGCGACCCGGCATGCGTCTCGCCCTGCTCGGTCGCAATGGCGCGGGCAAGTCGACGCTGGTCAAGCTGCTCGCCGGTGAAATCGCACCGCTGGCCGGTACCTGCGTCGCCGCCAAGGGCATGAAAATTGGCTACTTCGCCCAGCACCAGCTCGAGCAGTTGCGTTCTGACGAGTCGCCGATGCAGCACATGATCCGCCTTGATTCGCGGACCCGCGAAGCGGAGCTGCGCAGCTATCTCGGCAGCTTCGATTTCCGCGGTGACATGGCTACCGCGCCCTGCGGCCGCTTCTCTGGTGGCGAAAAATCACGTCTCGCCCTGGCCCTGCTGATCTGGCAAAAACCGAATCTCCTGCTGCTCGACGAGCCGACCAATCACCTCGATCTGGAAATGCGCGAGGCACTCAACTTGGCGCTCCAGGAGTATGAAGGCTGCGTCGTACTGGTATCGCATGATCGCCACTTGCTGCGCAGCACTGCCGACGAACTTTGGCTGGTTGCTGATGGCCGTGCCCAGATATTCGACGGCGACCTTGATGACTACGCCAAGTGGCTGTCCACGCAGCGCTCCGCTGGCGCGCCCAGCGCGCGCCAAGCGTCTGCACCAACGGCAAAGCCGGTCATACCCGATAGTCGTGACCGCAACGAAAAGCGCGTTGATTCGCAGGCGCAACAGGTACAGCGGCGCGCCTTGCAAAAGGAAGTCGAAAAACTGGACAAGCAAATCGCCGCTTGGCACAGCGAACTGAAGCTGCTCGAAACGCGTCTTGCCGATCCGGATTTGTATGCATCGGGTGGCGATCCAGCGCTACCACAGGCGTTACACAAGCGTCGTGACGAGCTGACAACCTCCATCGGTCAGGCTGAGGAGCGTTGGCTGACAATTCAGGACGCCCTAGAGGAGGCGGCCTGATCGTTTCCTGCCCGCTTGCTAACTGCCGCTGATGAGCGCTCCCGCCGCGGCTAAACGCATTGATGACATCGAGCTGCTGCGCGCTTTTGCGGTATTGATGGTGCTGCTCGAACACGCACACGGTAATTTGATCACCTGGCCCGGCGCGGCTTTCGATCTTTTTAATCGTCACTTCAACGGTGGTGCCGGCGTCGATTTGTTCTTCGCCATCTCCGGCTTTGTCATCGCGCGCGATTTGTTGCCGAAACTGGCTGCCAGCGCCACCCGGGCTGACTTCTTCAACGTCAGCGTCGCTTTCTGGATCCGGCGTGCCTGGCGCATCCTGCCGTCGGCCTGGCTGTGGCTGGCGGTGATTCTGGCAGCAACGCTCTTCTTCAATCACTCTGGCGCCTTTCGTTCCTTTGACGCCACCGCCGCCGGCACCATCGCCGCACTAATGCAGTTTTACAACGTGCATTTTTCGAACTGCTTCATGAGTTATGACTGCGGGACGAATTCTGTCTATTGGAGTCTGTCGCTCGAAGAGCAGTTCTACCTGGCCTTGCCCCTCGTTGCCTTCCTCTGTCGCGGTCGCCTCGCTCTTCTGCAGATCTTGTTGATCGTTCTGGTGGTCTTGCAACTGGTGTCGCAGCGTTCGCTACTGCTGGTGATGTTCCGCACCGATGCGTTGCTGCTCGGTGTGCTGATTGCGATCCAGTCAGCCAAGGCCGGCTATCAGCACTGCGAACCGCGTTTTCTCAGCACCCTCGGCAACACCCGTCTACCGCTGACTCTGGTGCTCGTCGCTGCCGTGGCAAGTACTGCAAGCAGCGAATGGCTATTAGCGCCTTACCGTTTCGGCATCGTTGCTCTGATCGCCGCACTGCTGGTCTGGCTGGCCTCATTCGACCGCGATTACCTGATGGCACCCACCATCGGGAAACGGATGCTGCTCTGGGTCGGATCACGCTCATATGCCATCTACCTGATCCATGTGCCAGCGTATCTGGCGACGCGCGAGTTCTGGTTCCGTGTCGCACCGCAAGGCACGATACTCGATGCGAGCTGGACGCTAACTTTCGTGCTGACGGCGACCGTCCTCACTGGCGTGCTTGCCGAATTCAACTACCGCCTGATTGAAACTCCGCTGCGCCGGAAGGGTGTGGTGATCGCGGCACGCTTCGTTGCGCGCCGCATGCCACTGCCAGCGGGACAGGGCTGAAAACGACAGCATGGGTATCTACCGTTTTTTCCTTGCCGTGCTGGTGGCCATATCGCATGCGGGGATCAAGCTCTTCGGCTTCAACCCCGGTGTGGTCGCGGTGATCTCTTTCTTCCTGCTCAGTGGTTACGTGATGACCCGTCTGATCCGCAGGTATTACCTGCAACCGGGGCGGGTCGGCAAGTTCTATATGGATCGCGCCGCGCGATTGTTCCCGCAGTATCTGTTCTACTTCGCGGCAGCTTCGTTGTTCCTTTACCTGAGCGGAATGACGACGATCTTTACGTATCAACTGGATCTGGCCAGGTGGTTGTGGAACATTCCGATCCTGCCACTGGGTGCCTACATGTGGTTGCTCGAAGGCTCAACGGTGTTGCCGCAGGCGTGGTCGCTGGGTCTGGAAATGTGCTTCTATCTGGTTTTTCCTTGGCTCTTGCTGCATTGTTCGCGCCGGCAGATTTACGTCCTCGCCGGTCTGTCCTTCCTGGTTTTTCTGGCAGCATTTACTGGCTGGATCAATACCGATTTCTTCGGCTATCGCTTGCTGCCGGGAACGTTGTTCATGTTTCTGGCCGGAGCGGCATTTGCCGAGGACGACCGGACGGCGCAGATCTTCCGAGGTCTGGTGGCGCTTGCCACGGTCATCTTGCTGGTAATTGCCTGTTCGCATGAGCCGTATTATCGATTGCCTTACAACAAGGAGGTTCTGCTCGGCCTGCTGATGGGTCTCGTCGCACTCGGACTGTTGCGGCAGCGACCCTATTCCGCAATCGATGAGTTCTTTGGCAACCTGAGTTATGGCATCTTTCTCAACCACTTCATCATCATATGGTGGCTGCAGAAGTATCGTGGTGTCGAGGCCTTCGGAAGTTTCGATGCCATAATGCTGGTCCTTGCCGCCACGGCCATGGCGACGGCGACCTTCTATCTCGTCGAGCGCCCGGCAATCCGCTGGCGGCACTCGATTCGTCAGACAACACAAGCAGAACAGGCCGCCCTGACAGTCCAGGTGAAACGGTAAGCGATGAGCTCGGGTAAAAATCTGGAAATCGAAACCCTGCGCGCGATTGCCGTGCTGATGACTTGTCTGAGTCACCTGCCGCAGCTGTTGCCGTTTCACAGCGACACCTTCACTCGAATATTCTTCGTCTACATGCCGTGGACCGGAGTCGACCTGTTCTTCTGTATCTCCGGCTATGTCGTGAGCCGCAGCTTCGTTGACCTGCTCGATAGGCACAAGGCTGATGGCAGTTTCTGGCTTGCCGCACAGAGCTTCTGGATCCGGCGCATCTATCGCCTGACACCGACGGCCTGGCTATGGGTGGCGATCGGCATCGTCTGCGCGGTGGCCTTCAATAGCACCGGTGTCTTCTCGACGCTCTACCAGAACCTGCGCAGCGCCACCGCGGTAATCACCCTGTCGGGCAACTTTGCCTGGCAGTATGGCCATATCCTTGATCCCAACGGGATCTACTGGAGCCTTGCGCTGGAAGAGCAGTTCTACTTGTTGTTCCCCTTGTTCCTGCTGGTTGTGGCGCCGGCCTGGCGCTGGCGCGTGCTGCTGTTGTGCATCGTCATCCAGTTTCCGATCGACAGAAATCCCTTTGGCACACCTTTTTCGACCTACGCAGCCTTCTTTCGTCTCGATGCGCTGATGTGGGGCATCCTGATTTTTTTGTTCACCCGCTCGCCGCAATATCGCCTCTTTGAACCGACTTTTCTGCGCAAGGCGCCGCTGCGCACACTGCTCATCAATTTGCTGCTGCTCTATTTGCTGGGAGCCATTGCCGGGCAAATGATCGCGATGCCGATCGCCGTCGGTCTCATTGCCATCGTTGCTGCGCTGATCGTGCTGCTTGCCTCCTACGATGCCGGCTACATCTACCGCATTCCCGGCATCGACAGCACGCTGGTGTGGCTCGGTGCACGTTCATATGCGATCTACCTGATCCATATTCCCGTCTACCGCTTCTGCTTCGAGGCGTGGACACGCCATGCCACCGAGGTCGGTCATCCGCTCGACGGAACCTACACGGTACGACTGCTACTCGCGGCGATTGTCCTGACGCTAATCCTAGCCGAGCTCAATTTCCGCTTTGTCGAAACACCACTTCGCCGGCGCGGCGCGGCCATCGCCGCACGCCGGCTGCTGCTGCCATCCGGCACCTGATCCCTCGCCACCATGCTCTTTCTCGTCCATTCCGACATCAACGCCAAAACCATCCAGCACAGCCTCGGTCTGCCGGAGTACAGCTACTACTTCGTGCTCAAGACCTATGTCGAGGTCTTGCGCGAACTTGGTCGCGTGGTCCTCCTTGACGATCCACTCGTTGAAGCCGATGCGCTGTACGACGCCGCCCGGCGCGACGGCGAGGACTGCGTGTTCATAGCCTTCGCGCCGCCACATCGCGCGCCGGTTGGCTTGCGCTGCCCGACCGTCTGCGTGTTCGCCTGGGAGTTCAGCAACCTGCCCGACCGCGCCTGGGACGGCGAGCCGCGCCACGACTGGCGCTTCGTGCTGCGTCAGCACGGCCGCACCATCACCCTGTCTTCCCATACCGCGGAGGTGGTGCGGCAAACGATGGGGCAGGACTATCCCGTACGGGCGATTCCGGTCCCCGTGTATGACGCGGTCGCCGCCACCGGCGCGGTACCGGCCACGCGCCCACCGGCGCTGGCGGCGCGTACCCTGCACACGGCCTGCACCGTCATCGACACGCTGTGCGGCGACACTACGGCCGACGACTACCTCGGCGGCACGACGCCAGAATACCTGCGCCTGCCGCTGGCGGCGGAGACGGCGGCGCCGCTTGAACTGCGCTTCGATCGTTTCTCGGTCGATGCCGGCTTGCTCGGCGGCTTCTACGAACCCGAGTCCTGGGGCATCTGGTCGCGCACGGCCACGCCCTGGCTGCTACTGCCGCTGCGCTGCAATGGCCGTTACCGGCTGAGCCTGGAACTGACCGCCTACGGTCCGAATGTTGGCCGCATCGCGCAGATCGAGATCGGCGGCCACGTCCAGCCGCTGCCGTTGACCGACCAGTTGGACTGGCGCGAATTCGATTTCGATCTCACACCGGCGGATGTCCTGGTGCGCTTCTCCGGGCTGGACAACCGCGGCGTGCCCGGCGCGGCCGACCTGCGCGGTATGGGCATCGGCCTGCGCGCCCTGCGCCTCGAACGTCTGGCAGCGACTGGAGAAGCCGTGCCGGTCGAGGTTCCGCCGCTGCCGCTGAAGCTCGACGGCGTGGTCTATACCAGCGTGTTCAATCCCGGCGACGGCCGCAAGAACTGGGGCGATATGCTGTCGGCCTTCTGTCATGCCTTCCGCGACGAACCGTGCGCCACGCTGTTGCTGAAGATGACCCATCATGCGCCGGGCGCCTTCGTCGGTCGCTTCCACTACCTGATGCAAACCATCGGCCCGGTGCGCTGCCGGGTAATCCTGCTGCATGGCTTTCTCGACGACGCGGCCTATCGCCAGCTGGCCGAAGTCAGCACCTACGCCCTCAACACCTCGCATTGCGAAGGACTGTGCCTGCCGCTGATGGAATACATGAGCCTGGGCATCCCCGCCGTCGCACCCCGCCACACGGCCATGCTCGACTACGTCAACGCCGAGAACAGTTTCATCGTCGCCAGCCACCTTGAGCCGCACATCTGGCCGCACGACCCGGAAGACCGGCTGACGACGCTGCGCCACCGCATCGACTGGCGCTCGCTGGTCGAGGCCTATCGCGAGAGCTTCCGCGTTGCCCGGGAGGAGCCCGCACGCTACCAGCAGATGGGCCAGGCCACCCGCGCGGCGCAGCGCGCCTTCTGCTCGCAGGACGCAGTGCGCCGCGGCCTCGCCGAGTTCTTCGGCCTGACGGTGGGAGGCGCGGCATGATCTTTCTGCTCCACGCCACCGAGAGCGACCGCAGCATCGCCGGCCGTATGGGACTGGCCGACTACAGCTACTACTTCGTCATGAAGCGCTTCGTGCCGGTGCTCGAACGCCTCGGCGAAGTACGCATGATCGACGACCCGGCCACGGCCGACGCGCTCGTTGCCGAACTGCAACGTCGCCGCAAGGAGGTCGTGCTGCTGTCCTTCAGTCCGCCGCAGCGCGTGCCGCAAGGCCTAAGATGCCCGGCCCTGCCGGTCTTCGCCTGGGAGTACAGCACCCTGCCCAGCGAATCCTGGGCCGGCGATGCGCGTCACAACTGGGCGGCGGTCCTGCGATCGCTGCCGGCCGCTATCACCCATTCCGAGTTTGCGAAGCGCGCCGTGCACGAGGCTCTCGGCGCAAACTACCCCATCGTGTCGCTGCCGGCACCGTTGTGGGATGACTACCAGACGCTGTGCAACGAAGCCTGGCTGAAGGCCTACCGGCGCACCTGGCGCCTCGACCTGCCGCAGGGCGTGATCCTCGATTCGCAGGCGCTGGGCCTGGATACCGCAGTACCGGACAGCCCGCCGTCCTTTCATCCCGGCCCTTGCAGCGTGAGCCTTGGCGGCATTGTCTACACTGCGGTGTTCAATCCCAACGACGGTCGCAAGAACTGGCACGATCTGATCTCGGCCTTCTGCTTCGCCTTCCGTGACGACCCCGACGCAACGCTGCTGATGAAACTGGTCTACCACGATGCCGCCCATGCCTGCCAACTGGTCTGGACGGAAATGCGCAAGCTCGCCCCCTATCGCTGCCGCGTCGTTGCCGTGCATGGCTTTCTCGACGACAGCACCTACCGGCATCTTGTCGCCCACAGCACTTATGTCGTGAATTCGGCGCACGGCGAAGGCCAGTGCCTGCCGCTGATGGAATTCATGTCGGCCGGCAAGCCGGCGATCGCGCCTGACCACACGGCGATGGCCGACTACATCACCCCGAGGAATGCCTTCGTCATTCGCTCCAGCGAGGAATGGACCCACTGGCCGCACGATCCGCGCATGGTGTTGCGCACCATGCGCTATCGCCTGGACTGGGAATCGCTGCGCGATGCCTACCGCGAAAGCGGCCGCATCGTGCGCGAAGAGCCACAGCGCTACGCCGCCATGTCCCATGCGGCGCACGAAGCGCTGCGCCAGCACTGCGGCCAGGCCGCCATCACGATGCGGCTCGGCGAATTCCTGCGCGCCCGGGGCTATCATCCGGCGCGCTGGCTGCGGCTGCGCCACTTCCTGCAACGCTGCCGACGCCGGCTGTCCGGCGAGAAAGGGTAAGTCATGATGGGATTAAACAAGCTCCTTTCCTTGCTCACCGCGCGCGAGACGGTCGCATCCACCGCGCTGGCGGACAGCATTGCACCGATCGGGTCACCGTCTGCCGCCGAACCGGCTACTGCTGCTGCGGCCAAACCGGCTGATGGCCGCGATGTCGGCCTGGCCGACGCCGTCGTGGGCGGCTGGTTCCTCAACGACAGCGGCGAGCTGCTCGAAGGTTTCGCCATCGGCGCCGACGACACCGTGCTCGACGTCGGTTGCGGCGATGGCGGCGTTGCCAGCTTCTGCGCACGCCGCG
Organism: uncultured Rhodocyclaceae bacterium; assembly: GCA_964486795.1. Classification (GTDB taxonomy): domain Bacteria; phylum Pseudomonadota; class Gammaproteobacteria; order Burkholderiales; family Rhodocyclaceae; genus Sterolibacterium. Next base: position 10,199 of record CAZAOQ010000009.1, read on the forward strand.
GCGCCGAAATCATCTTCTCCGATATCGACCCCGCTAAAGTCGCCGCGGTCGACCAGCGCCTCGCCGGCTCGGCCGCGCGCGCCCGGCGCGGCATCGTCAGCGACAGCAACCCGCTGCCCCTGCCCGACTCGACGGTAACGCGGGTGATCTGCATGGAAGTGCTCGAGCACGTTGACGATCCGGCCCAGGTGATGCGCGAACTGCTGCGCGTCGGCAAGCCGGGCGCACAATATCTGCTGACGGTGCCCGGCCCGGCCTCGGAGGCCGTGCTGAAGCAGGTTGCCCCGGCGATCTTCTTCGAGAAGCCGAACCACATCCGCGTCTTCGCCCACGACGAATTCGAGCGCCTGATCACTGACGCCGGGCTGATCATCGAAAGGCGCGTCAAGTTCGGTTTCTACTGGTCGCTGTGGTGGGTCTTCTTCTGCGCCTGCGACCAGGAGTTCGCGCCGCCCTGGCATCCGCTGCTGGAGCAATGGGCAAAGACCTGGGAAACCCTGCTGAACCTGCCGCAGGGGTCGCGCCTGAAACAGGCTCTCGACCAATCCCTGCCGAAAAGTCAGGCCATCATCGCCCGCAAGCCGTTGTAAAATGCGCGATTGGCGATCGGATACCAGACGGGCATGAAGCGACTCTTTCTCACTGGCGAAACGGGTTTCGTTGGCAAGATTTTCTACGGCATGGCCGAGGAGATCGCATGCCACCATGGTTGGGAGCTGATCCCCGCCGGGGCAAAATACGATCTGCTCGAGCCGGCCTCGCTGAATCGCATCCTGCGCAAGTTGCAGCCTGACGGTGTGATCCACCTCGCCGGACAGAGTTTTGTCCCCGATGCCATCAAGGATCCGATGCGTACGCTGCAGGTTAATCTGGTTGGCACGCTGCACCTGCTGCAGGCGCTGAAGCGAAATAAGTTTGCTGGCGATTTCCTCTACGTCAGTTCCAGTGACATCTATGGCCAGGTGACGGCCGAAGAGCTGCCGATCCGCGAAATGCAGCCACCAAGACCACATAATCCTTACGCCATGAGCAAGGCGGCTGCTGAACTGCTTTGTTACCAGTGGAGTCGCAGCGAGCTCTTGCGCATTGTCATTGCCCGCCCTTTCAATCACATCGGTCCGGGGCAACGCCAGGAATTCGTCGTGCCGAGTATTGCGCGCAAGATTGCGCGCATCCGTTTGGGTCTCAGCGAACCAATCATCAATGTCGGCGATATTGATGTGACGCGCGACTTCCTTGACGTGCGTGATCTCGTGCGTGCCTACCTCGGTCTGCTGTCGTCTGGCGAGAATGGTGGTATTTACAATGTCTGCTCGGGTCGCGAGACGCGCATCCGCGACATCATCGACAAGCTGACGAAAATTGGCGGCGTCGATGCCGAAATCATGCAGGATGCCGAGCGCTTTCGTCCGTCTGACCAGCGTCAGGTACGTGGTGACAACAGCAAGTTATGTGCTGCCACTGGCTGGCACGCGCAGATCCCGTTGGATCAGTCCTTGCGGGATGTTCTGATGCACTGGGAGGGAATCGAAATTAAAGCTGACCTTGAGTTGCCGGTACAGCTTCGCAGCAGAGCTAAAACCGGCGCATATCTCTGATCATGCTGTCAGGGTTCTTTCCCTTTCTGGAAAGAACATTGCAGCACGGGGCGCGGTTGATGTTAGCGCCTGATGATCGCTCTCCAACAGATCAATCGCCAATGATTTACGGCCTCTCATCCACGAATGGACGAGGGCCGATATCCAAAGAGGAGTTGTCCGGCTCATGATCATTCCTGTCATCCTCTCCGGTGGTGCCGGCACCCGGCTCTGGCCGGTTTCGCGCGAAGGCCACCCGAAGCCCTTCATTCGTCTCGCCGACGGCGAATCGCTGCTGCAGAAGACCTATCGGCGTGCGGCGCTGATCGCTACGCCGGGTGATGGAACGATCGTCACTGTGACCAATCGCGACTACTATTTCCAGAGCAAGGATGAATTCGCCGCTGCCCGGCTCGGCGAGCAGCATCCGCACTTCATCCTCGAACCCTTCGGCCGCAATACCGCACCAGCCATTGCCGCCGCCGCGCTCGCGCTGCGTGAGACACATGGCGATGCCGCCATCATGGTGATCATGGCGGCCGATCACCTGATTCGCGACGAGCAGGATTTTTCCACTGCCGCACATGCTGCCGCCAGGCTCGCCGAAGCCGGGCATATCGTTACTTTCGGCATTCGCCCCGATGCCCCGGAGACGGGTTTTGGCTATATAGAGTGCGGTGTTGGCATTGGCAGCGGGGAGGAGGGGGCGGCACGCGTCCAGCGTTTCGTCGAGAAGCCCGATGCAGCTACGGCGGCACAGTATCTCGCCAGCGGCCGCTACTTGTGGAATTCGGGAATGTTCTGCTTCAGCGTCGGCACCATCCTCGCCGAGCTCGCGAAGCATGCGCCTGAAGTACTCAAAACAGCACAGACCTGCCTTGAATTGAGTCCTGCTGAGCAGAGTGGTACCGTGCTGATGCAAGAGCTTGATGCAGCCAGCTTTTCGAATGCGCCAGATATTTCTATCGACTATGCCGTAATGGAGCACTCCGACCGTGTCGTTGTCATCCCGGCTGCTTTTGATTGGAGCGACATCGGTTCATGGACGGCTCTGCAACAGCTCGTCGAGCCTGATGCCGATGGCAACCGCACGCTGGGCGATGCGCTGCTCATCAACTGCCACAACACCTTCGTGCAGAGCGAAGGCCGGCTGATTGCGGCCGTGGGCATCGATAACCTGATCCTCATCGACACCCCCGATGCGGTGCTGGCCGTGCATCCCGACCACGTCCAGGATGTCAAGAAGGTCGTCGAACAGCTGAAGACGGCTGGTCATGACGCTTGCAAGCTGCATCGTACCGTGGCACGTCCCTGGGGAACCTATACGGTGCTCGAAGACGGCAAGCGTTTCAAGATCAAGCGCATCGTCGTCAAGCCCGGCGCCGCGCTTTCGCTTCAGCTGCACCATCACCGCAGCGAACACTGGATCGTCGTCCAGGGCATGGCCAAGGTGACCAACGGTGACGAGGAGCTCTACGTCAACACCAACGAATCGACCTACATTCCCGCCGGCCACAAGCATCGCCTGGAAAATCCCGGCATTCTCGACCTGGTGATGATCGAGGTGCAGAGTGGCGAGTATCTCAAGGAAGACGACATCGTCCGCTTCGCCGACCAGTATGGGAGATCGGCGTAGATGGCGGCCGGTCTCACGCTCGCCGCCTGGTCTTATCGCGGTTTCATTACTGGCAGCGTCAAGCGCGAATTCGAGTCGCGCTATCGCAATTCGATGCTTGGCGCTGTCTGGATGGTCCTCAATCCGCTGGCGATGATTCTCGTCTACACGCTGGTCTTCTCACAGCTGATGAAGGCGCGTCTACCGGGTATCGACAGCGAGTTCGCCTACAGCATCTACCTGTGTGCCGGCGTATTCGCCTGGGGCCTGTTTGCAGAGATTGTTAGCCGCGCCCAGACAATGTTTCTCGACAATGCCAACCTGCTCAAGAAGCTCAGCTTCCCGCGCATCTGCTTGCCCATCGTCGTTGTCCTTAATGCTACGGTGAACTTCGCCATCATTCTCGGCCTGTTTCTCTGCTTCCTCGCCATTAGCGGCAACTTCCCGGGATTCGTCCTGGTCGCTGTGCTGCCGCTGCTTGTTCTGCAGATTGCCTTTGCCATCGGATTGGGTCTCGTCCTCGGGGTGCTCAATGTTTTCTTCCGCGACGTCGGCCAGTTCTTCGGCATCGTCTTGCAGTTCTGGTTCTGGCTGACGCCCATTGTCTATTCGGTCAATGTGGTTCCCGAGGCCGCACGGCCGCTGATCGAACTGAACCCGATGACGCAGCTGGTTGCAGCCTGGCAGGGCATTTTCGTCAATGGGACATGGCCACACTGGAGCAGTCTGCTGCCGGTCGCACTGCTGGCGTTGCTGTTTTGCGCGGCGGGACTCGCGCTGTTCCGCCGCCACGCCGGTGAAATGGTGGACGAACTATGATCCGAGAAACTGCAATTGGCCACCGTCTTGTGCCTCAAGAACCGCATGGATATTGGCTCTCAGCGCTTCGTGCCAGCCATCCGCCCACTCGCACCAGCAGCTGCGTTCAACGACGGTTCCTCGGGTGATGGGCAGCATTCGGGTGACCGGGCTCGGCAAGGCCTACAAACAATATCCGACACGCTGGTCGCGTCTCGCCGAATGGCTGCTGCCCGGCAGACAGCTTCGTCACCAGTTGCGCTGGGTGTTGCACGACATCAGTTTCGAAGTCCGTGCCGGCGAGTCAGTCGGCATCGTCGGTATGAACGGCGCTGGCAAGAGTACGTTGCTCAAGATCATCACCGGCACCACACAGGCGACGAGCGGTCAGCTGGCCATCAACGGTCGCGTCGCCGCACTGCTGGAGCTTGGCATGGGTTTCCATCCCGACTTCAGCGGCCGTCAGAATGCCGTCATGGCTTGCCAGTTGCAGGGTTTCAATAGCGATGAGATCGAGGCACTGCTGCCGGATATTGAAGCCTTCGCCGAGATCGGTGAATACATCGATCAGCCGGTACGCACCTATTCGAGCGGCATGCAGATGCGCCTGGCTTTTAGCGTCGCCACGGTGCGGCGTCCCGACATCCTGATTGTCGACGAGGCGCTGTCGGTTGGTGACTCCTATTTTCAGCACAAGAGCTTCGAGCGCATCCGCCACTTCCGTGAAGCAGGTTCCACCCTGCTGATCGTCTCGCATGACCGCTATGCGATCCAGTCGATCTGCGACCGCGCCATTCTTCTGCATGCCGGGCGTATGGAGCGCCAAGGCGCACCAACCGAAGTCCTCGATTACTACAACGCCATCCTCGCTGACCAGGATCGCGAGGCCATTCGCCAGGAACGGCTCGCCGACGGCACAGTACAGACCATCTCGGGCAGCGGTGATGCCGCAGTCGTCGCCATGACCCTCTGTGATGCTGCGGGCGAGCATCTTGATGCCGTCGAAGTGGGCGATGAAGTCATCCTGGAAATCACAGTCCGGGTGAACCGCCCCGTGTCGCGTCTGGTCCTCGGCTACCTGATCAAGGACCGCCTCGGCCAGGCGATGTTCGGCATCAATACCCATCGCCTCGACCTGGCGGTAACGGATGCCGTGGCTGGCGAGGAGATTGTCTACCGCTTCACTTTCCCGATGAACCTCGGTAAGGGCAGTTACTCGATCTCGACTTCACTGTCACGGCTGGATTCGCATCTTGACGGCAATTATGAATGGCGCGATCTCGGCCTGATCTTTCATGTTGTTAACTCCCGGCAGGTCGATTTCGTCGGCTGCGCCTGGCTGGGTTCGCAGCCAGCCATCGAGCGACGGCGGCCTGAATGAGTCGCGAAAAGCCCCTGCGACTGCTGTTCGAATGCACTTACGTCTTTGAGCATCCACACACCAATTCCGGCATCCAGCGGGTGGTGCGTAATGTCGTCAATCACCTGACTAGTGAGGAAGTGGGTCCCGGTATCAACTGTGTGCCGGTGATCCTGAAGAACGACAAGGTTTACGCGGTCAAGAAACTGACACCTAATTTGCGCGAACGCATCCTCGACGGCGCACAACACGTCTTCGAAAAGACCCGCAATCGCTACTGGCTGTTCCATCACAATCTTGATCAGGCGCTCGGTCTGGCGCGTTACCCTTGGCTGCGTCGTGCCGTTGTCACCGCTTTCCGCCTCGGCACCTTCACCTTCATCCTGCCGTTTGCACTGGTCATGCTGGCACTTGCCCCGGGCCGTATCCATGCGCGCATGAAGCCATGGTTCGAGCGCGTGCGTAATCGCTACTGGCTGTTTCATCACAATCTCGAGCAGAGCCTTGGCATTGCCCGCATACACCTGCTGCGCTGGCCGTTCTGGTTACTGTTTTGCCTCGGTAGCCTGAGCTTTGTGCTGCCCTGGAAATTCGTCACATTGCTGGCACGTGATGACATCGACGAAGGCCGCGCCGTCGAACTCGATTGCCAGGCGGGCGACGTGCTGGTGCTGCTCGATTCGTCGTGGCACGCCGATTTCTTCTCTCAGGTCGAATGCCTCAAGCATCAGGGGCTCGGCATCGTTGCCGTCGTCTATGACCTGATCCCGCTGACCCATCCTCAGTTCTGCGACGAACCGCTGGTCAAGGTGTTTGACCACTGGTTTGGCTGGGTGTCACGCACCGCCGACGGCTTCATCGCGATTTCGGAAACTATCTGCAAGGAGGTGCGTGCCGACGTAACGGGCCGTCTTGGCGCAGAAGAAGCGGACAAACGCTGGTATCACCATTTTCATCTCGGCAGCGAACTCGATCAGGCGAGCGGCGACGGCGCGGTGCGCAGTAGTGTGCGCACGCTGTATGCGGGGAAACACTCGGTCTACCTGATGGTCAGCACCATCGAGCCACGCAAGAATCACACTTATCTGCTCGATGCCTTCGAGCGTGTCTGGGCAACCGAGCCAGACTCGCGGGCGACGCTGTGCATCGTCGGCCGCATCGGCTGGAAGTGCGCGCCACTCATCGCCCGCATCAAGGGCCACCCCGAGTTGGGCAAACGGCTTTTCATGTTCAATGATTTGAGTGATACCGAGCTTGAATACTGCTATCAGCACAGCCAGTCGCTGATCTTCCCGTCCTTTGTCGAAGGTTTCGGCCTGCCGCTGGTCGAGGCCATGCAGCGCGGCCTGCCTGCGATGGCCAGCGACATTCCGGTATTTCGAGAAATCGGCGCTGACTTCCTTGCTTATTTCCGTCTTGATGATCCGGACAGCCTTGCCACGTTAATTCGGCGCTTCGAGGCGAGCGGCGAATTCCCGGCGACGCGTCAGCTCGCTGACTGGTCGTGGCCGGGCTGGCGCGACTCGACGCGGCAACTCGTCGAGCGGATTACCGTGCATACACGCTAACCAGCTCATGCACGTTGCCCTCAACGCCAGCATCCTGCGTGCGCCGCGTACTGGCATTGGTCAGTACGTCGCCAGCCTGGTGATGGCTCTGCAGCAGTGCGACGACATCGATGTCAGCCTCTTCCTTGGCCGCCGCTGGAGTGACTCGCTGCCTGCTGCCGCGATAGCGCCGGAGGTGGCAACCGCCGCGCGGCGGGCAGCATTCCTGCGCGAACTGCCGGGTGCTTATCCGCTGCGTCGTTTCTTCGCACAGCGTGCCTTCAACGCTGGTTTGCGCAGCCAGAAGGTCGACCTGTACCACGAGCCATCGCTGTGGCCACTCGACTTTGCTGGCCCGCTGGTAATGACCGTGCATGATTTAACGCATGTGCATTATCCCGAGACCCAGCCGCGCGCGCGCCTCCGTGAAATTGAGCGGCATGTCGGCCGAGGCGTTGCGCGTGCTGCACGTATCCTCGTCGACTCCGCCTACATCGGCCGTGAGCTTGTCAGCCATTTCGGCCTGCATGCCGACAAAGTCGTCGTCGCGCCGCTCGGCTGCGCCGCGCATTTTCATCCGCGCAGCGCAACGCAGACGCACCACACCTTGCAGTCACTTGGCCTCAATCACGGCGCTTATCTGCTGTGCGTCGGCACTCTGGAGCCACGCAAGAATCTCGTTCTTGCCTTGCGCGCCCATGCGCGCCTGCCCGAGGTGCTGCGTGCACGCTATCCGTTATTGATCGTCGGCATGGCTGGCTGGGGTGAAGACACGTTCGGCGGTACGTTGCGCACGGCACTGGCTGGCGGCCATGTGCGATTAATGGGCTACCTCGGTGAGGAAGCGCTCGCCGACGTCATCGCTGGCGCACGTGCCTTAGTCTACCCATCGCTTTATGAAGGCTTCGGTTTGCCTGTGGTCGAAGCCATGGCCAGCGGCACGCCGGTGATCATCTCGGATCGTGCTTCGCTACCCGAAGTCGCTGGCGGCGCTGGGTTAGTCGTCGATGCTACTGATGATGCTGGACTTGCCGCAGCAATGCGCACCCTGATTGAGGATGACGCTACCTGGCAGCGCTGCCGCAGCGCCGGCCTGCAACGTGCGGTGCAATTCACTTGGCAACGCTGTGCCGAGATTACGATGCAGACCTATCGCGCCGCGCTGGCCTGAGTCCGGTCGGACAAGCAGGTAAAATTCCACCGATGCGCATTCTCCACTTCTACCGCACCTATTCGCAGTCTTACGGCGGAATCGAACAGGTCATCTATCAGCTCTGCGTTGGTGCGACGCGGCGCGGTATCGAGACCGAAGTGCTGACGTTGAGTCGAGACAAGGCTGAAACAGAGTCCGAAATTGTCATCGAAGGCCATCGCGTGATTCGTGCCAGGCTTGATTTCGAGATCGCCTCGACCGGCTTTTCTCACAGTGTTTTTGGTAAGTTCCGTGAACTCGCTGCGCAGGCTGATGTCATTCATTACCACTTTCCCTGGCCATTTATGGATGTGGTGCATTTCGCCACCGGCGTCGCACGGCTGAACAAGCCGACGGTCGTCACCTATCACTCTGACATCGTTCGCCAGAAGCTGCTGCTCCAGTTTTACCGCCCGCTGATGCATCGCTTTCTCGGCAGCGTCGACCGCATCGTTGCGTCTTCGCCCAACTATCTTGCAACGAGCTCCGTGCTGGCCCGCCACGCCGAAAAAGTCGTGGTGATTCCCTACGGCCTAGACAAGTCCGGCGCCAGCTATCCACTGCCGGAGGCTGAACGGCTCGCCGATTGGCGGCGTCGCGTCGGTGAGAAGTTCTTCCTCTTCGTCGGCGTGCTGCGTTACTACAAGGGGCTGCACATCCTGCTCGATGCTGCGTGTGGTTGCGACTACCCTATCGTCATCGTTGGTGCCGGGCCGATCGAAGCGGAACTGAAGGAACATGCCCGGCGTAATGGCCTGCACCATGTCATCTTTCTCGGCGCCCTCTCCGATATCGATAAGGCCGCGTTGCTGACGCTGTGCCACGCCATCGTTTTTCCTTCGCACCTGCGCTCCGAAGCCTTTGGGATTTCACTGCTGGAAGGCGCGATGTATGGCAAGCCGATGATCTCCAGCGAGATTGGCACGGGCACCAGCTTTATCAATATCGATAACGAAACTGGTCGTGTCGTTCCGCCCAGCGACCCGGCGGCCTTTCGCGCGGCGATGGACTTCCTCTGGAATAATCCCGCTGCCGCTACCGAAATGGGCCGCCGCGCGGCAGCGCGTTACGAAGAGCTTTTCACTGCAGACCGGATGGCCGAAGGGTATGTCCAGTTGTATCGCGAATTACTTGCCGAACGTCGATAGCGAACCGGCCCAGGCTCATGGACAGAAGAGAAAAGAAACGCCTCATGCATTCATTGGCGCAGCTGTTTCCAAAATTTGGTTTGCGGCACAAGCGACCGGTCGACATGGTGACTGAACAGATTGCTGGTCGCCGCGTTGAATACGCCCTTTCGCGACACGATAACGATACGATCCCCGTGGTATTCGAGAACGGCCTGATGGCGCAGCTCACGGAATGGCATCAGGTGTTGAACCCCCTTGCGAAGGATACGACCACGTTCGCCTACAACCGTCCCGGCTATGGCAGGAGCGACTCCGCCTCGACACCGCGCGACGGTATGCACATTGTTGATGAACTGCGCGTGCTGCTGCGGGCCGTAGGGCTGAACCCTCCCTATGTTCTCGTCGGACACTCACTCGGTGGTTTGTATATGCAGCTCTTTGCCCGCCGTTACCCGGAAGAAGTCCATGCTTTGGTGCTGGTGGATGCGACGCATCCGGAACAATTCAAGGGCAGAGGGGCTGTCGAACATTGGCCGCGCTGGCTGCGTGCCGGATTTTTTTTGGCGATGTCCCGGGTCGAGAAGGCCGAGTTTGCAGCCAGCAACGCTACGGGTGAGCATCTTTTGGCCCTGCCTGAACTGAGCAAGAAGCCGGTCATTATCCTCAGCGCAGCCAAGCCCCTCCAAGATAAATCAGTGCTCGGTGAGGATGGCAACGAAAAGCGTCGTGACATCGTCCGTCTCCATCCTGGCGCGACGCAGATCTGGGCCGATAGCAGTCATCACATTCATCGTGAATGCCCGGAACCGATCATCTCCGCAATTCGCCAAGTGACCAAGGCCTGACTCTGACTAACAGCCCGAGTCTGAAGTCGAAGTCGAAGTCGAAGTCGAAGTCGAAGTCGAAGTAGCCGCCGACTTCT
>CAZAOQ010000009.1:20439-30239 GCA_964486795.1 uncultured Rhodocyclaceae bacterium
GAAGTCGAAGTCGAAGTCGAAGTCGAAGTCGAAGTCGAAGTAGCCGCCGACTTCTGCTTTTGCAGCGCTGGCATGCGTATAGCGGGGTAAAATTGCTCCCCTCGTTCTGCCTTCCTGAAACCGTCATGTCGTTTCGCCACCCCTCCCTGAAGACTGTGGCGCTCAGCCTCGTCGGACTGACCGTCTTCTTGCTTCTCTTCTCCTGGCTGGCGTTGCCGCGCATTCTCCAGGCGCAGGCGATCAAGTTCTTCGCCGAGAAGGGCAGTCATGTGCTGACGCTCGATCCGCCGAAGTTCAACCCTTTTGAGCTCAGGCTCGAGATCACCCATTTCGCGCTTGGCGATCCGCTCGGCAAACCGCTGCTGGCCTTTGGTGCGCTGACGGTTGATCTGTCGGCGATGAGCATCATCCGGCGCGGCGTCGTCTTCGACGGCATCCGCCTCGAAGAGCCGGAAGCGACTATCGTGCTGCAGTCTGATGGACGACTCAACTGGTCGCCGTTGCTTGATGCGCTGAAGAGCAGAGAGGACAAGCCCGACACCGGCTTGCCGCGCTTCGACATCGAGCATTTCACGCTGCTCGGTGGCAAAGTAAATTTCAGTGATCTCAAGAGCGATTTCGCGACGCGTGCAGAGTCACTCGATCTGGAACTGGACAACATCTCGACGCTCTCCGACGATTCGAGCCCGGGGCGCTACAAGATCGATGCTCGGACGGCAATCGGAGCGCATGTGGTCTGGCAGGGGGAGCTGGCGCTGAATCCGGATGCCTCAATCTTGGCTACGGGCAAGCTCGGTGTCGATGCACTCGATCTCACGCGGCTGGCCCCCTATCTCAAGAATGCGCTGCCAGGTGGCACACCGGCTGGCATCCTCGGTGCATCAACCGACTACCGGGCAAGTTATGCGAACGGAAAGGTCGACCTCGCGCTCGAACACATCGGCGCCAGGCTCGCCGGTCTGCGCCTCAAGGTGGGGCCGCGTGGACCGGATATCGCTGTCGAAGCGATCGAAGCGAAGAATGGCCACTTCGACCTGAATCCTCACAGTGTCAGCCTCGGCCAGCTGATGCTGACAGGCAGCCAGATCCAGCTCTCCGCCGGCGCGCCGCTGCGATTCGATACGCTCGCATTCGAAGATACACAGGTCAATCTGGCGGGTCGTACGGCGAGCCTGGGGCGTATCGCCCTGCAGGGCGCGCAGATCAAGGTGCTGCGCAATGCGCAAGGCCGCATCGACCTGATCGATGCGGTCGACGTTCTGAAGACACCCGCTAAACAAGCCCCCGCTGCAGTCAAGGAACAGACCGCAAAGGAGATGGCACCCGCCTGGCATTGGCAGGTTGGCGAAGTGGCGCTGACCGGCATCGAGGCCTCTTTGCAGGATCAGACTGTGAGCCCGGCGGGCGACATCGCCTTGCAAGACATTAGCATCGATGTAAAAGACCTCGGTGACGACTTCACCAAGTCCTTGCCGATGCGTGTCGTACTGCGTGTGCGTGATGGTGGTCGCCTTGAAGCGAGTGGTGATGTCGTGCCCGCAGTACCTTCCGTTGCGGTGAAGTTCAAGCTCGCCGATCTCGCGCTGAAGCCGGCGCAGCCCTGGCTGGCATCCTTCGTCAAGCTCAAGCTGGTGAGCGGCAAGCTCGATATTGACGGCGCCGTGAACTACGCGGGCGCCGACAAGACGAAGGCCGGACCAGACTTCAAGGGCGGCTTCGCACTGCGCGAGCTGCGGCTTACCGAAAGCGACAGCGACGCGCTGTTCCTCGCACTGAAGCTTCTCGGCAGTCGCGATGTGAAGCTAACACCGAGCCGTCTCGACATCGGCACACTGCTGCTCAATGGCCTCGACACCAAGCTCATCATCGACCAGGACAAGTCGATCAACGTCAGCCAGATCCTGCGCAAGCCAGCCGCTGCTGCGACGAAGCCTGCAGTTGCTGCGGTGGCTGCCGTGGCATCACCGGCCACCCTGGAGCCTCCGGCAATGAGTGCTGAGCGGGGCAGGGCGGCCGTAGCACCCGTACCCTTCGTGGCTAATCTCGACCGCCTGCGCATTCGCAACAGTGAACTGGACTTCGCCGATCACTCGCTGGCACTACCTTTCGGTACACGGATCCATCATCTGCGTGGCAGCATCAACGGTCTGTCCACACAACCACGTCTGGGTGCATCTGGTCAGATCGAGCTCGACGGCCAGGTCGACGACTATGGTCTGGCGCGTGCCGTCGGTCAGGTCGACCTGTTTAATCCCACCAACTTCACGGACATCAAGGTCATCTTCCGCAACGTCGAGATGAATCGCCTGACGCCTTATGCCGCCACCTTTGCAGGTCGCAAGATCGAATCTGGCAAACTTTCTCTGGACCTCGAATACAAGGTCAAGCAACGCCAGATGACCGGTGACAACAAGGTTGTTATGGATCGCATCAAGCTCGGTGAGCGCGTCGACAGCCCCTCCGCCAAAAGTCTGCCGCTCGATCTGGCCATCGCCATTCTGCAGGATGCCGACGGCCGTATCGACCTTGGCCTGCCTGTTTCCGGCAGCCTTGATGATCCACAGTTCAGCTATGGCGGCATCATCTGGAAGGCCATCTTCAATGTGCTTACCAAGATCGCCACTGCACCCTTCCGCGCACTGGGGGCGCTCTTCGGTGGCGGTGAGAAATTAGAGAATATCGCTTTCGACGCCGGTGCCGGCAGGCTCACTCCGCCCGAGCGCGAAAAACTCCAGCGTCTTGCCGAAGCATTGAACAAGCGCCCCGGACTCGCGTTGACGCTGCATGGTGTGTATGCCGACATCGACCGCGCAGCCTTGCAGGATCGCCAGGCGCGCCTCGCCGTCGCCCGTCTCGCCGGTCAGCAAGATGCCAAGGACGACAGCGATCCTGGCCCCTTGTCTACCGGCAATCCCAAGGTGCAGGCCGCGCTCGAGAAACGCTATGTGGAACGCATCGGTAGCGATGAACTCGACACGCTTAAGGCAGCATTCCGTCAGGCCAACCCCGGTCAGCTCGAGGAAAATCTCGGTGGCAGAGTACTGTCTCGTTTGACGGGCCTTATCCGTGAAAAACGGGTGCTCAGTGAAAATGAGGTCGCGCAACTCGCGCAACTGAAGGGCACCGACTTCTACGCCACGCTGTTCGAGAAACTGCGCGCACGTGAAACGGTTGCGGATGAATACCTGCTGGCGCTGGCCAAGGCGCGTGGCGAATACACCCGCACTGCGCTCATTGCCGCCGGCGCTCCGGCCGACCGGCTAATGCTCGGCACATCCGAAAAAGTCGAGGCTACAGGTCGTGATGTCACATTGAAGCTAGTGCTTGGTGCGGCGACGAAGAATGATGCGATTCAGCCACCGGCCGTCACACCCGTACAGTGAAATGGAAGATCGCGGGCGTTTCTGAGCATCGGTGCTCAGAAACCACGACCAGTGGAGTGGCCAACCGCAGGCCTCAAGCGATCCAGATGAACTCACGGAAGATGTGCAAATGAATGGAAATGTGAGATGGCTTCGCGCCTGCGGTGCTTCAACTGCGCTGGCTTGCCTGATGTTCAGCCCCGTCGCATGGGCATTCGATCCCTTGCCCGGACTGATCACCGAACCGGGTAGTGCCGGGCTCGGCGCGGTGACGCGTAGCTCGCAGTCACCGTACATAGGCGCCGGCAAGCGCAACGATCTGGTGCCTCTTTACATCTATGAGGATAAGCGGATCTTTTTGCACTCAACGCGCGGTGGCGTCAAGCTTATGCAGGAGGGCAATACCAAGGTTGACCTGTTCCTCGAGTATCGTTTCGAGGGCTTTCCCTATGACCGTGTTCCGGCCAGCCTGGCCGGCATGAGTCCGCGTGAGCCCAGCACTGATCTCGGCGTGTCGGCACGCTACCGTTCGCCGTGGGGAGTGTTCGGTATGGAGCTGTTCCATGACGCGCTCGGCATCAACAAGGGGAGCGAGATGCGACTGAGCTACAGCACGGAGTGGGTCAGCGGGCGCCTGCATCTGCGTCCCGGCTTGACCGTCACGCTGCGCAGCGCGGATCTTAACAATTACTACTATGGCGTGCGCGCAGAGGAAGTCAGCGCAGGTCGTTCCGCTTATGCACCCGGCGCCGGTACCAGCACTGGGCTGGGCATGTATGGCACATATCACCTGGACGATCACTGGCGCCTGCTCGGCGGCATCGGTGCGAACCGGTTTTCATCCGGTGTGCGCAATAGTCCGATCGTCCGCAAGGGCACCCAGCCAGAGATCTTCATGGGCGCGGCCTACGACTTCGGTAGCTACCACGATTTGCCGGCAGAGCAGGGGCAGCCGCTCTATGTGAAGGTACTCTACGGTCGCTCGACCAACTGCAACCTGATCAATACCATGACGCTGCGCTGTTTCTCCACTCAGACCGAGGACAACACGCGGATTGCCTCCGTCGAGTTGGGCAAACCCTTCATGAAGGAGGTGAATGGCTGGCCGCTGGATTTTGTCGGCTATCTGGGATTGCTACGGCACGACGAGAACAATCTGCAGGCCAACTCACTGGAGCTCAATGCTTATATGAAGGCCTACTATTACGGTTTTCCCTGGAGCAGCCACGTCAAGACCCGGCTTGGTTTCGGTGCCGGTCTGTCGCTGGTGCAGCGGGTTCCTTACGTCGAGATGCGCGATCAAGCGCTGCGCGGCCGCAATACCTCGCGCATGCTGAATTATCTGGATCCGACCATCGACGTTAATCTCGGTGACTTGTTTAGCACCAGGGCGCTGAAGAACACCTATGCCGGATTTGGTGTTTCGCATCGTTCCGGTATGTTTGGTAGCGCCAAATTGCTGGGCAACGTGAATGGTGGTTCGAATTACATTTATTCGTATCTGGAATGGCAGAGGTGAGCAGCCGTACGAGTTTTTTTTACACCAGAATTGCACTATTATCGCAAGCTATACCGGTTTTCCGGGTAAGGGGGCAAAATTGAAGAGTCTCGAGCGGTGTTTATCTGGGCTGTCGCCATTTGCAATGGCGTTGTGCGCGTTTATGTCATTGACGCTGCTTTCGGGTTGTGGCGGCGGGTCGGCGGAGTCATCGTCCGGGTCAACTTCAGACGTGCCCGCTACTCCGTCGGTCGTTCCTTTGGCTGTTTACGGCTCCACAAGCGGCGAGGTTGGACAGACGCTGAGCTACCTGGTCGTCGGTGGGTCACCGGCTTACTCAGTCATTTCGTCGATTTCCTCTGTGGCGTCAATTTCCCCAGTCAGTGCATCCGAGGGGTTACATATCTTTACGGCGACCTTGAACGCGAGGGGTGCCGTGGCTCTGATCGTGACGGATGCTAGTAAGAAGACCGTTACAACGAATCTGACAGTGACCGCCCCGTCGTCGGGTCCGGGGGGCGCTACCCCAACTGCGTTGTACACCACAGCACCAAGCAACGTTTCTATGCTGGCTTCAGCAATCGCAAGTTACACGATTGCCGGTGGAGCAGCGCCCTATACGGCGACCAGCAGCAATGTGTCGGTGGCTGATGCAGTCGTTAGCAGTGGTTCTGTCCTTACAGTTAACTCCAAAGCACTGGCCGGTACGGCGGACATTGTGGTCAAAGATACGCTGGGCGCTCAAGTGACTATCGGAGTGACTGTTAGCTCCGGCGGCTCTCCGTTCAGCACAACCGCACCCCTCGCAATTACACTCTCGGCGACCGGTGCTGCGGGCCAACAGACGTATACGAATAGTGGTGGTACTGCGCCTTATACCTGCACCAGCGATACGACGAGTATTGCGACGGCCTCTTGTACGGGCACTTCGATGGTCATTACCGGTGTGGCAGATGGTAAAGCGAACGTTCTGGTTCAAGACGCAACCGGATCAGCATCGCAAATGATTGCGGTGAATGTGGCGACAGGGACGGGGTTTTCGGTGATAGGTTCGGCAGATTGGACTATTCCTGAGGCACATTGCTCTTTTGACGCAAGCTATGTCGCCTATACTCCACCGGTTTATTCGATCTTCTTCATCAACGGTG
Source organism: uncultured Rhodocyclaceae bacterium (assembly GCA_964486795.1). Lineage (GTDB taxonomy): Bacteria > Pseudomonadota > Gammaproteobacteria > Burkholderiales > Rhodocyclaceae > Sterolibacterium. Next base: position 26,448 of record CAZAOQ010000009.1, read on the forward strand.
GCAGGCCTCCTTATACCGTGGAATCAAATAATCCGTTAATAGGAACCATTATTGGAACTGGTACGACGACTGCCCCATGGACAGGCCCTTCTGGCGCAGCATCGGTGAGCGTTGCATCCAGGTCGGTGCAGAAGGATGGTTATTTCGTGGTGGCCTGGCCAGATGCCGATGCTTCAGCACCCAAAAATGGCCCAGATAATCTTTGTGCCTCAGGTAGTACTTCATTCAAGGTCATCGATTCCAATGGTGCGATTGTGTCAACACCACCGACCTTCAAGGTGACGCTCAAGCCTTAAGCTGAGATTCAGATAGGTATTGCAGCGGGTCGCACGGTCCGCTGTTGATAAAAAACCGGAACTGGTCTTTGGGCCAGTTCCGGTTTTTTTTGTTTCGGGATATTGGGGTGTGTTCCCCGCCAGACGAAACCCCTTGCCAGCCAAGGCCAGATGACTATTGTCCGGGAGTTCCATGTGCCAGTGTGGCCGCTTGAAACGCGGCTTTCTAGGCAGGGAATCTATGTCTGATGAGGATTTGGTGCGCCCGGCCCGATTCGAACGGGCGACCCCTGCCTTCGGAGGGCAGTACTCTATCCAGCTGAGCTACGGGCGCATTGGGAAGCCATGGGATGGCGTGGACGCAATTCTACACTGAGTTGCCGATGGTCTGCCGCTGAGCGCCGCGAATGACATCGGCGCCAGTGGCTGTGGTGGCCTGTATCAGAAGGTATCGAGCTGAAATCAAGCATTGACGCGGCTTTGCGCGGTGGTCTGCCCGGAGAGCAAGCATTGATGCGGCTCTCCGGGCATCGATGTTGTCACAATCAGAACTCATCCCACTCCTCGACCGGTTCGGTGGCGTGGGCAAGGGGCACAGGCTTGCGTGGCGCTGCGATGGGGCGGTCCGGCGAGCGTTGCGCGGACAGGGTGCGCAGCGCTGGTGCGAGGCTGCGGCCTTCGGAGAGTTTGAACATGGCGACGGCATCGACGAGGCTGCGTGCCTGTTCTTCGAGGCTCTCTGCCGCCGCTGCGGCTTCTTCGACCAGTGCGGCATTCTGCTGTGTCACTTCGTCCATGTGGCCGACGGCCTCGGTGACTTGCGAGATGCCAGAACTTTGCTCGCGGCTGGCATTGCTGATGTCGGTCACGAGATCGGCAACTTGCTGGAAGCTGCTGACCACTTCGTCCATGGTGGTGCCGGCCTCACGGACCAGCTTGGCGCCGCCTTCGACCTTGTCCACCGACTCGGCGATCAGCGTCTTGATTTCTTTCGCTGCGGTTGCGGAGCGTTGCGCGAGGTTGCGCACTTCACTGGCGACGACGGCGAAGCCCCGACCCTGTTCGCCGGCACGCGCCGCTTCGACTGCGGCGTTGAGGGCGAGGATGTTGGTCTGGAAGGCGATGCTGTCGATGACGCCGATGATGTCGGCAATCTTCTTCGAGCTGCCCTGGATTTCGCTCATGGTACTCACCACGCGCTTGACCATCTCGCCACCTTTGCTTGCGATGTCGTTGGACTTGCGCGCCAGTGCGTTGGCCTGAGTGGCGTTCTCAGCGTTCTGCTGGACAGTGGTATTGAGCTCTTCCATGCTCGATGAGGTTTCCTCGAGGCTGCTGGCCTGCTCTTCGGTGCGATTGGAAAGGTCTTGATTACCTGAGGCGATTTCGCGCGATGCGGTATTAATGGCATCGGCGGCCTCCTTGATCTGGCCGATGACTTCGCGCAGTCGCTCGATGGTCTGGTTGGTGTCGTCCTTAAGCTGGCCGAAAATGCCCGTGTAATCTTCGTCGATGGTCTGAGTCAGGTCGCCGTGCGCAACGCGGTTGAGTGCGGCCGAGGTCGTGTTCAGTGCCTGCTGAGTCGTCTGCAGCAAGTGATTGATGCCTTCGCCGAGCGCGATGAAGAAGCCTTCCTTGCCGACGAGGCCAATGCGCTTGGAGAGATCACCCTTGCTCGCGGCTGCGACGATATCGGCGACTTCGTTCTCGACCTGGATCTCGTTGGTACGGTCCAGCCACTCGCCGGTGCTGCCGAGGCGGCTACCCTTCGCATCGAACACGGGGGTCGTCGTGATGTGGAAAGTCCTGCCGTCGATCTCCATCTCGCTCTCGTTGCTTTGTTGCAACTCGGCGAGACGCTTGATTGCGGCTGCTGGATCATCGTGAAAAATGCCGATGCTGCTGCCGATGAACTTGTCGGCCGTGAAACCCGGGGAGCGGCGCGCCAGTCCGGGTTCGATCCTGCGGATAGCCTCCTGCATTGATTTGTTCGCATAGATCACCGTGCCGCCGACATCAGCGATGCGCACCGGGGTATGGACCGAATCGAGAGCGATCTTGATGCCCGACATCTCATCCGCGACGCGCCGGGTTTCAGATAATTCAAAGCCCATACGCGTCTGCATCGTTTGCAATTGCTGAAGCATCTTGCCCAGTTCGTCATTTTTACCGACGTCGATGGCGTTGCCATAATTTCCCTGGGAGATGTTGCCGAGCGTGCCAATCACCTCGCCAATCGGGCGCATGATCGAGCGGATCAGCCATATCGCGGCGCCGAAGGCGAGCAGCATGATCAATGCCACGCCGATCAGCGTTGCCCAGCGGATCTGCGCGAAGAGCGTTTGCGAGTCGCTGAAGTCGGTCTTGGCATGTTCCGACTGGAGCTTGAAGAGGGCATCGGCTTTTTCTGAAGCATCCTTGTAGTTTGGATTGATCACCTTCAACAGGAGGTCGTTGGCCTTGTCATAGTCACCGTCGAGGAGGGCCTGGCGCGCCGGATTCATGCCTTCCTGGGTGAACTTGCGACGTGCTTCGACGTAGGCATCAGCCATCTTGCGATGATCATCGGATTTGACCTGCTGGAGGTATTCCTGCCAGAGCTGGTCGATTTCGACCTTTGCATGATCGAGTGTGTCGGTGTGCATGCTGAGGGGGTGGTCGTGCATCCTGGCATGTTTGCCGGCTGGATCATGTTGCAGGCTGAGCATGATCTGTGCGCGGTTGTCGGACATCAGCTTGCCAATGCGGCCGAGGATGCGCACTGGTTCGAGGCGCTGTTCGTAGAGCTGCTGGCCGGCATTGTTGATGGTCGATAGTGCGAAGATGCCGATCAGTGCCTGGATCGCAAGTGCGGCACAGATGAAACCAAAAATCCATGACAAGCGCTGACGCAGCGACAGACGATCGAGCAGGCTTTCGCCGCCCTTGACGGCCTGGCCGTGGCGGAAACGGGTGTTGCCTTGACGGTTTTCCCGGAACTTGCGGTAAAGCTCATCAGCCGCGTCGATCTGGCTGCGCGTCGGCTTGCGGCGTACCGACATATAACCGCCAATCTGCCCGCCCTCGACGATGGGTGTGACATCGGCCATCACCCAGTAATGGTCGCCGTTCTTGCAACGGTTTTTGACCATGCCGGACCAGGGCCGGCCATCTTTCAGCGTCTGCCAAAGATCGGCGAAGGCCGCCGGTGGCATGTCTGGGTGACGCACGATGTTGTGCGGTTCACCGATTAGCTCCTGCTCGGTGAAACCACTGATCTCGATAAAGTCCTTGTTGATGTAAGTGATCTGTCCCTTGAGATTAGTTTTCGAGACGATCAGGATATCGTCGCGGAGCGGGATTTCCTGGTTGCTGACTGGCAGGTTTGTACGCATGGTGGCTTTCCGAGGGTTCCTGAATCAATCGTTGATCATGGGGGTGACGCTGCGATTTTTCACGACGATTTTGCTTTCCATAATCGATGCTCCGCAATGAATGACTTTGATGGAGCGAAGTGTTTTCAAGCCTTTTGTTCCGC
>CAZAOQ010000009.1:30339-32291 GCA_964486795.1 uncultured Rhodocyclaceae bacterium
GCTCCGCAATGAATGACTTTGATGGAGCGAAGTGTTTTCAAGCCTTTTGTTCCGCTGCGTGCAGGTGCGTCAGGATGTGGTCGGCCACCTCCTGCAGGGGGACAGCCTCGTCGACGGCGCCGAGCAGTGCGGCTTCACGTGGCATGCCATAGACGACACAGGTCGCCTGATTCTGGCCGATCGTCCAGGCACCGGTCTGGCGCATTTCGAGCAGGCCTTGGGCGCCGTCCTTACCCATGCCGGTGAGTAATACGCCAACGGCGTTGTGGCCATAGACCTCAGCCACCGAGCGGAACATGACGTCGACTGACGGGCGATGGCGATTGACTGGTGGGCCTTGCGAAAGTTCAGTGAAATGGCTGCCACCGGCCTTCTTCACCAGCAGGTGCGCATTGCCGGGCGCAAGATAAGCGTGTCCCGGCAGAATGCGCTCGCCGCCTTGCGCCTCGATGACCGTGATACGCGCCAGCCGGTCCAGACGCTTGGCAAAGGAAACCGTGAACAGTTCGGGCATGTGCTGGCTGATGACGATGCCCGGTGTTTGCTCGGGAAGGGCGATCAATACGTCCTTGATGGCCTCGGTCCCGCCCGTCGAAGCACCGATGGCGATCAGCTTGTCGTTCAGTGTGTGGGTGCCGAATGGGCGGAGCGCACTGGTCTTGCTCCGTGGTGTTACGCCGCCGGCGGGGGCTGTGACACGGGCACTGGCACCGGCTGTGAGCATGGCGCCTGCTGCCGCCCGAATCTTTTCGCAGATATCCTCGGAATATGCCTCGATCAACTCCGGGGTTTCCATGCGTGGCTTGGGCAGGAAGTCTACAGCGCCAAGCTCCAGTGCCTGCATCGTGACTTCCGAACCGCGCTCAGTCAGCGTCGAGATCATGACGACCGGCATCGGCCGCAGCTTCATCAGACGGCGCAGAAATTCAAGACCGTCCATCCGTGGCATCTCGACATCGAGTGTCAACACGTCGGGGTTCAGTGCCTTGATCATCTCCCGGGCGACGATGGGGTCGGGTGCCTCGCCGACCACTTCGAGGTCGGGCGCGCTGTCGATAATCTTCTTCAGCAGCGCACGCATCAGTGCCGAATCATCAATGATGAGAACCTTGATCGTCACGTCTGTCCCTCAGGTAAATAGCTCGATGTCGCCGGCGGGCGGCGCTTCGGTGAGACGCGCCGCATACTCGCGCTCGCGCCGTTCCAGGGTTTCGTTATGCTGCCGTACCAGCTTCTTGACCAGTACGCGGCCGCTGGCCGGGAAGAAATAGATCTTCCGCGGATAGACGTCAAGGAGGTCTTGGGCAACGATGGGAATGCCTTCGGTTTTCAGGTAGTCGATGACGAACCGTGCGTTCTGCTCGCCGACTCGCGAGCTCACCAGACTGGCCATGACCCGGCCACCACCGAATACCTTGGCGGTCAGGCTGCTGCGGCGCGCGCCAAGCTTGTAAAGGTGGTTGATGAGGATTTCCATGGCGAATGTGCCGTAACGTGCCGAAGCACCCGACAGAGTCTTGCCGTCGTCGCTCTGAGCCAGCATGAAGTGGTTCATTCCACCGATGCCTTTCTCGCGATCGACGATACACGCGGAGACGCAGGAGCCGAGGACGGTGACGAGTGCAAGGTTCTCTGTCGTCGCGAAGTATTCACCTGGCAACAGCTTGACGGCTTCGGCATCGAAGCTGCGGTCGTAATAGCGATTGCTGGCCAGGTGGTCGCCCAGACTGGCCGCGCCATCACCATTGCCACCACTATTTCCAGCGTCAGCGTTTGCGGTTTGTGAGTTCATAGACGGTTCGTCCCAGCGAGTGGAACAGATCGGCAGCATGCATGAAGCTCTCCGAATGGCCGGCGAAGAGCAGGCCATGGTCGCGCAGCAGCGGGGCAAATTTTTTGAGAATGCGGTACTGGGTTTCCTTGTCAAAATAGATCATCACGTTTCGACAGAA
>CAZAOQ010000010.1:0-28418 GCA_964486795.1 uncultured Rhodocyclaceae bacterium
AACTCGCGACAGGTATTTGACGCAGCTATTTGTGGCAGCACTTGTGGCGAGACTGTCGGGCATTTCAGTAGTCCCTCATACCCTTCTTCGTCAAGCCTCCTTGCGCTTACGTGCTATTGCGAGTTTTTCGCGCATCGCTGCCGCTGCTTGCTCGATCTGATCTTCACGGTTGGTTTCTTGACCACTTTCAGCCTTGAGTCGCTCAACCTCGTCTTCAATCGCATTGCGCGCAAAGATGGAAATAAGGAAACAGGAGAGTGCGCCACCTGTCAGGATCAACAGCAACACAACCTGAAAGAAATCGCGTTGCTGCTGCCAATAGTAGCCGGCCATCGCAGCGCATAAGCAAGCCACCAGAACCCAGGTAAGCATGGACACCACCGCATCGCGTCCCCCGTGACGATAGATCGAGAAGAACTGCAGTATGAAGGTGCCGATGAAAATCAGCGAAGCGACCACACTGAGCGCTTTGTCGAAACCAATCTCGTCGTAACCCGCCGCAACGAGTAGTAACAGGTTGTTGATAGTGTTCATATTGAAACCTCAGTCATAAGGACTCCATACGGTTCGCTGTCGCACTGGTTCATCTTGCGGCAGGGGCATCTTCTCGGATGAGCCGTAGGCTGACATCCGACGCAAGCCGCGTCAATTCGACTTACCATCAACCCGCGATTGCATGAGATATGGAATATAGCGCCAACCGAGCGTTGCAAAGCACAGAAACCAACATGTCGCTGCGACCATGAGCCATTCCGGATAGTACCCCGGGACGAACCGCGGAAGAATCAACCGTGCAACGAACGCAGCCATCATTACCCAGAGAACCAACTTGTCCCCGCGATCGAAGCTCACCTTGCGTCCTGTGTGTCCCTTCGAGATGCGTATCAGCATGGCTGGAATGATCAAGCCCATGACGCCGAACGTGAACAGATGGGTGACAATGCCGCCCACCGGGACCGTAGGCAGAAGGTCTCGAATACCAAGCGCTACTAATTGAGCGACAATGGCAAGATAACCGAGATACATTATGCCAATGTCAAGTCGGCGCATTGCCAGTTGAGGCTTCCAGAATACGAACCGACTGGCAAGCAGAACAACCAGCAGGAGCGCGACGGCGGCGGCGGCAGTTGGCGGAAGCCAGTGTTCGATAATCATCAGCACTCCGAGTAACTTAATCGCCTTGTCCAGATACGGATTGCGCAGTATCTCGACTTGAAACACCGACTTCATGAACTGCGTCAGCGTGCGCTCAAGCATGACGAGGAAGGCAACGCGGAAGAGCCCGATCGCCATGCTCACACCAATGGCGAAATACTCAGGCATCAACATGAGGTTCTTCGCCACCAGAAAAATCGGCAACACAATCAGGAAGAAGTAGTTGTCACGATAAGAATCGGTCCGCCGGTGGCGCACCAAAGTCCACACCAGCATTGCTACAATGGATGCTAGGAAAAGGTTTTTCGAAACCAGAAAGACTGGCGTCGGCAGCCATGCCTCACACCACATGCCGAAGCGCTCAAAGAGCCAAGCGGCGACGAGGAAGACCAGCGCGGGGCCATGAAAACCACGTATCTGCACCCAGTTTCTGGTCGCCGTCAGCAGGAAGCCTCCGATCACTGCCCAACCAAAGCCGAAGAACATCTCATGTGCGTGCCATTGCATCGGGGAGAATCGCTGCATCGGTGCTGAAATCCAGCCAGCATACAGCGCCACCCAGATGAGTGGCAGCGATAGCCCCGAAAGACATGCCAGTGCGAAAAACGGTCGGAAACCAACCTGCCAGAGAGGAAGAGCCGTCAGCCTTTGAAACATCAAAATACCCTGTCGCAGTGCCATGAGGAAAACGGGTAACAATACAGAATCAAGCGGATGAGGTCAAAGCCAGTCGAACCGTCACCGCACTCAGCGTGCTCAGCGTGCTCACTCGGTGCCGCATGTGGCGGATATGGTATGTTTATCTTCCTCGTTCCCACCGTGAAAGTCTGTCGCAATGCACTTACTTGCCGGCTGTCGAATCCACCTTTTGCTCGCCGTTATCGCCTGTGGCTCAACGACATCATGCTTCGCCGACGGCGCCGTATCGGACCAAAATCGCAGCAGCCTGACTTCATCGGCCATCTTACACACAGTGGAGTGCGCCAACCCGAGGCGCGAGCTGTGCGTCATCCGCAAACCGGTCGGTTCTGGCTATCGCATGTTGACGCAAGGTGTCGTACTGGAAGACACAGGAGACTATTGGCTTGCCGACTTCACAAAGCGTTCCAAGAACACCAAACAGCCCGATCCATCCACGACGAGCTTTCGTGTTCTAGGCAAGGACAACGACCTTCACGAAGTCGAAATTACCTTCCTCGACAAAAAACCAGCAAAACTCCAGACTGGAAAGAATAAAAGCACAAGGGTTCTCGAGAAAACGACTCCGGTAACCGATCACGCTTCATCGGCAGAGTCAGTAAAAAACCCGAACTGAGGTATAGCGTTTAAGCAGCGGCCGAAATCGATCGGAAGTCGATGAAAGCTAGGGGCTTGAATGCAGCGCCTAAAACCGCAGCGCAGCAGTCAGGGAGCGCACTTCCTCGGCAGATTTTTCGAGGATGCTACTCAAGGTATCGTCGCCGATGACATGATCGATCAAAGAAGACGACGCCCCCTCTTCTCCACTACCGGCATTCTTCAACTGATTCAGTGGGGACTCGACCGGTGCCAGATGATTCGCAAGCAGCAAGGTGTCGCCGAGCGTGATTGGCGGCAGGGTTAGAAAGCCGTTCCAGTGTGCCTCAACAGCCTCCATCACCTGAGCCGGAACCGCGAGCCGCTTGAGTACGGCGCGGCCGACTTCTTTTTCGCCATTCTCCACCCACTCGGCAGGATCGCCGTCAAGCAAGCCAAGGTATGGCGACACTCTGGACAGAAGATAGAAACCGCCGACCTCATGGACAATGGCGGCAAACATCGCTGTCTCCGGATCAAGAAACGTTACCCGCTCCGCAATCAGGTGAGCCAATGAGGCCACGTGAGCGGTGTGCTCCCACAGTTGCGACGCCATGGCGTTTAATTGGGGATCAACGATCATGCTGGCAAACTGCCGGGTCACGACAGCTGTCGCAAGCGCATGCAGGGTACGGAAGCCCAGTCGGTTGATGGCACTGCGCACATCCGTGATTTCACGTCCGGAGCGGTTATAGGCCACCGAATTGGCAATGGCAACGATACGCGCTGAAAGTAACGGCTCGGTGAGAACCAGCCGGGTAACCTTGTCGGCATGACAATCGGGATCATCGAACGCCTGCTGAATCTTCAGTGCGGCGTCGATATTGGTCGGGAATATCAGCTCGCCCCGCTCAGCTTGGGCTGCGATACCTTTCAGGATATCGATTCTGTTCATGGGGAAATAATAACCCGGCGTTGCATCGAGGTGTCGACCTGCGAGTCTGCGCTACCGTCGACAAATCTCACGTCGACGGAGCGCTGCAACAACGAATTTACTGGAGGCGGAGGCCGGAATCGAACCGGCGTAGACGGCTTTGCAGGCCGCTGCATAACCACTTTGCTACCCCGCCAAGCCCCATGACAAATACTTCAATGGGCTCTGAAGAGAAAAGGGAAAGCTTGCGCTTTCCCTTCGATAAAACTGGAGCGGCAGAAGAGTCTCGAACTCTCGACCTCAACCTTGGCAAGGTTGCGCTCTACCAACTGAGCTACTGCCGCAAGACAGGAAAGAATTATAGCCGCTGGATCGACACTGTCAACAATTTTATAGGTACACCCGCACAAATCAGCGCGATTTGCTGCGCAATGAAATTTCCGGCCAGGCCATTTTCAGGTAATACACCATCGACCACAGCGTCAGTATCGCGGCGATGACGATTAACCCATAACCGACCTTCATGATGGGAATGCTCGCGATATTCTCGCGATAGAGCAACAAGGGAATGGCGACCATCTGCGCAACCGTTTTAATCTTGCCGAGAAAGGACACGGCTACGCTTTCGGCGGCACCAATCTTCGCCATCCACTCGCGCAAGGCGGAAATAGCCATCTCGCGGCCGATGATGATGATGGCAATCACCGCGTCGAGACGCCCAAGTTGCACCAGGACAATCAGTGCAGCAGCCACCATCAGTTTGTCGGCAACGGGATCGAGAAAAGCGCCGAAGGCCGAGGTCTGCCCCAGCTTGCGCGCCAGCCAGCCATCGAGCCAGTCCGTGATGGCAGCGATAATGAAGATCAGCGTCGCCGCCAACGCCTGCTCGTGTGCGCTGAGAATCAGAGGGGAAACATAAAAGACGCCGACGAACAGCGGAATCAGGACGATACGCGCCCAGGTAAGCAGAATAGGTATGTTAAACGGCATCGCGATTCGCTAAGTGTTCTTTTCGTTGTCAATGCAACTCGTTGTAGATCTTTTCAGCCAACGCCCGGCTGATTCCCTCGACACGGCAGAGATCCTCCACCGTCGCCGCAACCACGCCCTGCAGTCCGCCAAAGTAGGCCAGCAGCTTGCGCCGCCGTTGCGGACCAACCCCCACTACATCCTCCAGCTTCGAACGTCCGCGCACCTTGTCGCGCCGCGCCCGGTGACCGAAGATTGCAAACCGGTGAGCCTCGTCGCGGATCTCCTGAATCAGATGCAACGCCGCATGGTTTGCCGGCAGGTGCACGGATTCTAGAGCATCCCCGACGATGAGTGTCTCAAGTCCTGGCTTGCGGCCTTCTCCTTTGGCAACGCCAATGCTGGTGAGATGCTGGAGACCCAGCTCCCCAAGCACCTCGCGTGCAACGCCGAGCTGCCCCTTGCCACCATCGATAAGGATCAGGTCGGGTGCTACGGCTTCGCCGGCGGCGACCTTCTCGTAGCGACGCGTCAACGCCTGACGCATCGCCGCATAATCGTCTCCCGGCTGGATGCCGGCGATATTGAAGCGCCGATACTCACTTTTCTTCATTGCGCCATCGACGCACACCACGCACGATGCGACCGTACCCTCGCCTTGCGTGTGGCTGATATCAAAGCATTCAATGCGCGCCGGCGGCTCGCCTAAACCCAATGCTTCGCCAAGCGCGTCAAGCCGTTGACGCGCACTACCCGCAGCATGACGACGCGCTTCAATCGCCAGACGTGCATTGTTCTCCGCCATCGACAGCCAGGCACGCTCCATCTCGTTGCGTGGCAGGCTTGCCGCAGCACGAATTCCGGCGGCCTCGAACACAGCCACGCAGGCGCCGACAATATCGTGGCTGAGGAGCAGGCGCGGCGGTACCGGATGTTCAAGATAATGTTGCTCGACGAATGCAAGCAATCCTTCGGCCTCCTCACCCTCCCAGTCCTGAGCACCCCTGCCCTCACGCGGAAAGTGTGCGCGATCGCCCAGATGCTGGCCGCCACGCACCATCGCCAGATTCACACAGAATTCACCACCCACACCCAAAGCAACCAGGATGTCGACATTCTCCTCACCGGTGCTGCTCACATACTGGCGATGCAGCACCGCCTGCAGTGCACGCACTTGGTCGCGCAACTGGGCCGCATCCTCAAAGCGCAAGCCGTCCGCAGCCTGCTGCATCGCGTCGGTCAGCCGCTCGATCACCTCACTGTGCCGACCACGCAGGAACATCTCAGCGATGCGCACATCGGCGGCGTATTCCTCAGCGGAAACAAAACCGACGCACGGTGCCTTGCAACGCTTAATCTGATGTAACAGACAAGGCCGTGAACGATGAGCGAAAACGGCATTCTCGCAAGTACGCAGCAGGAAGGTCTTCTGCAGCAGCTGGATGGCCTCGCGCACCGCGAGGCTGTTGGGATACGGCCCGAAGTAGCGGGAATTTCGCGCGAAGCTGCCGCGATGAAAGGCCAGACGCGGGAAGCCGTCGCCGGTGAGAACGATGTAAGGATAGGATTTGTCATCGCGGAAGAGAATGTTGTACTTCGGCGCGAGCCGCTTGATCAGCGTGTTCTCAAGGATCAGCGCTTCGGCCTCGGAACGCGTTGCGGTAATTTCGACGCGCGCCACCTGCGTCAACATCAGGGCAATACGCGGACTCTGCCCCGTCTTCTGAAAATAGGAGCTGACGCGCTTCTTGAGGTTCTTCGCCTTGCCAACGTAGAGGACGTTGTCATCTGCGCCAAGCATGCGATAGACACCTGGATCATCTGGCAGTGTCGCCAGCAGATTGGCGGAGTCGAAAAGTTTAGCGGGCTTGCTCAAGCTCGTGGCGCACGATGTCAAAAACCGCAGCGAAGCTCTCCGCTGTCAGGCGTCGTGTCTGAGTGTTGTAGCGACTGCAATGGTAACTGTCGATCAGTACGCGACCATCGGGCAACACGTGACGCGCACCATGCCCGAAGTCGTGGGGGCTCTGCTTCAAGCCCTGTGCCATTAACACCGCCTTGTGCGCGACATTGCCGAGGGCCAGGATCACGCGTACCGCCGGCGAATCCTTCAACTCATCGGCGAGAAAGTGGTTGCAGGTGCGGATCTCGGCCGGCTCCGGCTTGTTCTGCGGCGGCAGGCACTTGACCGCGTTGGTGATGCGGCAGTCGATGAGCCCCAACCCGTCGTCAGCCGCCACCGACACCGGGCGGCTGGCAAAACCGTAGCGATGCAGTGTCTCGTAGAGCAGGATGCCGGCATAGTCGCCCGTAAAGGGGCGGCCACTGCGGTTCGCGCCGTGCATACCGGGCGCGAGACCGACGATCAGCAGCCGCGCGTGCGGATCGCCAAAAGGTGCGACGGGACGCGCGTGGTAATCCGGATAATCACCACGCACACCAGCAAGGAAGTCCGCGAGGCGCGGACAGGCAGTGCATGCCTCAAGAGCAAGGCAGGGCGCGCTTTTCGCGAGGGTCTGGCTGGAGAGGCGCATGGTTGCTTGATCCTGGCGATGCAGCCGATCAGACTGCGAACTTGGCTAGCCAGCCGATGACAGCCGCCTTGTCGAGGAAGTAATGACACAACTCGTGCTCACCATCACGGTCCTCCGCAACCAGCACAGGCACGAGTTCGTCATAACGTTCGGCTAGAGCAGGGTCTGCATCGACATCGATGACCTCGACGCTGAAGGCCGCCGGACACTCGCCACGCATGGCTTCCAGCGCGGCGAGCAGATCGTGACAGAGGTGGCAGTAGTCACGACTATAGAGCCTCAGGCGTACTCCACTGGGCGTCATTTGACGTCGCTCTGACCTTTGATACTAATGAAAGTCTGGCTCTCACCACGCAATACGCGCAACGTGATGGTAGCGGTCTTGGGAATCTGGCCGACCAGTTTATTAAACTGCTCGACACCCTTAATCTCGGTTTGCACACCCTTAGCAATCACTGTGAGGATCACGTCACCCGGGCGCAGATCGACGTTCATCACCGCAACGCGCACATCCTCGATCACCACACCCGCAGCAACCTTGAGCTCCTTCTTCTGCTCTGCTGTCAGTTCGGAAATCAATAGCCCAAACCGATTTGTCGTTGCCGGATCAGCTAACTTTCCGCGCTTGCCACCGCGCAGGGGGCCTGTGGACTTGTCATCAACGACCTCGACAATATCCACCGCGATGTCCTTCAGCGCCCCCTTTCGCCAAACCTGAAGCACGACCTTGCTGCCTGGCTTGGTGCTACCGATCATGCGCTGCAAGTCGGCGGACTGATTGACCAGCTTGCCATCGGCGCGCAGCACGATGTCGCCAGCCTGGACACCGGCCTTGTCAGCGGGTGCGCCCCTCTCAACCGAGTCAACGAGTGCACCGCTCGGCTTGATGAGGCCGAAAGAATCTGCAAGCTCCTTGTTCACATCGCGAATCACCACGCCAATGCGGCCACGACTGACCTTGCCATGGGCTTTTAATTGCGCCTGGACTTCCATTGCCACATCGATGGGAATCGCAAACGCCAGCCCCATGTAGCCGCCCGAGCGACTGTAGATCTGCGAGTTAACGCCAACCACTTCGCCACGCATATTAAACAGCGGGCCACCCGAGTTGCCCGGGTTGATCGCCGCGTCAGTCTGAATGAAGGGTACAAAATTCTCCTGCGGCAACGTCCGCCCCTTGGCGCTGACGATGCCAGCGGTCACGCTGTTTTCAAAGCCAAATGGCGCACCGATGGCAATCACCCATTCGCCAACTTTAAGCTTCGCCGGATCGCCGAGCTTGGCGACTGGCAAGCCAATGGCGTCAATCTTGATCAGCGCGATATCGGTACGCCTGTCGGTGCCAAGCACTTTGGCTTTGAACTCACGCTTGTCGGTCAGCTTGACCGTGACCGTATCGGCGCCATCGACCACATGTGCATTGGTCAGAATATGGCCTTCGGCACTAATGATGAACCCCGAACCGAGCGACTTGCTCTCCTGCTCCCGCGGCCAGCCTGGCCGACCCGGCTGGCCGGGCTGGCCGGGCTGGCCATGTGGAAAAAAGCGCCGGAAGAACTCGAAAGCGGGATCGCTTTCATCAAACGGCATCTGCCCTGGCGATCCCGAACGATTGGTGCGCGGTATTTGCGTGATGCTGATGTTGACCACAGCCGCTCCCTGCTTCTCGACCAGTTCGGTGAAATCAGGCAGCTCGCGCGACTGTGCGCCAGCCACATGGGCAAAGACGAACAGGCAGACGGCAAGAAGAACCTTCTTCATCATGGATAGGACTCCAGAAATTACCGACAAGTACGCGGTGCTTCGTCAGCCCGCACGAAACGCATCGCCAGAACATGCGCGCCACCGACGCGACGCGACTGCACGCGGCGTAAAATCAGCAGCCCGATGCCCAGTCCCACTCCGGCACCCGCCAGCGCCCACCCATCGCTCCCGGGTGCAGCCAGCTGCGTACCGATCGCCGCACCGACGATCAGAAACAGTGCCGGAAGCAGGTAAGCAAGCAACGCCGCGCGCAGCACTGCGCCTTCGGCAACGCTGATGATCACCGCATCGCCAACCTTAGCGTCGATGCCATTCGGCAGACGATACACATTGAGTCTCTGTGGGCGCAGCGACTCATTAAGCAGGTTGCTGCCACAACCACCAGCCTCGTGGCAACGCCCGCAGCCGCCACTCACCGGCGTAATCTCAACCAGAGCACATTGCCCTTCGAGACTTGTAACGACACCCCGGTTTTCCATACCTTGCGCCCTTCGACCGCTCGCTCTATTTCCTGCGGAGCTCGATACCGTCGCCAAATTTCTTCAGCGTGGCGCGGGGCACCTCGCCCATCACGGTGATCAGCTGATCGCCGAGAGCGCGCTGGTAAACATTGATCGCTCCGAGTGATGCAAAGCCCAGATCCGGTTGTCCCGAGAGCGATTCGATAAATACCGAGATCGCCGCCAGTCCGTCGGAAAAAACCATGTGCATGCTTTCCGTCTTGTCTCCGCCATGGCTGATGCGCTTCATTCCGGCGAGCTTGCGGAAGCCTGGTAGCTGAACCTTGAACAGCCAAGCATCATCCTTACCGCGTGCCTCGGTAGCCTGTACGTGGTGCACGTGCCAACCACCGCTCTGCTCACTAAACTTGGATTTCAGTGCCGCACGATCGAACATGCCGCCGACCTGAAGTTGCGTGAAAGCGAAGGTCTCCACCGTCTCACCGCGCTCATTGAGCATGCCGGCCTTAAGCAGCAACCCACTGTTCATGTCTACCCAGAATTGATGGCCATAACGCAGCTCATCCTTGGGCTCAAGGAGCACAGCCTGACTGTCACGATCAGCTACGCGGCCGGTTGGCCCCTTGCGGATCGAGTAATACTCGCCGAGACCGGCTAGTGAGGTCGGCAGCAACACCGGGAAACTGCTGTGCTGACTGCGTTTCTCGATAATCAATGTACGGCTTTCCGGCAGATAACACTTCACTTCTTCATTGTTGCGAATCACCTCGCGCGGACTGCCATCGAGTACTTCAAGTCGTTCGTATTCCTTGCCGTGATCGACCACGTGGGTGATGCGCGAAGTTTCCGAGTGCACCCCGTTTCGATAGACGAAGGTACCGCTGTAACTCTGCTCACGCGCCGCCGCGACAACGCGGCCGAGCCAAAACATCCCATCCCGCTGCCCAAGCTGAAGCTCCGCCTGCGCAAACGACATGAGCGGCAAACATAGCGACAGATAGCAGACGCCACCAAGCAACCAGCGCATCATCGTATCGCCGCCACCGTACGAATGTAACCGGCACCGCCATCGAAGCGGTTACTCGGGGAATAGGCTTGATGCGCGACCAGATAAGCTTGCATGCGACTTGAATTACCTGGTTGTACCTCCGGCTGGGTCGCGACCACCATGCGCGCCAGTGTTTGCTGTGCATGTTGCGTCGCAGGCTGTGTAGCAGTTGGCCCTGACAAAGCCAGCCAGGCTACTGCGGCAACGCCGGCCACGGCTGCGGCATACCGCATCACCCCCTGTCCTACTTCGCGGCGTGCGGTGTGCGGCTGCGGTGCAAGGATGGCAGGCTCATGCTGCAAGCCAGCCATCACTCGGGCAGTTAGATCGATATCGAGTTGGGGTGTGCGCCGCAAGGCATCACCAATTAAATGGTATTCGCACCATTTTGTCCGCACCTCAGCATCGTTGCACAACACGGTCAGCACGGCCTGCCGACGGTCGCTTTCGAGCTCATCATCGAGCAGGGAGGAAAGTTCGCTCTTCATCGTGATATCACCGGGCACGCATTCACCAGCGCCGGTCGGGCGCGGTATCCAGCAGGGGTTTCAACTTTTCCGATATAGCTTCGCGAGCGCGAAAAATCCGCGAGCGTACCGTACCAATCGGGCATTCCATAATTTGTGCAATTTCCTCATAACTCAGGCCGTCGATCTCACGCAAAACGATGGCATTACGCAGATCCTCGGGCAGTGCTTCCATCGCCGCATTCACCGTGACCCCGATCTCCTTCGACATCAGGATGCGCTCAGGTGTGTTCTGGTCGCGCAACTGCTCACTGCCTTCGAAGGACTCCGCTTCCTCGTTATCGAACTCTGTCACCGTCGGCGGGCGTCTTCCACGCGCCGCCAGATAGTTTTTCGCCGCATTGATGCCGATCCGGTACAACCAAGTGTAGAACGCACTCTCACCGCGGAAGCCGGGCAGAGCGCGATATGCCTTGATAAAGGCCTCCTGCGCCACGTCCTCGACTTCGGCGGGATCGCGGATCAAGCGCGATATCAGGCGTACCAGCCTGCGCTGATACTTCGAAACCAGCAGGCCGAAAGCCTGCTTGTCTCCCTGTTGCACGCGCTCGACCAAAATTTGATCAGCTTCACGATCACCCACGGCAGATTCGAATAATTCCTGATGTTGAATTTGGCAAACGTGAAGTATACCCGATGCCTCAACCAACATTGCACACCCTCGAAGCCACTAAACAACGCCCCCTGGGCTGACAGCCTCACCTCCGCAATCAACAAAGAACACGTTCGAAAAGACACGCCAGAAACAAAATAGTTCAGAGAGCTGCATGCCGACGAAGAATCCATGTCGGCCACGCATGATATAGTTCTGCCCTATTTCGTCATGGGGGCGCCCCCTCCCGGCACATCGTGATCGACTTCGATGTATTGATCCTCGGCAGCGGCCTGGCTGGACAATCGTTGGCCCTGCGTCTGGCAGACCGACTGCGTGTCGCCATCATCACCAAAAAGACCCTCGAAGATTCCGCCTCCGGCTGGGCTCAAGGTGGCATCGCCGCCGTGCTCGACTCGGCCGACTCCATTGATGCCCATCTGCAGGATACCTTCACGGCGGGCGCCGGTCTTTGTGACCCGGCTGCGACACGCTTCGTCGTCGAACACGGCCGCCATGCCATCGAATGGCTGATTGCCCAGGGCGTGCGCTTCACGCGTGATGAATCCGCCGACCTCGGCTACCACCTGACGCGAGAAGGCGGTCATAGCCATCGTCGCGTGATCCACGTCGACGACGCTACCGGTGCAGCCGTACAGGAAACACTGACCGACAAGGTGCGCCACCACCCAAACATCCAGACCTTCGAACACCACATCGCCGTTGACCTGATTACCGGTGCCAAACTCAACCGACCGGAGCTCGGCTGCCTCGGTGCTTATGTATTCGACATCGGACACGATCGTGTCGAGACCTTCCGCGCTCAACAAACCGTGCTGGCAACCGGCGGCGCAGGCAAGGTTTATATTTACACCACGAACCCCGAGACCGCCACGGGTGACGGTATTGCCATGGCCTGGCGCGCCGGCTGTCGCGTCGCCGACATGGAGTTCGTCCAGTTTCACCCGACCTGCCTCTATCACCAGCACGCGAAATCTTTCCTGATTTCCGAAGCGGTGCGTGGCGAAGGCGGCGTGCTGCGCCGCGCTGATGGTACACGCTTCATGCTCGAATACGATCCGCGCGCTGAACTAGCACCACGCGATATCGTCGCCCGCGCCATCGACTTTGAAATCAAGAAACATGGCCTCGACTGCGTGTTTCTGGACATCACGCACAAGCCACCAGAATTCGTCCGCGAGCACTTCCCAAACATTCACGCCCGCTGCCTGGAGCTTGGCATCGATATTACACACGACCCGATTCCCGTCGTGCCCGCCGCCCACTTCAACTGTGGGGGCGTACTTACTGACCTTCACGCACGCACTGACCTGCACGGCCTGTATGCCATTGGCGAGACGGCTGCAACCGGCCTGCACGGTGCCAACCGCCTCGCCAGTAACTCGTTACTTGAATGCCTCGTCTTCGCCGAAGCCGCAGCACAGGACATCCTTGCCGCCAATCCGCGTCATTTGCCAGCGCTGCCACAATGGGACGAAAGCCGCGTCACGGATGCCGACGAAGAAATCGTCATTTCTCACAACTGGGACGAGCTGCGCCGCTTCATGTGGGATTACGTCGGCATCGTGCGCACCAACAAACGACTCGAACGCGCGCAGCACCGCATTCGCCTTCTAGAACGCGAAATCGACGAGTACTACGCTAATTTCCGTGTCAGCAACGATCTGATCGAACTTCGTAACCTTGTGCTGACTGCACATCTGATCGTGCGCTGCGCCCAGCAGCGCCGCGAGAGCCGCGGACTGCACTACAGCCGTGACTACCCGGATCTGTTGCCCAAAGCGGGCAAGACCATACTGCGCCCGCGCTTGAAGCGCGACTGAAATAAGGAACGCGCGAGATGCCCATGGCCACTCGCAGATGATGAAACGCGCGGATAGCAAACACCCAAGCGTTTTATGTTTCCGGTTCCACCTGACACCAGGAGTAGTCCGAACAACTCCAGAATTCGAAGGTGGATCAAACGCAAGTTCTTTAAAGTTACTCTACCGCCAACCAGCGCAGCCACAGGCGCAGGCAACGAAAATCATTCTCTGCCAGCGCATCCGACAGCACCGTCAGCCCAATCATACGGCGCTCCGATCCCGTGCGTAGCAATAAGACTGTCAGCCAAGGTGTGACCGTCGTCCGCGGATCAACCCGAGCTGTGCCTCCACTGCCATCAAGACAGAAATACTCAATAGTGCCATCCTTGTGCAGGATCAGATGGTTAATGCGCTTCGGGCCGAACAACCGCACAAGTTGCCAGAAGAGAGAGAGCACCACCACGAATAGCAATACAAGGAGCAGCGTCGTTATCGTTACACGAGCCGTGCTAGTCACAAGCACGACAATAGACGTAGCAAGGGCGCCATGTGCCGCGATCAGCAGCACAACGAGCCGTTGTGACGGTTTGAGGAAAAGACTGAGCGGCAGCTGCATCGCTGCCCCTGGTCAGATCAAATGCGACGTAGCACTAACGTGCCGTTGGTGCCGCCGAAGCCAAATGAGTTGGACAGCGCGGTGCGAATCTCCATTTTTCGCGCGGTGTTGGCGCAATAATCGAGGTCGCATTGCTCGTCTTGGTTAAAGATATTGATCGTTGGCGGAGAAATCTGGTGATACACCGCCAGCGTCGAGAATACCGCTTCGACACCACCAGCAGCTCCGAGTAGGTGACCCGTCATTGATTTGGTCGAATTCACCACAAGACGTTTGGCCTGATCACCAAAGCAGCCCTTGACAGCCATGGTCTCAGCCATATCGCCGAGTGGCGTCGATGTCCCGTGAGCGTTAATGTAATCAACCTCATCAAGATTAATCTTGGCGTTACGCAACGCATTGACCATGCAACGGCGTGCGCCATCTCCATCTTCCGCTGGAGCTGTCATATGATGCGCATCGGCACTCATGCCATAACCGACGACTTCGGCGTAGATCCTCGCGCCGCGCGCCTTGGCGTGCTCATACTCTTCTAGGACCAGAACGCCGGCTCCCTCGCCAAGTACAAAGCCATCACGATCCCTGTCCCACGGGCGACTGGCCGTTGCCGGGTCGTCATTGCGTGTAGATAAGGCACGCGCCGAAGCGAAGCCGCCGATGGCAAGCGGCACCACGGTTGACTCTGCGCCGCCGCAAACCATGACATCCGCGTCACCATACTCAATCATACGTGACGATTCGCCGATGCAATGTGTTGCTGTTGTACATGCCGTCACCATCGCCAGATTGGGGCCCTTGAGGCCAAACATGATCGAGAGATGCCCCGAGATCATGTTGATGATGGTGCCGGGAATGAAGAAAGGTGAAATTTTGCGCGGACCGCCAGAAAGATAATCGTTATGAGTTTCCTCGATCATAGGCAAACCACCAATGCCCGAACCGATGTTTACACCCACACGCTCAGCATTCTCCGCTGTAATCTCAATACCACTATCCTTAAATGCTTGAATGCCGGCAGCCATGCCGTAATGGATAAAGGTATCCATCCGGCGAGCTTCCTTCGCAGAGAGGTAGGCTCCGATATCGAAGTCCTTAACCTCGCCGGCGATTTGCGATGCAAACGCAGATGCGTCGAAGCGGGTAATCCGGTCGATACCGGAACGGCCAGCGACAATACTGTCCCATGCTGCAGGAACGGTGTTGCCGACAGGTGAAATGATTCCAAGACCGGTAACAACGACTCTACGACGCGACAAGGCAATCTCCCTCTGCGATTGATCGGTTGTTGTTGCGAGTTGCCCAGATTACTTCTTCGGGTGGCCGTTGACGTAGTCAATAGCTTGCTGAACGGTAGTGATCTTCTCGGCTTCTTCGTCTGGAATTTCGCACTCGAATTCTTCTTCAAGGGCCATCACCAGCTCAACGGTGTCCAGCGAATCGGCACCCAGATCGTCGACAAAAGCCGACTCATTCTTGATTTCTGATTCATTGACACCCAACTGCTCGGCGACAATTTTACGGACACGTTGCTCGATATTCTCCATGAACTACTCCTTCCCTGTTTGTCAGGCTTGATAAACGAATTTGTTATTTTAACAGAATGTGCCTGCCGGCAAAGTTCCAGCGAACACAAGTTTTAACTCATATACATGCCGCCGTTGACATGCAGTGTGACACCACTCACATAACTCGCCCGGGGGCTGGCCAGAAAGCCTACGGCCGCCGCAATTTCGTCGGCCTGACCGAGACGGCCCAGCGGTATCTTGGTTAGCAGAACGTCACGCTGAGCTTCTGGCAGCGACTTGGTCATGTCGGTGTCGATGAAGCCAGGGGCGATGCAATTTACAGTGATGTTGCGGCTACCAAGTTCCTGCGCCAGCGCCCGCGTCATGCCAGCGACGCCGGCCTTGGCTGCAGCGTAGTTAGCCTGACCGGGATTACCGGCTGCACCAACCACGGAAGTGATGTTGATAATGCGACCGTTACGCGCCTTCATCATGCCGCGCATCACCAGTTTAGAAAGTCGAAATACCGCCTTCAGATTCGTATCAATGACAGCATCCCATTCGTCATCCTTCATGCGCATAGCAAGATTGTCGCGAGTGATGCCGGCATTATTGACGAGAATACCAACAGAACCAAACTTACCTTCAATCTCGCCAATCAGTGCTTCACAAGCCGCCGCATCAGTGACGTTGAGCGCTGACCCCAGCCCCTTAACACCGGCGGTGTCGAGACCCTTTTGGATATCAGCAGCGCCTTCGACCGTCGTCGCAGTACCAATCACCGTGGCCCCCATCTTGCCCAGCTCCAGAGCGATGGCGCGACCAATGCCGCGCGATGCGCCAGTCACGAGTGCAACCTGTCCTGTCAGCATGACTTCTCCTTGCTTGTTCGATATGAAATGGAATTGATGTAGCGCTCAGGCCTTCAAGTTCAGCTGTTCAGCCAGCACCGTGATGGCGGCATCAATACCAGTGACGTCCGCCAGCGCAACGCCCTCGATGCCGTCAGCGCAACGCTTGACGAGACCTGCCAGCACTTTGCCGGGACCACACTCATAAACATGGGTAACGCCCTGCCCCGCCATCGCCTGCATGATCTCAACCCAGCGTACCGGCGCTGCCGCCTGACGCACCAGCGCATCCTTGATCTGCTCTGGATCGGAAAAACACGTCACATCGACATTATTGATCAGTGGAATCGTTGGCTCACTCACCTTCAGCGTCAACAGTCGCTGGCGTAACTTCTCCGCGGCGGGTCGCATCAGCGCGCAATGGAACGGTGCAGATACCGGCAGCATCATGGCACGCTTGGCACCCTTTGCCTTGCATAGATCGGCGGCACGTTGCACGGCGGCTGCGTGACCGGCGATAACAGTCTGCTCGGGTGCATTCAGATTCACCGCCTCGACGACCTGTCCTTCTGCAGCTTCAGCGCAGGCCGCACGCACCGTTGCAGCATCGAGACCAAGAATCGCTGCCATACCCCCCTCGCCGGCTGGCACCGCTTCCTGCATCGCTCTGGCACGCAACTCGACGAGCGGCACGGCATCGACAAACTCGATTGCGCCAGCCGCCACCAGCGCCGAATACTCGCCGAGGCTATGACCTGCAACCAGTGCCGGCCGTGGGCCGCCCTTGGCAAGCCAGAGGCGGTAAGCTGCGATACCGGCGGTCAGCATCAGCGGCTGTGTATTGACAGTTTGGTTAAGTGCTTCAGCGGGGCCTTCAGTGACAAGTTGCCAGAGATCACGACCCAAAGCAGCCGACGCCTCGGCAAAGGTGTCGCGGATAAGAGGATTGTCGCCGTAAGCTTCCATCATGCCGAGCTTTTGCGAACCCTGGCCTGGAAAGACGAGTGCAAACTTCATGATGATTGAATCCTTCTTTAATTCGAGAGCTCAGAACCTGAGCAGCACCGCTCCCCAGGTGAAACCACCACCAACCCCTTCGAGCAGCAGCGTATCGCCGCGCTTAATTTTGCCGGCGCGCACCGCGTAGTCGAGCGCCAGCGGCACCGAAGCCGCCGAGGTATTGCCGTGACGATCGACAGTGGCGATGACCTTGCTCTCCGGGATATCCAGCTTTTTAGCTGTCGCTTGGAGGATGCGAATATTGGCCTGGTGAGGAATCAGCCAATCGACGTCGTCAACGGCCAGCCCGGCGGCATTGAGCACCTCGATGGCCACCTCGGTCAGCACCTTGACGGCAAACTTGAACACCGTCTTGCCATCCATTTGCAGGAAGGGTGAACCGATCACCTTGCCGTTGCAGATCTGACCCGGCACCGAGAGGATGTCGTTGTAGCTGCCGTCGGCATGGATCGCCGAGGCGAGGATGCCCACCTCGGGACTGGCCTCCAACACCACCGCACCGGCGCCGTCACCAAACAACACGCAGGTTCCACGGTCGTTCCAGTCGAGAATGCGTGAAAACACTTCGGCACCGACCACCAGCGCACGCTGGTGCGAACCAGAGCGGATAAATTTCTCGGCAATGGTGAGTCCGTAAGCAAAGCCACTACATACCGCCTGCACGTCAAAAGCCGCGCCGCCATTCTTGATACCCAGCTTGTGCTGGAGGATTGCCGCACTGCTCGGAAAAATGAAATCCGGCGTCGAAGTCGCGTAGACGATCAGATCAATCTCGTCGGCTTGCCGTCCTGCCGCTTCCAGCGCACGGCGACAAGCCTCAAGCGCGAGATCGCTTGACGTGACTCCGTCGGCAGCCAGATGGCGTGCGCGAATACCGGTACGCTCGACGATCCAATCGTCTGAAGTGTCAATGCCACGCGCACGCAGGTCGTCGTTGGTCACTGGCGCACCCGGCAAATAGCTGCCAGTGCCGGTAATGCGGGCATGAATCGGATTGAGGCTACCTTGTTTGGCGGCGCCGCTCGTGCTCGTCATGGTGTCGATGTTGGTATCGGTGTAGCTGCAGACAAGGTTGACGCCGGCAGCAGGGCCATGCGTTCGGCGATACGTTCCGGCAGTCTGTTGCGCGCCGCCTCTGCAGCGCGTTCAAGCGCATTGAAAAAGCCTACGACGTCGGCCGAGCCATGGCTCTTGACGACGACACCACGCAAGCCAAGCAAGCCAGCACCATTGTAGCGACGCGGATCGAAGCGATATTTGAAAGCCTTCAACACGCGCAGCGCCATCAACGCCGCCAGCTTGGTGAAAATATTGCGAGTGAATTCGTGTTTGAGCGCATCGAAAACCATATGGGCGAGACCTTCGGACGCCTTCAGCGTGACGTTGCCAACGAAGCCATCGCACACCACGAGATCCACCGTGCCCTTGAAGATATCATCGCCTTCGACGTTGCCGTAAAAGTTAAGGCCGCTTTCGCGCAGCAATTCACCGGCGCGCTTGACGACATCGTTACCCTTAATAACTTCCTCGCCGATATTGAGCAAACCGACGCTTGGCCGCTCCTTATGCTCCAGCGCGGAGACCAGCTGAGCACCCATCACGGCGAACTGCAGCAGATGCTCCGGTTCACAATCGACATTGGCTCCGAGGTCCAACACGTAAGTGGAGCCATTGATGTTCGGCATCGCCGCTGCAATCGCCGGGCGGTCGATACCGGGCAGCGTTTTCAGGACAAAGCGTGAAATCGCCATTAGTGCGCCGGTATTGCCTGCTGATACAGCCCCCTGCGCCTCGCCAGACTTGACGAGTTCGGTGGCGATACGCATCGACGAATCCTTCTTGACGCGCAAGGCCGTCGCTACCGGGTCATCCATGTCGACCTGCTCACTGGCGTGGCGTACGACAAGGCGCTTGCCGAACTGCTCGCGCACCTTTTCGATCATGGGATTCAAAATTTCCGAGCGACCAACCAGGATCACCGAACAATCGGGATCCTTGCGCAAGAAATCCAGCGCGGCCGGCACCGTGACCGTGGGGCCATGGTCGCCGCCCATGCAATCAATGGCCAGAGTGACCGTCATCGAGCTATCCGGAAACGAATGGGTAAACCCGAGGCCGACGCGCCATCAAAAACCATCGGATCGACACTCGAGAAGCAATATTCCACATGCCACGCACCCACGCAGGAACCACCACCAGCATTTTTACCGGCAGCCCGATACCAGCAGGCACAATGAACAGCGACCGGGGTATTACTCGCCCTTGCCCTTGGCTACCTTCTTGCCGCGGTAGTAACCACTCGGGCTGATGTGGTGGCGCAAATGGACTTCGCCAGTAGTGGCTTCTACAGCGGTCGAGGGCGCGGTAAGGAAATCATGAGCACGATGCATGCCGCGCTTGGAGGGGGACTTCTTGTTCTGTTGGACTGCCATTTTGATGCTCCTTCAAAAAACTATTCAATCAATCAAAACCGCCGCATACACGCAGACAGCCTAGTGTTTCTTCAACTGTGACAACTTCGCAAAGGGCGACACTGCAGCTTTGCCATCATCATGATCCGGAATGTCACATAACTCGTGACGCGGTGCGATGGGCAATGAGAGCAAAACCTCATCCTCAACCAGATCGAGCAGCGACTGCTCAGCCAGCGCTTCGATCGGATCAGGACTGTCACGCTCCAAATCCTCCGGCACATCTTCCGGCCAGGGTTTGCCTGGCGGGACCAGCAACAAACGACTGTCAGTAGCGACCCGATACGGAAAAGCACCAAGACACCGCTGACAAGCCAAGCAGATTTCGCCGCCAACCTCAATCACCAGATACGCCTGCGACTGACCGATATCGTCGATCACCACCTCACCGCGCACCGACCAAGTCAACTCACCTTCGCCGTCAGCCAACGAGTCGAGCAGACGCTGCAGCGAATGCACCGCCACAACACCCGCCATGCGCCGCCCACTTCGCGCAAAATCAAGGCTATCGATGAAAATCTCGCCTAATTGCATCATGCCCTGCCGCGACACAAACGGAGAATGATATTATTTTTTACTTCTCCAGTCAAAACAAACGACTCACCCGCCTCGGAATGCAGCCCGCCATGGACACCAAATACACTTTACAAACCCGCCTGATCCTCGCCTCAACCTCGACGTTCCGCCGTGAATTGCTGGCCCGCCTGCAACTGCCATTTGAAACAGCAGCCCCCGAAACAGATGAAACCGCCCTGCCCGACGAAATACCCGCGATCACCGCTGAACGCCTCGCACTGGCCAAGGCTCAGGCGGTGGCCGCACGCAATCCCGACGCTCTGATCATTGGCAGCGATCAAGTCGCCTACTGTGGCAGCAGAATCTTCGGCAAACCAGAGACCCGCGAGAATGCCACCAAACAGCTTCAATCAATGCGCGGAAAAGAAGTGATTTTCCACACTGGTTTGTGCTTACTCAACGCAGCTACCGGCCGCACGCAAGTCAGCGGTGTGCCCACTGCCGTCCGCTTTCGCAACCTCACCGATAGTGAAATAGAACGCTACCTTGACCGCGAAAATGCACTCAACTGCGCCGGCAGTGCCAAATCAGAGGGCCTCGGTATCGCCCTGATGGAGTACATGCAGGGCGATGACCCCAATGCCTTGATCGGACTACCGCTGATTGCGCTGTGCAGGATGTTAAGGGCGGAGGGGATCGAATTACCGTGAAAGGTGCACGCCCCTATCAAAGCCCTCGTCACGGGCTCAATACGATCAGCACCCGCTAGACCCCGCTGGGCGCCAACACACCCGCCATCAGTACTTCCCATGAGGAATCAAAGAACGCTTCACTGTGAGGCTCCGGCAACGGCACCAGATCAACGCTGGAACGCGGAAGTGCGCAGGCCTGCATCAAGGGCAACGGCACCGCACCAGGGCCCGAATTTTCGACTATGTAGCAAAGTTCTTGCAAGGTCGGCATGATTTCTCTCCTTTTGGGTACTTGTCATGAATCGACAGCTACAGAGTAGAGTATCCGAGTGTTTTTGTCGACTATAGCCGCCATTATTCAAGCCTATCGCTATCGTGCCGTTCTTCTTTCTGAAGGACAGAGCCTCCTTGTAACAGCATCTCGAATTCCGCGAGGGGTATCGGCCGGCTGAAGAAATAGCCCTGATAGGCGTAGCAGCCATGGCTTGAGAGGAAGTCGCGCTGCGCCGCGCTTTCGACACCTTCGGCGATCACCGAGAGACCAAGACTCTGCGCCAAACCAATAATGGACTTGGCAATGGCGGCATCATTGGCGTCGGTAAGCACATCACGCACGAAGGACTGATCGATCTTGAGCTGGTCGAGCGGCATGCGCTTGAGATAGGCGAGCGAAGAATAGCCGGTGCCGAAGTCGTCTAGTGAGAAACAGACGCCACGCGCCTTGAGGGCAAACATTTTCTCAACGATGCTGGATGGATTATCAACGAGCAAGCTCTCGGTCAGTTCCAGTTTGAGGCGGCGTGGATCGGCGCGGGTCCGTTCGAGGATGCCGATGACCTGATCGACGAAATCGGCCTGGGCGAACTGAAGCGGGCTGACATTGACAGCCAGAGTCAAATGCGACTTTTCGGGGCAACGCAACCACATGGCAAGTTGGCGGCAGGCGGTCTCGAGCACCCAGTTGCCGAGCCAGAGGATTTGCCCGGTTTCCTCGGACAACGGAATGAATTCAATTGGTGGAACCAACCCGCGCTGCGGATGTTGCCAGCGGATCAGCACTTCAGCGCCACTGACGATATTGTCACCGGCAATCTGCGGCTGGTAGTGAAGCACAAACTGCTGTCTCTCAATCGCGCGGCTCAACTCATCCTCAAGCTTGACCCGCTCAAGGATGACCACTTCCATGGTTGGATCGAAAAAACGCAGGGCATTGCGCCCGGCAGACTTGGATTTGTACATGGCCATATCGGCCTGCTTGAGCAGATCGTCGATGGAAACCTGATCTCCCCGAAACAGCGTGGCGCCAATGCTGGGCGTGCTGCGATATTCGATGTCACCAAGATGATAGGACTTATTGAGAACCGAGAGAATCTTCTCGCCGATCACTTCTGTTTCGTTGGCCGCCTCATCCTGGTGGGTATCAAGGTTTTCCAGGACGATGACGAACTCATCACCGCCGAGACGCGCCACCGAGTCATCCTCTCGCACGCTGGCAAGCAAACGCTGACCCACCTGTTGCAGCAGCAAATCACCCTTGTCATGGCCAAGAGTATCGTTAAGCGTCTTGAAGTTATCGAGGTCGATGAACAGTACTGCCCCGTGACTGCTACTACGTGCGCTGGCGGTCATGGCCCGACGCAGTCGCTCCAGCAACAGTGTGCGATTGGGCAGACCGGTCAGCGTGTCGTAGAAAGCAAGCAGGTTGATCCTCTCCTCTGCACGCTTGCGGTCACTGATGTCGACGTGGGTGCCGACGTAATGCGTGACCTTACCCATCTCATCTTTGACAGCGGAGATGGTGAGCAACTTCGGGAACACTTCACCATCCTTACGACGATCCCAGACTTCACCCTGCCAGCGCCCCGTCTTGCCGATGGTGGTCCACATGGCCTCGTAGAATGCCGCATCGTGCCGACCGGACTTGAGGATACGCGGCGTCTGCCCGACCACTTCGGCGGGGGTGTAGCCGGTGGTTTCGACAAATCCTTGATTAACGCGCAGAATAATGCCACGTGAATCTGTCACCATGACACCTTCCTGAGACTGAAAGGCGGTCGCAGCGATGCGCAGTTCCGCCTCGGCTGATTTGCGCGCATCGATATCGGCATGCGTACCGATCATACGCAGTGGCTTGCCGGCTGCGTCGCGGCTAATCACCATGCCGCGATCGAGGACCCACTTCCACTCGCCACTCTTGCAGCGCAAGCGATGTTCGCTTGTGTATACCGGCGTCGTGCCATCACAGTGCGCATAAATCGCGGCCTGTACACGCGGCAGATCCTCGGGATGGACATGCTTGATCCAAGCATCGAACGTGCTTCCGAGTTCGTCATCGGCGTAGCCAAGTATTTCCTTGCAACGCTGACTGCAATGAACGGTGTTGGCCACCACGTCCCAGTCCCAGAGGCCATCACCGGCACCCTCGAGCGCAAACTTCCAGCGTTCTTCGCTACTACGCAGAGACTCTTCGACAGCACGCCGTTGCATATCCATGTTATGGAGATGCAATTTAGTCTCGGCCAGATGGCCGAGTACGCTGTTACGCTGGCCGGGCGGAATTTCGATAGGGCGAGAAAAATCGCCACCACCGATCTTCATGATGTAATCATAAATCTCATCGAGCGAACCTCCTAGCGTGGCCAACATCGCCACATAGGTGCGCCACAAGGAAAAGATAGTAATCAGAACCAGAATAATAAAAATATTGCGCAATCCCAACGCACTGGATCGTGCATCCGAGACACCAATGGCGGTGCGCTGATCAATCAGGAGAAGCGCCTCCTGGATCGGCCGCATGATGGAAATCTTGCTTTCGTGGTACTTCTCATTAAAGAGCATTGGGGCGGGCCGAGATGACTCAATAACGCCCCCTCCCGCGTCACCAATGCGCATGGCCTCAAGCTCGGTAAGAACCAGCGCGTCTGAATTTGCCTTGGCCTCGGCCAGCTTTTGCAACTCAGCTCCCGTCAGTCCTGACCTTTGCATCAGTTCGAGCAGAGGGACCATCTCTGCGCCATGGTCGGTCAGGCCGCCACGCCCCTTGACCACAGAGACCACCCGGGAAGCTTCCTGCCCACCCAAATTTTGAGCATTCCATAACGAGTAGTAACGATCAAGGGGACGCGGTCTCTTCCCGTCACGGATTGCAATAATTTCCTTGTACTGACGCTTGTACAAGGGATCTCTAGTCACAAAATAGGTGCGCGAGAGACGTGTCAGGTCGTCCGACGACTGACGCAGTTCGTCGACCAGAAGAAACGAGTCCATACGAATGTCGTTAGCTCGGTCAATCTGCCGCTCTGAAGCCGTGTACAAACCAAACACGATCGCCATCACAACGATCAGCGCCAGCGTTTGCCAGAGCCGCGATGAAAAGGATGGAGGCCTGTCGTCCAGGTGCTTCATAGACACGCTCCAGTTTCATGAAACGACGTTGAACCGTGCCACTTTACTGGCATTTAACCCGATTGCCGATAGGTGGCTCAAGGCACATTTCCTGTCGGGTCAAATCCAACCCAGGGACAACGATTCTGCCTTGCATCGTTCAACAGAGCAACAGCAAATTTGCACACCAATAAGCTTGATAGCAGCGTGGAAAAGAAAAGCCCCAGGGCCTCTTGCAAGACGCTGGGGCTATCCGGGGAGTGCATCGCAAGTATGTTGCGAGCCCCCCCTCTTTTTACTAACAGTCAGTGTGTCTTGGGGGACTTCCGGTGCATGGTGATGGGAATCGGCGCGCCTTGGCCGACCATACCCTGCGCTGCGCCGGAGCCTGCACCATCTGCGTATTCGTCCTGATCCACCTCGGGATGGGGTTGCGGCGGGGGCAAATAGGCCACCTTATTTTCAAGCAGACGCTGCTCATGCCGGACAAATTGCTCCATCAACTCACCCATCGCCAGATAGTAGCTGGGTGCTTTTTGCTCCTTGAGCTTCTTGTTGAGCAGTGGTACCCAAGTACCAGGATGGCGGTTGATGAAGTCGCGCTGGGCACGGATGTAGTCGTCGGCCGGCTCACCAGCAACGCGAGACTCGAGTTCATTGAAAATCAGGTAATGCAAAAACTCGAATTGCGTCGTCAGATGATCAGGTAATTCGTTGGCGTCAGTACCTGCTGCAGTCAGTCCAAAAAAGTTGTAGAACCGCACCAACTCTTCGAGCAGACCCATGCGCGCATCACCCTTAACTGCTCCGCTGTTGAGCGAGCATGGCGGGCCATCGGCACCGCCGACGTCAAACAAACGCGTGTATTCGACGGAGAGATCGTCCGTCTCACCGGCTTCCGCCAGCGCATCCCAGTCGATCGCCTTTTCCAGCTCCGGGTGGATGGCACAAAACAGTTCACGCCCCTGCGAGGCAATGTTGCCGGCGCGAATCAGGTCTGTGAGTTCACCTTCCGGATACTCCATCGCCGCTGCCAGAAAACCGTAGGCCTGACTGCGCTTCTGGTCGATGGCATCCGCTGCATTTTCTGCATTGCTCATTTGCATTTACCAATCAGATCAAAAAGAAAGACGCGGACGATGCCGCGCCAGAATTTCATGCCGACACTGCGGACAAGGCCTGCATGATACCGCAGACCCGCCCCGTCAAGACTCGTTGAAACCGAGAATCAGACCTTGACGACATCGATAGCTGCGCCGTGCGGAACATGGCTGGGGCCCGCGTAAAACATACGATAGTGCAGCTGGCTGTAACCACCGGCAAGATGCAACGCCTTCCATGGGGACTCGATCGGCTCCTGCTGGCCTTTCCAGTCCTTGAACTGGTAAGGCTCCCAGGCATGATAGATGATGACTTCACCTGGAGCCGTAACCGGCGCCACCTTCACCATGCACTCGAACGCGCCGTGGTCATTGAACACCTTGACCATGTCGCCGTCCTTGATGCCGCGCGCCTCGGTGTCCTTCGGGTTCATCCAGCAAGCCGGCTGGCCACGCTGCAGACGAAGCAGCAGCTTTACGTCACGCCAGATCGAATGGATCGACCAACGTGTGTGACCGCCGGCGATGCGTAACGGCAGCTTGCTATCGAAGTGTGGCGGCTCCTTGTGACAGGGTAGCGACTCCTTGCCTTCGATAAACCAGGGGTGGTCGATATAGAACTGCATGCGGCCGGTCAGCGTCGGCCAGGCCGATTTCTTCTCGATCATGTCGCGATGCGCCCAATGGGTATCCTTGGGATCGTAGTCGCTGTAGTTCTGGTTGATGATGCCGGGACGCGCGCTGGCAATAACCGGCACAGCACCCATGTCGAGCGCTTCACGGCCAGTACGCGCGGAAACACTTGGGCTCTTTTCGAAGATCTCATCCATAAAACGCATCGGATCTTCCGGATCGAGCGGATCGAACTTGCCATTGTCGGTGTGGTGCTCATACACCTTGGTCAGGTCGAGCGGCTTGTCGTGCCAGCCACGGACCAGACCAACATTGCGCGCCTTGGCACGCTCGGAGATGAGCTTACTCATGCGGCCAAAGATCTCCCACTCACCCTTGGACTCGCCGAGCGGCTCGGTCGCCTTATCGGAGCAAATTACATACGGCACATAGGTCACGGCATACTTGATGCCAACCTTCTCGTAATAAGCAGCAGCAGGCAGCACGTAGTCGGAAAACATGCCCGAAGTCGTCATTTTGAAGTTCACCGAAACGATCATCTCGAACTTCGGCCAGAGATACTTCTTGGCAGTCTGCGGCGAAGGCCAGCGGCGTAACGGATTGCAGCCGGTAAATATGTAAGCCTTCGGCGAGCGATCTTCGCGCGGCGAGACCTTGGTCCAGCCTTTGTCGATTGACTCACGCATGTAGGCGGACAGATTGCGCGGCAGCGTCTTGTCCTGCAGATGCGGCTTGTCCCAGAGTTCCTTATAGCCACCGTGGATATAGAGAAACACCATCAACGGCGTCCAGCCCTGTTTGTTGCTAACGTAGGTATAGACGTCCTCGTAGTCGCGTGGCGACATGCCGCGCACCGCCTTCGGAATCAGCTTGATCTTCTCCAGCGGGGTCAGGGCACCATCGTTCAATGCACCGAGGCCCTCCAGCCACCACCAGCCCATGACCTTGATGCCGCCGCCCTGCTTGCCCTGGTTGCCAGTGAGATCCATCAAGAGTGCCATGGCGCGCTGGAACAGGTCGCTGTGATAGTGCTTGCAGGCACCCCATGAGGCGAAAATCATCGAACTCTTCGCCTTAGCCATCTCGTGGGCGAAGGTGCGAATCACATTCGGATGCAAATTGGTCACCTTAGCCGATTGCTCAGGTGTGTATTCGGCATCGAGCTTGGCCTTGAGCTTGTCGAAAACGGTTTCACATTCGACCGTCGAACCATCTAACAGCTTGATGCTGCGCGTGCCCGACAGCGCCGGCTTGATACTGCCCAGTTTGAGGACACGACCACCATCACCATCGCCCATGCAGCCCGGTGCAATGACAATCTTGCCAGTAGCCTCATCCCACAGGTACAGGCCATTTTCATCACCGCCCTTGACGACATCACTGGCACGCAGGAAGCGCTCATTGTCCTTACGGACCAGAAAGGGAAAGTCGGTCTGTTCGAGAATGTAGTCCAGCTTGTAAAGCTTCTCGGAGATGATGACCTGCGCAGCAGCGAGACCAAATGCCGGATCACTTTCCGGACGCAGATTGACCCACAGGTCGGCATGCGCGGTAGACGGGCTCAGGTCAGGTGCGATCACACACAATTTGGCGCCACGGTAGCGCGCCTCGTGCATGAAATGCGCTTCCGGAATCCGTGTCGCGAGCGGATTTCCGACCCAGATGACGATGAAATCGGACATGTACCAGTCATCGGCTGAGCCTTCGCAGTTGAACATGCCCCAGGTCTGCACCAACCCCATCGGCATATCGGACACGCCGGCCCACGAATCCATTTGGGTACAGTTCATCGACTCGGTGAAACGTACGTCACCGGCCGTTTCCGGGCCGAAGCCACCGTTGGTCGTGCCATCGTCAAAGATGATGGACTCGGTACCCTGCTCGACAGCAACGTCGATCAGCTTGTCGCAGATTTCGTTGAGCGCCTCATCCCAGCTGACGCGCTTCCACTTTCCCTCGCCGCGCTCACCGACACGCTTCAGCGGATACTTTAGGCGCGATTCGGAAAGCTGCAGCGTGGTGTAGCAGGCACCCTTCTGGCAGCCACGCGGATTCATGTCGGGCACGTCGGCACGGTGCGGTTCGTAGATAGCGTTTTGCTCTTCGCGCCAGGCGATGCCGTCGCGCACATAAACATCCCACGAGCAGGCATCGCCGCAGTTTGCGCGTGTGTGCGTACCCTTCACTACCTTGTCCCACTTCCACTTCTCGCGCCAGATATCCGAGTAATCGTTGTACTGAATTTTCTTGGCCAGCGTCTTAGGCTTCAGCGCCGGGCCAGCCTTGACCGATGCGGGAGTCTTGGGTTTCAGGCTGTAAAGGCCGATACCGGCCGCGGCGACGGCAGAGCCAACGATAAAATTACGGCGGGTTACTTGCATGACTTGATTACTCCTGTCAGTCGATCTTGTAAGTGAATCCGGCAGCGGCTGAATGACTCAAACGCGGATTGCCAGCATTCTCGATTCCTGTCTGTGTCACTGTATTTTCAAGCCCAGCTCAGCGTCTGCGGATTGACATCGAAGCCGCCGAACATATCGCTCCA
>CAZAOQ010000011.1:0-25339 GCA_964486795.1 uncultured Rhodocyclaceae bacterium
CCTTCGCGGCAACCTTTCATCTCTTCGCTCCTCATGCCTGAAATCCTCAAGTTGCGCGGCGCTGCCGCATTTTCTGTCAGCCGTCTGACGCGTCTGACCGAGCAGGCGCGGGCGCTGGCGCCTTCCCTGAAGCAGTTGGTGGCGGAGCACTGGTACTTCGTCGAGCTGAAGCCGGATGCTTCGCTCGGTGCGGAGGAGCTGGGGCGCCTCAAGCAGCTGCTCGGTGTTCCTGCGCAGGCAGCACCGAAGAGCAGCGGGGCGCTGCTGCTGGTGACGCCGCGTCTTGGGACGATTTCGCCCTGGTCGAGCAAGGCCACAGAAATTTCGCGTCAGTGCGGCTTCGCGGGTATTGCGCGGATTGAGCGGGGCACGGCGTTCTACGCAGACTTGAAGAAGCCGAACGAGCGCGCGGCGCTGGTGGCCAGGCTACACGACCGGATGACGGAGTCGGTGCTTGACGATATCGATGCGGCTGAGGCGTTGTTCCGCCATATTCCACCGCAGCCGCTGACCACGGTCGACTTGCTGGGGCAGGGTCGCGGGGCCTTGCTGGCCGCGAACGGTGAGCTGGGTCTGGCGCTGTCTGAGGACGAGATCGATTATCTGGCGGAGAACTTCACGCGCCTTGGTCGCAATCCGACCGATGTGGAGTTGATGATGTTCGCGCAGGCGAACTCGGAGCATTGCCGCCACAAGATTTTCAACGCGTCATGGACTGTCGATGGCGAGGCGCGCAGCGAGACGCTGTTCGGCATGATTCGTGAGACGCATAAGGCGCATCCGCAGGGCACCGTGGTGGCTTACTCCGACAATGCCTCGATTATCGAGGGCACGCAGATCGGCCGTTTCTATCCGGATGCCGACGGCGCTTACAGCTATCACGATGAGCTGACGCACATCCTCGCCAAGGTCGAAACGCACAATCACCCGACGGCGATTTCGCCCTTCGCCGGTGCGGCAACGGGATCTGGCGGGGAAATTCGTGACGAAGGTGCGACGGGTCGCGGCTCCAGGCCGAAGGCTGGCTTGTGCGGCTTCTCGGTTTCGAACCTCAACATCCCCGGTTACGCGCAGCCTTGGGAGCAGCCTTATGGCAAGCCGGAGCGCATCGCCTCGGCGCTCGACATCATGATCGAGGGGCCGATCGGCGCAGCGGCGTTCAACAACGAATTCGGTCGCCCGAATTTGACCGGCTACTTCCGCAGCTACGAACAGGAATTCGCCGGCGAAGTGCGCGGTTATCACAAGCCCATCATGATCGCCGGCGGGCTTGGCAATATCGCGGGGCGCGATTCTTTCAAGATCAAGTTTCCACCCGGCTCGCTGCTGATCCAACTCGGCGGTCCCGGCATGCTGATCGGTCTCGGTGGTGGTGCGGCCTCGTCGATGACGACGGGGGCTAATACCGCGGATCTCGATTTCGCCTCGGTGCAGCGCGGTAATCCGGAGATTCAGCGACGTGCGCAGGAGGTCATCGACCGCTGCTGGCAACTCGGTGAAACGGCGGGTGGCAATCCGATTCTGGCAATCCACGACGTTGGTGCCGGCGGTATCTCCAATGCCATGCCGGAACTGGCGAACGATGCCGGTTGTGGTGCACGTTTCGAGTTGCGCGCCGTGCCGTCGGAAGAGCCGGGTATGTCGCCGCGCGAGATCTGGTCGAACGAGGCGCAGGAGCGTTACGTGCTGGCCATTGCACCGCAGCGCCTCGAAGAATTCAGCGCCCTCTGCGCGCGCGAGCGCTGCCCTTTCGCTGTGCTCGGCACGGCGACTGACGACGGCCAGCTGACGGTGCATGACGAATATTTCGGCAACCATGCCGTCGACATGCCGATGGAAGTACTGCTCGGTAAGCCGCCGCGCATGCATCGCACGGCGACGCGCAGGAACACGGCGCATGAGGTGCACGGGGCGAACGGGGCACCGCCATTCGCCCTTGACGATCTCGATATCAGCGAAGCCGCTTTGCGCGTGCTGCGCCTGCCCAGCGTGGCGTCGAAGAACTTCCTCATCACCATCGGCGACCGCAGTGTCGGCGGCATGACGGCACGCGATCAGATGGTCGGGCCGTGGCAGGTGCCGGTGGCCGACGTCGCCGTGACGACCATGGGTTTCGATACCACGCTGGGTGAGGCTTTCGCCATGGGCGAGCGCACGCCGCTGGCGCTGCTTGATGCGCCCGCCTCGGGCCGCATGGCGGTGGGCGAGGCGCTTACCAATATTGCCGCTGCTGCCATCGGCGGCCTCGGCGATATCAAGCTTTCTGCTAACTGGATGGCGGCGGCCGGTCACGGTGCCGAGGATGCCGCACTGTTCGACACGGTATATGCCGTGGCAATCGACTTCTGCCGTGCGCTGGATCTCTCGATCCCGGTTGGCAAGGATTCGCTGTCCATGAAGACGACATGGCAGGAAGGAGATGCACGGAAGCAGGTGGTGTCACCGTTGTCGCTGATTATCACCGCTTTCGCACCCTGTCTCGATGCACGCCGCACGCTGACGCCGCAGCTTGTCGTGACGCCCGGTGAGGAAAGCGAATTGCTGCTGATCGACCTCGGTGCCGGACGTAACCGCCTCGGTGGCTCGGCGCTGGCGCAAGTTCATGGCGCCGTGGGCAACGTGGTGCCGGATGCCGACATCGACCTGCTCAAGCGTTTCTTCCCGGTGATCCAGCAGCTTGCCAGCGAGGATCTGATTCTCGCCTATCACGATCGCTCCGACGGCGGCCTGTTCGCCACGGTCTGTGAAATGGCCTTCGCCGGTCACGTCGGCGTTTCGCTGAATCTCGATGGTCTTTGTTACGACCCACTGATGAACGATATCGATGGC
Organism: uncultured Rhodocyclaceae bacterium; assembly: GCA_964486795.1. Lineage (GTDB taxonomy): Bacteria > Pseudomonadota > Gammaproteobacteria > Burkholderiales > Rhodocyclaceae > Sterolibacterium. The sequence continues at coordinate 2,830 of CAZAOQ010000011.1, forward strand.
ATGGAGCGTCAGCCCGATGTGGTCGATGGCCGCATGTTTGACCGTTTGTTCAGGGTGCTGTTCAACGAAGAGTTGGGTGCGGTGCTGCAGATTCGCCGCGATCAGCGCGAGCGTGTCATGCAGGTTTTGCGCGATGCAGGCCTTGGCACGGTGTCGCATCTGATCGGCACGCTTAACGATGCCGACGAGGTGCGTGTCTGGCGTAATGCGAAGAAGGCATTCGCCATGTCGCGCAGTGAGTTGCAGCGGGTCTGGAGCGAGACGAGTTTCCAGCTTGCACGCCTGCGGGATGATCCGGTCTGTGCTCAGGAGGAATTCGACGCGCTGCTTGATCGTACCGATCCAGGGCTCTCGGCCCATCTCACTTTCACGCCGGCAGCACCATTCGTGGCTGCGGCCGACAAGGCCAGGCCGAAGGTGGCGATCTTGCGCGAGCAGGGTGTCAATGGCCATGTTGAGATGGCTGCGGCCTTTGAGCGTGCGGGTTTCAGCGCGTATGACGTTCATATGAGCGACCTGCAGGCCGGCCGCGTTCGGCTGGCAGATTTCCAGGGACTCGCTGCCTGCGGCGGCTTTTCCTACGGCGATGTACTCGGCGCCGGGCAGGGCTGGGCTAAGTCCATTCTCTTCAACCACAAATTGCGCGACGAATTTTCTGCTTTCTTTGCACGCACCGACAGCTTTGCGCTGGGTGTTTGCAATGGCTGCCAGATGATGAGCAACCTTACTGAAATTATCCCTGGTGCGGCGGCCTGGCCGACCTTCCAGCGTAACCGCAGCGAACAGTTCGAGGCACGTCTGGTGATGGTCGAGATTCCCGAGTCGCCATCCATCTTCTTGGCCGGCATGGGCGGTAGTCGCTTGCCGGTGGTGGTGTCGCACGGGGAAGGCCGTGCCGAGTTCGCCTCGGCGGCTAGTCGTGCGCAGACCACTCTGGCGATGCGCTATGTCGATCATCGTGGCGCGGTGGCGACGACTTATCCGTTCAACCCGAATGGTTCTACTGATGGCGCCGCCGGTGTGACCACGGCGGATGGTCGCTTCACCATCATGATGCCGCACCCTGAACGCATCATTCGTAGCGTGCAGATGTCATGGCATCCGCCAGGCTGGGGCGAGGATGCGCCGTGGCTGACGATGTTCCGCAATGCGCGGAAGTGGGTAGGCTGAGCAGGCAGCAGATGAGTTAAGGTCAAACAAAAAGGGCGCTCGAATCGAGCGCCCTTTTTGTTTGCGGGTTTGCCTTGAGCTTTGAGACGGTCAGAGCGTATTAGCGGCGGTTGTCTGCATGGCTTCGTTGCAGCGGGCTTCGGCGCTGCGACGTGTCTTGCCAGCACGTGCCGGGACGTTGCAGAGGCCGCAGACATAGGCCTTGGTGGGATCAAAGGCATGGGCGACGAACTGGCCGCTGCAGGATTTGCAGGTTGCCAGCGTGAGCATATTGGCGTCGAAGAAGCGCACCATGGTCCAGGCGCGCGTCAGCGAAAGCACCGGTTTCATATCGTTGCGCTCGATCTGTTCGAGATACATGCGGAAGGCTTTGATCGTGAGATCGAGGCCGCGCAGCCCGGTGTGGTTGAGCAGGAAGCTGTGATAGGCCATGAACAGCGAGGCGTGCACATTGGGCTGCCAGGTCATGAACCAGTCGGTCGAGAAGGGAAGCAAACCCTTCGGTGGCGATTCGCCGCGGACTTCTTTGTAGAGCTTGATCAGGCGTTCGCGGCTCAGCTTGGTTTCGGCTTCGAGCAGTTGCAGCCGGGCGCCGAGCTTGACTAGCTCGACGGCCAGACCAATATCCCTCGCTTCCGAGATGACGGATTTATTTCGCATGGAATCTCCTGATGGGTGTAGCTGGCTTCAGCGTCGTGATGGCTGTCAGCCTATCGTCTCAACGGGTTTGCCTGCGGTGAGAATCGCTGCATGCACATGGCCAATGCCGCGTTCGCGGTCATGGTTGGCAAGCAGGTTCAGCAGCAGGGTGTCGTCGAAGCGGAAGGCGCACAGCAACATGTCGGCGCTGGCCATCTTTACCACTTGGCCAGGAGTCAGACGATCCAGAATGTCGGCAATCTCCTGGCTGATGCCCAGGCGAAAGATGGCCGCCTCACGGTCGGCGCGAATCATGTTCTGCGCCAGCATGAGGTAGGAAAGATTGACTTCCTTTATGTCATTGTAGGTGTCGGTCATTTTCATGGTGCTCTCCTTTGGGATTGCCGAATTTAGAATTATTGGAAGGCAACCGGATTATGCCGAGTGCTGTCAACTCTGAATATCAGCGTAATGCTTGTTTTTTTGTAAGAACGGCTTCCGTGACCTATGTAAGGTTTTTTCTTACAAAATTGCATTATTTTTTTGATTCTAAAAGAGTTTACTCTTTAGTTACTGTGTCACGGTCTGGTCTGCATATGGCAGACACTCTCGCTGAGAGTGTGTATTCATGCGCTTCTCCGCGAGATACCTGGTATTTCCGGTGATGCTGGGGATGATGGTTTCTTTTTCGAAAACTGGTAGCGGTGTCTGCGGGTGGTTGGATTATCGAGAAAGGGCATCAGGAAAGCTTTTGTCGGTTCCGTCGACTTGCTAAAATAACCAGTTGATGGAACCGAAAATCAATTTCTGCAGCTGTTGTGGCGCAACCGTTACGCCACGCATCCCGGTTGGGGACGTGCTGGTGCGTGCGGTGTGCGATACCTGCGGGGTGATTCACTACCAGAATCCCAAGCTGGTCGTCGGCAGCTTGCCGGTCTGGGAGGACAAGGTTCTGCTCTGTCGTCGTGCGATCGAGCCGCGTCACAATATGTGGACCTTGCCGGCCGGCTTCATGGAGAACAATGAGACCATGCCGGAGGCGGCAGTGCGTGAAACGCGTGAGGAAGCCTGTGCCAACATCGAACTTGGTGACCTCTATACGCTCATCAGCGTGCCGCACATCAGCCAGGTGCATACGTTCTACTACGCACGTCTGCTTGACTTGAATTTCGCTGCAGGGATCGAGTCGCTGGAAGTCGCGTTGTTCACGGAAGAGCAAATTCCCTGGGATGAAATCGCCTTTCGCACTGTAGCGGTGACACTGCGTCATTTTTTCACCGACCGTAAAAGTGGCCAGTTCCGCTTCCGCAGCGCCGAGTTGCCGCCACCCTGAGGTGGTTAGCGGCTGTTCCTCATTGCTCCTCGACGACTCCGAACTCCAGCGGTAGCGTGATGCTGAGTGGCCGGCCGAGCAGGATGGCGGGCAAGGGAGTGCTGCCTGCAGCACGCGCCATCATGTCGATGACGGCGGCATCGAGCAGAGTGTTGCCACTGCCGTGTTCGAGACGTGCCTCTTCAAGCTGACCGTTAGCAGCGATCATCAATCGTACTTCCATTTGTCCTTGATAAGCACCGGCCAGTGCGGCAGACGGTGCCTTGTAGCGTCCCGCTGCAAGAGCAAGACTCATGCGGTATTGGCGCATTCCCTCACCGTCGTTTTTTACGTCCACGGTTTCGCTTGCCAACTCGCTTGCCAACTCGCTTGCCAACGTTAGAGCGGGTGGAACAGCGTCAGTCATTAGTGGGAGCGAGGCTGCTCCAGTGGTGCTGGGGTGCCTTTCTGCGCTTGCATTTCGGGTGCTTTTGACGCGGGGCATCGGGTTTGCGACCTGCCTAGGCGCTGGTGTGTCACCTGCGCCTGAACGGGGTGCCGGAGTGCTGTCACCTTTAAGTCGCGCGTACAACCGCGTCTGGGTTTGCGTGCCGGGGTCGGGTGTTCCGCCGTCTGCCGTCTCGTGGTCGAGCAGGATGAGATGCAGCAGCAGCGAGAGCACGAGTGCGCTGCCGAGAGGTTTCCAGTTTCCGCGTGCCGGATGATTACTCATGGAACGATTGTGTAATTTTGCTTTCAAACCGGGAACAAGCTGGTTCGTCGTTTTTGGCGAAATGCCGCGCCATGAAAGCTTATCAGGCGATGCGGCATTCAGCCCGGATGGGCATTCCGGGTTTATTCAACAAGGGAGTGCGGGGGAATGCAAGCCGATGCTACACCGTTGCCGTTGATTCTGACGCTCGATGCGTACGGTGCGCCGCATCGTTGGGTGACCTGGCAACATGCCTGTTTCTATTACGCGAAAGACCTGGTTGCCTGGGCTATTGGCGAAGAGAGCCTGACTTTCCACGGTGGTATCAATCGCGTCACGGGCATGCGTTCGACGATCACTACCAACAGCATCATCGCCATCAAGGGCAAGGCACTCGCGATGAAGAGTTTGCTCCAGGTGCCGCCGCTCAACAATCGCGAGTTATTTCACCGTGATCGCCATCGCTGCGCCTATTGCGGGAAGGAGTTCGCCAATCAACGCCTGACGCGTGATCATGTGATGCCCTTGTCGCAAGGCGGTATCGATATCTGGATGAATGTCGTGACTGCCTGTCGTCCATGCAATCAGCGCAAGAGTGACCACACGCCCGAACAAGCCCGTATGCAACTGCTTTACGCACCCTATGTGCCGAACCGGGCGGAATACCTGATCCTCAGTAACCGGCGCATTCTCCACGACCAGATGGATCTTTTGACACAGCATGTGTCAGCACGGGAATCGCGTGTGGTGAGTGCTGCCCGTGTACCTGCGTTTGCATAAGGGCCTTGCGGCAGCTTGTACCCTGTAAAATACGCCGATGAATACATCTACCCTGGCTGTCGATTACAGTCCCAAACTGCTCACCTCGTATCGCAAGCATTGGGCGCAGCGCTTCGGTGTCGCCTCTTTCCTGCCGATGTCGCGCGCAGAGATGGATACGCTCGGCTGGGATTCATGCGACATTATTCTCGTGACCGGTGATGCCTATATCGACCATCCGAGCTTCGGCATGGCGCTGATTGGTCGCCTGCTCGAAGCGCAGGGGTTTCGCGTCGGCATTATCAGCCAACCGGACTGGCACTCGGCGGTCGCATTCAAAACGCTCGGTAAGCCGAACCTGTTCTTCGGCGTCACCGCTGGCAATATGGATTCGATGGTCAACCGCTATACATCGGACCGCAAGATCCGCTCGGACGACGCCTACACCGCTCATGCCGAGCCGAACAAGCGTCCGGACCGCGCGGTTGTGGTCTATTCACAGCGCTGCCGCGAAGCGTATCCGGATCGTCCCGTCATCATCGGCAGCATCGAGGCCAGCTTGCGTCGCATTGCGCATTACGATTACTGGTCGGACAAGGTGCGCCGCTCAATCCTGCTCGACTCGAAGGCCGATCTGCTGCTGTTCGGTAATGCCGAGCGGGCGCTGGTGGAGCTCGCTCATCGTCTCGCGAAGAATGAGCCCATCGCCGAAATCCGCGACCTGCGCGGCAGCGCCTTCATGGTGACACCGGGCTGGCGGCCCGAGGGCTGGGAGGAGGTCGACTCAAGCACGGTCGATACGCCCGGCGCGGCTCATCATGCGCCGCATGCGCATCCCGATCCGTATGCGATGGAAGTTTCGTCTTCCTCGGCGCAATGTAGTGACGGGGCGGGGAAGGCAGCGGCAACGAGTCAGCCTGTGCAGATCGTTCCCCGCACGGAACGTCTTGCCGCACGCAAGTCGGTGCGTGCCCACACGGTTATCCGTCTGCCGTCTTACGAGCAGGTCGTCGAGGACACGGTGCTCTATGCCCATGCCTCGCGCACCTTTCATCTCGAATCGAATCCCGGCAACGCGCGTGCGCTTGTGCAGGCGCACGGTACGGGGCCGGGCCGCCGCGATGTCTGGCTGAACCCGCCGCCGATTCCCCTGACGACGCCGGAGATGGATCACGTTTATGGTCGGCCCTATGCCCGCGCGCCGCATCCGGCCTATGGAGACGCGAAAATTCCGGCTTGGGAGATGATTCGCTTCTCGGTGAATATCATGCGCGGCTGCTTTGGTGGCTGTACTTTCTGTTCGATCACCGAGCACGAGGGGCGCATCATTCAGAGTCGTTCTGAAGACTCAGTCCTGCATGAGATCGAGCAAATCCGCGACAAGACGCCGGGCTTCACCGGCGTCGTCTCCGATCTCGGCGGACCGACCGCCAATATGTATCGCCTCGCCTGCAAGAGCCGGGAGATCGAGGCTTCTTGCCGCCGATTGTCCTGTGTGTTTCCGGATATCTGCGAGAACATGGGGACAGACCACGGGCCGCTGATTCAGCTCTACCGCAAGGCGCGCGCCCTGCCGGGCATCAAGAAGATTCAGATCAGTTCCGGGCTGCGCTACGACCTTGCCGTGCGCTCACCGGAATACATCAAGGAACTCGTCACCCACCACGTTGGTGGCTACTTGAAGATTGCACCCGAGCACACCGAGGCCGGGCCGCTCAGCAAGATGATGAAGCCGGCGATTGGCAATTACGACAAGTTCAAGGCGCTCTTCGAAAAATTCTCGCGCGAGGCGGGCAAGGAACAGTACCTGATTCCCTATTTTATCGGCGCCCATCCAGGCACGACGGACGAGGACATGCTGGGGCTGGCGCTCTGGTTGAAGCGCAACAAGTTCCGTCTCGACCAGGTGCAGAACTTTCTCCCGACGCCGCTGGCGATCGCCTCGGCGATGTATCACACCGGCAAGAATCCGCTGCGCAAGGTGACAGCCACCAGCGAGGAGGTACACATCGTTCGCAGCGGTCGTCAGCGGCGCATCCACAAGGCCTTCATGCGGTACCACGATCCGGCCAACTGGCCTTTGCTGCGCGAAGCACTGCGCCAGATGGGGCGTTCCGACCTGATCGGCAGCAGCGCGATGCACCTCGTTCCCGCCTATCAGCCCGTCGGTAGCGCGGCCGATGCTTCGGCAGGTCGCGGTGGTCCGCGTGGCCGTGCTTCCTCGTGCACGCGGCGTGCTGCGGCTGGCCGGTCTGGCACGACGGGTGCAGTGAATGCGGCTCATCCGGCGAACCCAGTGAACAAAAGTGGCAAGTCTTTGCGCAAGCCTGTCAGTTCGGCCGTGGCGACACCGGTGGTTGGTAGCGGCAAGGGGCAAAAACAGTCGCGCCCAGGCAAGCAACGGGGGCGTTGAGCGGAGTGTTGCGGCCGGCGCGATTTGCGTACTTCTGAACGCCGTACCACAAAGCCTCTGGTTTGTGCTACAATGGCCGCCTCTGTTTTTTTAAATAGATGCTGAAACTCAACCGCTTGTGACACTTTGAGGCGGTGTGAGGAATCTGGTCAGCATATGACGGCAATGCTTGCCGTCAGGTGGTAAGATTACAGCGCTGACTTTGTCTCAACCGTTCCTACGTTCCATTATTTAAAGAGCTATGGCTGACACACTTTTCTGCTATCACTGCCGGACGCATCATCCCAAAGAGGAAATGCGTCAGATCGAAACCAAAGGTGGCAAGCGCTGGCGCTGCATTAAGAGCATCCAGGCCACCAAGCAGGGCCGCGAAGCCCGCGAGGCCTTTGGCCGCCAGATGTCCGAGAACAACCGTGCCGAGGCTGAAAGTAAGGCTCGCCTGGTTTTGAACGCCGCCAAGGTTTGAACCTCGGCCGCTAGCCCGCGCGCCTCCGGCATCGGAGGCTGACTGTTTCGTATTGAAAAGCCATTGGAGCATCGAAATTTCTGATGCTCCAATGGCTTTTTGTTTTCATCGGCGCAATGTCGCAATGTTTCATTTCGGCTCCCAGCGGTTGAGTTTGTTCTCTTCTGACCGGCATATTTCGCCATGCTTCACCGGGCCGGCCCGGTGCTCCAAAATCTCATTGAGTGTCGCACTCATCGCTCTTTCAGACGATCGCGCACTGTGGCTTTCCGGATTTCTGGGCTAACGCCAACTGGGCGTGATGCAGGCCACATCCCAGATCTGAATTCGTCCCAGCGGTCGCTGTTCCTTGAATATTCTTCGATCCAACAGGCAGGGCATTGAATTATTGCCCTTTCTGATATGCACCAGGTTCAGCCACGCCAACCATGGCTGGCGCCCGGGTGATCCAAAACATATTGTTCGGCGATCTGATAATGAATATTTTCGGCAGCGAGCGTGATGAAACCCTGACGGGAACCCGGGGCGACGACATCATCCATGGTGGATACGCAAACGATGTGTATCGAAGCGCGGTTGATAGGCTGACATCTAGCGGGGTAACTGCTGCCGCTTATGTGTATTCAAGTTATGGCGAGCGTTCCGCGACCGAAATCAGAAATGATATCTGGCTCATGAAGCAGACATTGCCGGGGCTGACTGCTGTGTTTGTCGACGAGGTGTCAGGCGCGACGGAGCACAAGGCAACCTATCGCTCAGTGGTCGACTATGCTCATGAACTCGGACTCCAGGTGATTTTCAATCCGGGCACCATGCCGGATGACCGGGCGTATCTGGACATGGCTGACGTCACCGTGATCGGCGAGGATCACACGGATGTTTCGGCATCCATTGCCGATGCAAAAGCGGTCGGCGTATCGGCGGGCAGGGTCGCAGGCTTGCAGTACGCATGTTCTGGTGACGCTGCTGCGGTAGCGGATAGCCTGTTTTCGAGCGGTGCCGGATATGCCTACGTCACCGAACATGGCCTTGGCGACACGGATCCGTGGAGTGCGGTGGATTCGGCCTTTGCGAGCCAGGTGGATGTCGCCAGGTCGCATGGTGGAAAGATATTGTTGCCCTTGTATTGCGACCCCGATGCAACCTGGAACCTCGTCGCGCAGGCAGGCGATGTCGTGACGGCGATTATTAACCCGAACAACGGCCCGGCGACTGGCAACGACCGGCTGTCAGGTGGGGCAGGCAACGATACGCTCTATGGCTACGATGGCGATGATCTGCTCCAGGGTGGCAGCGGTAATGACCATCTGTTCGGTGGTAGCGGCAGGGATACGCTGCAAGGCGGTGCAGGTAACGATGTACTGACGGGCGGTAGCGGTATTGATCTATTGAGTGGTGGCGCCGGCCGTGACGTGTTTGTCTACGAAGCGGCTGCCGAGGCCGCGATTGAAGGTGGCATCCTGCGTGTTTCTAAGCTCGAGCGCATTACGGATTTCGTATGCGGTCAGGACATGATTGACCTGCGTGCCATGGATGCAAACTCGATGACGGCAGAGAATGAGGCATTTACAACGCTATTGTTTGGCGGTGCGTTCTCAGCACCCGGGCAGTTGCGCTTCGACAGTGCCAGCCATGTCTTGTATGGCAACACCGATGCCGACAGCCAGGCCGAATTTGCGATCTTGCTGACGGGAGTGACCGCGCTCAGCCTGGCAGACATCATGATGTGAAACTGCCCGGCGCGTGGCCGGGCAGTCACAATCCGTGAATCGCGATTCACAATCCGCGATCTGCGATCTGCAATCTGCAATCCGCGATAAGCAACTACTCCATCGCCTCGTACAAAGGCAGCGTCAGGAATTCCGGGAAGTTTTCCGTGAGTGACATTTCCTCGAAAATTTTCGCGGCCTGATCGTAGGTGGCGCTCGGCTCGCTGCCGATTGCAGCCTTCACTTTGGCGAGTTCTTCGGGGATGAGGCTGCGCACCATCTCGGCGGTGACCTTGCGGCCGTCGTCGAGCTTGCCCTTCGGGCTGACCACCCATTGCCACACCTGCGAACGCGAAATTTCGGCGGTGGCGGCATCTTCCATCAGATTATGGATTGGCACGCAGCCATTACCGGCAAGCCATGAGCCGAGATAGTGGATGCCGACGTTGATGTTGTTGCGCAAGCCGGTTTCGGTGATCGGCTGTTCAGGCTGGAAGTCGAGCCAGTTCTTCGGACCGAAGCTGCCGGCGACCTGCTTCTCCCATTGGTTGGGCTTGTCGCCGAGTACCTTGACGAATTCCTCCATGGCGATTGAGACGAGGCCTGGATGGGCCACCCAGCCGCCGTAATAGCCATCATTGGCGTCACGGGTCTTGTCGTGGCGGATGCCAGCGAGTGCTTTTTCATTAGCTGCCGCATCGTTCTTGATCGGAATCAGCGCGCTCATGCCGCCCATCGCCGGGGCGCCGCGTTTGTGGCAGGCTTGCACCAGTGCGAGCGCGTAGCTGCGCATGAAGGGCACTTCCATGGTGATGGCGGCACGATTGGCGAGGCAGAAGTTCTTGTTCTTCTTGAACTTCTTGATGCACGAGAAGATGTAGTCCCAACGTCCGGCGTTCAGGCCGGCGCTGTGTTCGCGTAGTTCATACAGAATCTCTTCCAGTTCGAAGGTGGCGAGAACGGTTTCGATCAGTACGGTGGCCTTGATCGTGCCCTGTGGCAGGCCAATCTCGTTTTGCGCCATGACGAAAATATCATTCCACAAGCGCGCTTCGAGATGACTTTCCATCTTCGGCAAATAGAAGTAGGGGCCGGCGCCGCGTGCCAATTGTTCCTTTGCATTGTGGAACAGCACCAGGGCGAAATCGAAGATGCCGCCGGAGACGCGCTGGCCATCGACCAGTACATGCTTTTCATCAAGGTGCCAGCCACGCGGGCGGATCTGCAGCGTGGCGATCTTGTCGTTGAGTTTGTAGATCTTGCCGTTCTGCTCAAAGTCGATGTTGCGGCGAATTGCATCGTACAGATTGACCTGGCCCTGGATCTGGTTGTACCAGCTCGGGCTGTTCGAATCCTCGAAGTCCGTCATGTAACTGTCGGCGCCCGAGTTGAAGGCGTTGATGATCATCTTGCGCTCGACCGGGCCGGTAATTTCGACACGCCGGCATTCCAGCGCCTTCGGTAGTTTGGCGACCTTCCAGTCGCCTTCGCGAATGTGCTTTGTTTCGGGTAGAAAGTCCGGCATCTCGCCGGCATCGATACGCGTCTGGCGCTCGATACGCTTCTTCAGTAATTCCTGGCGGCGGCCATCGAAAGCGCGATGCAGCCGGGCGACCAGAGCGAGCGCGTCATGCGTGAGGATCTCGTCGAAGCGTGGATGGAGGGGGGCGTTGATCTGTACGCCGGCGGGAAGGTTGAGTGACATTGTCATGACTCCTAAGGGTGAAAATTAATGATAGACGATGGAAGGTGCCTTCTTCCGCCGTCCGGGAAAATTCGGGGGCTGGCTTGATCGGTATAGTATTGCAGTCTTTATTGAATGATAAGGCTGCATTTTCGCAAATCATATTGTACGATTAGTATCAAATAGGTGAAAAGATGGATCAGTTCAAGCAGATTGCCGCCTTTGTCCAGGCCGCCACGCGCGGCAGTCTTTCGGCTGCGGCGCGCGCCGAGAATGTCACGCCGGCGCTCATTGGCCGGCGTCTGAGCGCACTGGAGGCGCGTCTTGGCGTGCTGCTGCTGACGCGCACGACGCGCAAGCTGACGTTGACGTTCGAAGGGCAGGCCTTCCTCGAGGATTGTCAGCGTCTGCTCAACGACCTCGCCAATGCCGAGGCGGCCGTGAGTCTCGGTGGTGTCAAGGTTAGCGGCCATCTGCGCCTTTCCGCGCCGGCTGGATTTGGTCGGCGCCATGTCGCGCCGCTGGTGCGGGATTATCTCGACGGCAATCCGGAGTTGACGGTGAACCTTGATCTCTCGGATCGCATCGTCGATCTGGTCAATGAAGGCATCGACTGTGCGGTGCGTATCGGCGAGCTGAGTGATTCGAGCCTGGTCAGTGTGCGCCTCGGCGACATGCGTCGCATGGTGGTGGCCAGCCCGGATTATCTGGCCAGACATGGCATGCCGCGCACGCTCAACGATCTTGTTGGTCATGCCTGTCTGTCGCTCGGCCAGCAGCGCGGCTGGACGTTCCGCAATCCTGATGGGCTGCCGGGCACTTTGACCATCAAGGTCGCCGGCCGACTCGAATGTAACGATGGCGCGGTGCTGCACGATTGGGCGTTGGCTGGGCGCGGCCTGGCCTGGCGCTCCTGGTGGGAAGTCGGCGACGATCTGCGCAGCGGTCGGCTGATTCCGGTACTCGATGAATTTGCTGCACCGCCACTTGGGATTTACGCGGTTTTTCCACAACGTCGCCAACTACCGCTGCGCGTGCGATAATTTATCGACCTGCTGAAGGACACCTATGGGCGGCCTGAGTATTGGCTGGCTTGAAGTCGCGAGCGGCGTTCGCAATGATCTTTTCTGGGCGGCGTATGTGTTGAGGTAAAATGTTTATGTTGAAACAAAATATGCTCGCTATGCTCATTTTCCCGTCGTCGATGGCGAGCCTGGCGATTACACAGAGGCTTTTCTGATGAGATTGCGCACTCTGTGTTCGGTGCTGCTGGTCTGGGTGCTAGCTTTTGCGGGCCTTGGCTTGAGCGGCATCGCGTGTGCCTCGACCGCAACTCCGATCCCGGTCCCGGCCGTGGCGTTTTACTACGGTGTCGAGCCACCCTGGAATGAGCTACAGGCCTTCGACATTGCCGTAGTTGATCCCGATCACGTCGCTGGTGCACTGCCGGCCCTGCCGCGCACGCGCCTGGCCGCCTATGTCTCTGTGGGTGAAGTGCTGCCGACGCGCAGCTATGCCAAGGATATTCCTGCGGCTTGGCTGATCGGTGAAAATCGCGCATGGGGCAGTCGCATCGTTGACCAGTCCCAACCCGAGTGGCCACGTTTCTTCACGGAGTCCGTCGTCGCTCCTCTCTGGGACAAAGGTTTTAGAACTTTCTTCCTCGATACGCTCGATTCCTACCAACTCATTGCGAAGACGCCCGAGCAGCGCGTGGCGCAGGAGGCCGGCCTGGTCGCCGTGGTGGCTGCGCTCAAGCAGCGCTACCCGGACGCGCAGCTGATCTTCAACCGCGGCTTTGAAATTCTTGATCGCACACACGGCCAGGTGATGGCGGTGGCCGCTGAATCCTTGTTCCAGGCTTATGACGTAAGCAAGGACGCTTACCGCCCGGTGCCTGAGGCCGACCGTGTGTGGCTGCTCGGCCAGCTCAAGCGGGTGAGTGAGACTTTCAAACTGCCGGTCATCGCCATCGACTATGTGCCAGCCGCACAGCGCGAGCTGGCGCGCGCAACGGCACGGCAGATCGAGGCCGCAGGCTTCATTCCTTGGGTGGCAACGGGCGATCTCGCCACGCTGGGCGTTGGTCTGTTCGAGGTTATGCCGCGTCGCGTCCTGCTGATCCATAACCCGCTGGCAAACGAATACGCTTTGCGTCAGCATCCGGTGGTGCGTTTCGCGACGATGCCATTGAACTATCTTGGCTATGCGGCGGACTATGCCGATACGGAGCATCTGCCGGCGTACGCCATGGCTGGGCGTCTTGCGGGTGTCGTGGTATGGCTGACTGAAAACTCATCCGCCGCGCAACTGAAGCATCTCGCCGCCTGGCTGGAAGCGCGCATCGCCGAAGGGATTCCCGTGGCCGTGATCAATCAGCCCGACGTCTTGTTCGATACGCCGCTCGGCCAACGTCTCGGTGTTGTGGCGCAGAACGCATCGGCCGACGCGGCTCCGGTCAAAATTCTGCAGCGCGATGCGATGATCGGTTTCGAGCGTCAGCCGCATCCGCTGCCGCAGGATTTTTTCGGAATTTCGCTTGATGCGGGGCAGCCTCTGTTGACCCTGGGCAAGGGGGCGGCGCGCCAGGTTGCCGCTGCCATTACCCCGTGGGGCGGCTATGTCATGTCGCCGTATGCTTGGCTGACACTGCCAAATGAGGATGACAGCCGTTGGGTGGTCGATCCATTCGCCTTTTTTCGCGCGGCGCTGCGGTTGCCCGCGATGCCAGTACCTGATGTGACGACCGAGAGCGGTCGGCGCATGCTGATGGTGCATATGGATGGTGACGGCTTCATTAGTCGTTCGGAACTGCCGGGTAATCCCTATGCCGGCGAAGTCGTGCGTGATCGTGTCGTCAATCGCTATCCGTTGCCGATGACGATTTCAGTGATCGAGAGTGAGTTGTCACCGCAAGGCCTGTATCCTCAGCTTTCGCAGAAGCTCGAAGCCGTGGCACGCGATATTTTTCGTGCACCAAACGTCGAGATCGCCTCACACAGCTATTCGCATCCCTTCAATTGGCGGCTGGCGGGTACGACGGCCACGGAGGAGGACAGCGGCTACAACTTGGCGATTCCGGGCTATCACTTTGACCTGAAACGCGAGATCGAGGGATCGATTCGCTATATCGAAACGCGTTTGGCACCACCGGGAAAGAAGGTTGCAATGTTTCTCTGGACCGGCGATTGCATCCCCGGGCGCGATGCCCTTGAATGGACGCAACGCCTCGGCGTGATGAACATGAACGGCGGTGATACGACTGCGACGCGCACGCGCCAGACGCTGACGCAGGTCGAGGGCCTAGGTGTCGAGCGCAACGGCCTGTTCCAGGTATTTGCGCCAAACCAGAATGAAAACGTCTACACCAACGACTGGACCGGTCCTTATTATGGTTTTGAGCGCGTCATCGAGACCTTCGAACTCACCGAGAAGCCGCGTCGCCTGAAGCCGATCGATATCTACTTTCATACTTACATCACCACTAAACCAGCTGGCATGCAGTCGCTCGACAAGGTGTTTGGCTGGGCGCTGGCGCAGGAGACCACGCCATTGTTTGCTTCCGAATATGCGCGCAAGGTTCTCGAATTTTCACGAATTGCCGTAGCGCGCAGCGCACAAGGTTGGCGTATCCGTGGCATGGATCAGTTGCACACCTTGCGCATTCCTACAGCGCTGGGTGTGCCGGATCTTGGGCAAAGCAGCGCCGTGGCTGGCTACCGTGAGGGCGCTGAAGGGCTCTACGCCCATATGGTGGCGCATTCCGCGGATGTTGAACTGGTCCTGCAAGCAGTGCCTGGTGCGGCGGTCAGCGCTGTGCGCCTAGTTTCGGCAAATGGTCGCATTGAGAACAGCCAGCGTACCGACAAGACCTATCGCTGGAATCTGGCCGCCCATGTACCGCTCGAATTTTCCTTGGCCAACGTCGCATCATGCCGTGTGCGTGCCGCTGGCCGCGAACTCACGCCGTCGCGCCGCGACGGTGCCGTTTCTCATTATCGATTGACTGCTCATGCTGCCCGACCGCTCGAAGCGATTTGCCAGCACTGAGAACGGCGACCTGCCGCGCCTCAAGCTTGCCGAGAACTGGCAGCTGGGCGTGATCGCTTTCATTATGCTCGGGCTGTTCGTGGTCATCTTCCCGCGCAAGGCGCTGGTGGAAAAGCTGTACATGCAGCATAAGCTCGATGAGCTGACGCTTTCTTACATCGACAATCTGCACCGTACCGAGCCGGATAACGCCGATCTCACCATCCTCCTTGGGCGTGCGCGCCATGATCAATTTGATGTTGCGGCTATGGAAGGACTGCTGCTCCCTTTATTAGCTGCCAGCGATGTATTGCATCGCCGCGAGGTACAGCGCTTGCTGCTTGAAAGCTATGAACGTGGCAAACAGACGGCGCCAGCAGATCAGGCCGCCGTTTTACAGGGCAAGATCATCGCCTTGCTTGGAACATTGCGTCAGGAGAAGGAGCTGCCGGCGACCTGGGCCCGCGAATTGGCATTCAGTGCTTTCCGTGCTGAGCTGCCAAGCTTGGGCCTCGGGTTTCTCAGGCGTGCGCTGGCAGATGCTGCGCATTCGCCACCGGACGACCAAGACGGCAGTGCCTCTGCGGTCAGTAGTGCGATGATTATCGATGTGCTTATCACTAATGCACGCGACGCCTTGGGCCATGGCCGCCATGCACTCGCCGCAGAATATTTCCTGCTAGCATTCAGCCAGACTTCCGAGCGCAACAAAGCACGTGACTTTTTTAAGGAGGGAATCGGTGCGCTGATGGCTGCAAGTCTTTTCGAGCAAGCTTTGCAGGCTGCCGATCTCAATATTGGCGATCTCGCCGATGATCCCGATACCCTGCGCTACCTGATGCGCACGGCCCTTGCCGCCGGTGATCCGCAACGCGCCGCGATCTATGCACGGCGTCTCGTATTTGGTGAAGGGCTGCTTGGCCGTTCGAGCCTGACGGGAGGTGGCCGATGAAGCGTCACACATCGCACCGCGTCATAGCCACTTGCCTGGCATTGTCTGCGACCGGCATCGCCGCTGCCGCTTTCGCTTCCAGCGGGCCGCAGGCCGGTGCGGATTACCATTCGATCCAAATTGCATCTTCACCAACGGTGGCAGTGCTTGAGCGGCAATTTGTGCGTTACGCTGAGCTACCTTATCTGCGGATCGAGAAGCGTGGCGGCTTGCACGTGCTGCGTGCTGGTTTTTGGGCGAGCAGCGATGAGGCGCGCAGCGTATCGGCTGCTCGGGCTGACTTGGTCGGGAACGCGCCGTTGCTTCGTATCGCGAGCTATCGCCCTGAGGCCGTGGTGCGCGGCAATTGGACAGCGCTAGCGCCGGTCGAACACACCCAAACAACTTCTTTGCCAGCATCTTCGCCACGACCGTCGCCAGCGCCGCAGCAGAAACCTGAAGCCACCACTCCCCTGACGTCACGGGTGACGCCGGCACAGCGACGCACCGACGACGTTGCGAGCAAAGACACTGTGCAGCACGCGGCGGTTGATGGTGATCTGAAGCCTTTTGATGCCGAGGATTATGCGCTGGCCTTCGACGTATTCCTTGGTAGCGGCGATCGTGAGCGCGCTTTCCGTGTTGCTCGCCAGGCTGTCGCCAGTGTGCCGGACGATCTTGCCTGGCGGCGCAAGCTGGCACGCGTCGCTGAATGGACGCAGCGCCCATCGGTGGCCTGGGAGCATTGGGAATATCTGTTCCGTTATGGTGATCGCACGCCAGAAACGCTTGCCGCCGTATTACGTCTTGCACCACTCGTGGGCCATCCAGAAATCGCTCTGGAGGTGTGGGAGTTTCGTCTTCGTACGGACTCCGATGCTGTTACTGACAGGCTTGGTGACGCGCAATGGGTGGATATCTTCAATCTGTATGAATCGGCCGGTAAAGCGCAGCAGGGTTCGGCTTACTTCGAACGGCAATATCGTCGCCATGGCAGGCTACAACTGCTCGAGTTTGCCGCCCGACTGGCCGAGAACACCGGCGACGATGAGCGCGCACTTCAGTTGTATAAAGAACGGGCACAGCTCAGGCCCTTTTCCCAGGATGCGACCCTGCGTGCCACCGTTGCTCTGCTGCGTGCTGATCGTTTGCCCGAGGCGCGGGCGCTGATGTTGGCGCAACGCGACGAAGTGCCGGCCATGGCACGTGATTACTGGACCATGCTGGCGAATATCGGCTTTGAACTGGGTGATGCGGAAACGGCAGAGTTAGCATTGCGTCATCCGGGTAATGATGAGCGCCAGAATGCGGTCGCCTGGGGGCGTCTGGTCACATTGCTGCGCCAGCAACACCCTGAGCGTGCCGCCGATCTGGCGTTGGAGCTCTATCGGCGCAATGGCGATACGGAGCAGTTGCTGAATGCGCTTTCCATATACGCGGAGCGCGGTAATCATGTGGCACAGGCGCGTGCATTTGCCGCCCTTTCGGCCGATGCACTCACTGCCTTGGCCGGCGATACGCGCTTCCTGCTGCTGCGCGCCCAGTATTACCAACGTATCCAGGACAATGCGCGCGCTTGGCACGATTTGCATCGTGCGTTGGCGCTCAAGCCGAGCGATGATGATATCGTCGTTTCCGTCCTCTGGTTCCTCATTGACCAGCATCGTCATACGGAACTTCAGCCTCTGCTGCTTCGCCATGCCGCGCGGGCTGCTACAACGGCAAGTTACTGGCTACCTTATGCAGCCGCGTATCACGCACTCGACCAGTACAAGCCGGCCTTGCACTGGTATCGCAAGGCACTCGCACGCACGCCTAGCGATACCCTGCTTTTGCTCAATTATGCGGATGTGCTCGAGCGTGTGCGGTTGGGCGGGATGGCCGCGCGCGTCCGGCGTCATGCCTGGCTGCGCCTGCGTGAAAAGTTTCCTCAGCCCACGATGCAAGCGCCTCTCGATGCTCAACCCGAACTACTGGCCATGGCGCGTCTGGCCATTCTCAATGCGCCGGGTGACCCGTCGCTGGGATTGGTTCGCAAGATCGTTGGTGAGCTGCGCGGGTTGTCAGCCGTACCAGTTGAAGGCCGGTCAGATGCGGTGAGTGTGCAGGAAATTCAGGAGGATCAACAGACACGCGATCTGATTCTCGGCTGGGCGATTACGCAGGAGCAGCATTCAAATGCGCGTGCCTGGATGTGGCTGAATGCGGCGCGTCACGTCGGTGCTACTGGCGTTGCAGGCGCTCGGCCGCCGTTGTGGGCTGAGGCGCAGACGGCGTTACAGCTCAACGACACGCCACGCATGGATCGCCTGCTGCGCAAAGATGCGGCAGGCCTGCCGATCTACAACCGCTACGACATCGCCTATGCGCTCGAAGACTGGCCGCTGGCGCTAGACATCGCTTTTAAAGGAATGACCAGCAGCGACGTCGACGAAGAATTGCACGACCGCTATCGCCAGCACGCTCCGCGTCACGTCAACTACGCGCAGTTAAGCGTCGCCAGAGCGCGCTACGGTGATCTCGACAGCCATGGCAGTCAGTATGAGGTGCGCCTGGCCATCGACCGGCGTCTGCAGATGACGCTTGCCTGGTCGCAGCGGGCGCAGTCGAGCGATGCAGCTCTGCTGGCAACGCCACCACACGATCGCGTAGCCAGTGTAGAGGCGCGCTGGATGGGTCATCGCGGTGACACGACAGCCGCATTTTTTCGCCGTAGCGAACAGGAAGGCAACAGCGGCTGGCGTCTCGCTCAGGAGTGGGCATGGAGTTCGCGTCTGAATCTATCAGGAACGCTCGAACGGCGGGGCGAGTCGACGGAGAGTCTGCCCTTGCGCGTCGGCGGCAGTCAGGACAGCGTGCGCCTCGGATTCAATTACGTGATCGGCAAGCGCGAATATGTTGCTGTCGGCCAGCGTTTGAGCCGCTTTCATACTCAGGAAGGCGACTATCTTGGCAGCAGCCATATCCTCGATCTGGAAGCGGGTTATCGCATCCGCACCGAATACCCCGACTGGCGCGCGCGCATCTTCGCCACACAGCAGGATTTTTCGCATGACGGTGCCGTCGGCGCTGAGACGCTGACGCGCCTGGCGCCCGAGGTGCAGGCAGCGGTTGCTGGCGGCACACTCGACGCCGTGCGTTATTTTTTGCCGGAGGGCAGCACCACGGTGGGCGCCTGCTTTGGAATGGGCGAGAATCTCGCTGGACAGAACCTCCAGGAAACTTACACGCGCGCCTGGCGGCACTTTTACGATGTCTGCACGAATCACAACAGCCTGAATGGCACTGGCTATTCAGGCGTTATCGGCGTAGCCGGTTCCGTAAGTGGCGAGGATCATTTTTCGCTGCGTCTGGAACAGACAAACGGTGGCACGGGTGCAGGTACTTTGTCGCGCATTCTGGCAGCCCGTTATCGACATTATTTTTAAGGAGACCAACGATCATGAAACGCTTGACCACTTTATTCACCCTGCTGGCCGCCATGCTACTTTCGGCGTGTTCCACCACCAGTTCGATATCGAACCTCTCAAACGGCGGCGCACTCGACGCCGGTGCCAAGTGGGCCTTGCTGCCGCTGACCAACCACACCGATACGCCGCAGGCCGCACTTGCCGCCGAGGCCATCGCCGAGCATCAGCTTCGTTTGCGTGGTGTTGCCAACATCGTCCGCTATCCGGCGACGCTATCGCGTGATTCGCTGTTCGAGCCATCGGAGCGCCGCGTTGTCGACGATGCGCAGAAGTGGGCGCGCGAGCAGGGCGCGAACTATGGTCTGCAGGGTGCCGTGGAGGAATGGCGCTATAAGGTCGGCATTGACGGCGAGCCTGCAGTCGGTGTGACCTTGCAGGTGATCGATCTGAGTAGTGGCGCTGTTGTGTGGAGCGCATCGGGGGCGAAGAGTGGCTGGAGCCGCGAGGCGCTTTCGGTCGTCGCTAACAAGGTGATGGAAAATCTTCTCGCCGGCATGCCGGCCAGCGCGGCAAAGCACTGAGTGCGCTGAGTGCGCTGAGTGCGCGAGTTTCGCGATCAGATGACAATTTATTGACCAAGCCCATATTGACCAAGCCCATGGTGCAATCCAACACCCCCTCCTCACCGGGTAGCCAGCCGCGCTGGCAGCAGCGTATCGCGGCCGGACTGATTGCCGCAGACGCGGACAGTTTGAGTCGCAGCAAGTGGTACGAGGCGGTTTTCATCCCACTGCTGGCCATGGGTATTGCCGCTTTGACGAGTCCGCATGACCCGTTGCTGCTCAAGGCGTCGTTCCCCTGGCTGTGGTTCGCGCCGCTGCTGGTGGCACTGCGCTATGGGGTGCTGCCTGGCTTGATCAGCGGCATCCTGATTCTCATCGAATGGCTGGTCTGCAGTAGCACCGGGCTCACGGGTCTTTATGGCACGGCAGATTTCCCAAGAGAATTTTTCTTCGCCGGAGCGCTGATGATCATGCTCGGTGGAGAGTTCAGCGATGTGTGGCGCGATCGGCTGAACCGTATCGACGAAACCAATCTGTATCTCGTCGAGCGTCTTTCCGGGCTGACGCGGCGGCACCTGTTGCTTAATCTCTCGCATGATCGCCTCGAACAGGAAATGCTGGCGCGGCCCGGCTCGCTGCGCGACGCGCTGGTGCGCTTGCGCGCGGCGGTGATCGACGCGAACAATCCTGGCAGACCTGCAGGTACGCTGCCCGGTACTGAAGGCCTGCTGCATCTGCTCGCTCAGTACGTCAATATCGAGTCCGCCGGGCTTTATCTCGTCACGTCGGACGGGCGGGGCTACGTACCCGGTGAGATGGTCGGTGAACTGGGTGAGTCACTCGCGCTGAAGGCCGATGACGAACTGTTCCAACTCGCCATGGAAACCCAAGATCTGTCGCACATTGCCGGTCTTGATCTGTCTCTCGAACGCAATTCGAACCAGCTTGTCATCGCCCCTTTGGTCACCAGCAACAAGCAGGTCGTGGGCGTTCTGGCCGTCAGCAAGTTGCCCTTCTTCTCGTTGAACGTCGAGAATTTGCAGATGATGTCGGTGATCCTTGCCTACTATGCGGACTGTATTTCTGCAGCACCGCTTGCATTGGAGATTGGTCGGCGAATGCCGGACATTCCACCGATGTACGCTGAGGAACTTGGCCGCCTGATGTACATGCAGAGCGCCTTTAGTATCTCCAGCCATATCGTCATCCTGACTTTCCGTGGCCAGCGTCGACTTGAAATGCCGTCGGAGTTAATGCGCATCAAACGCGGACTCGATCTCTACTGGGAAACGACTGCCGAAGGCGACCCCGTAATCATTGTTCTGATGCCCTTTGCCTCGGTTTCGGCCAAGGAGGGTTTCCTCGAACGCATCGACCAGTGGTTGAAGACGCGCTTCGGTGCAGGTTTTGAGCTGCTTCAGGTGGATGTTCGCTCGATCAATTTCGCCAGCGGCGATCCACTTGAAGCGCTGGCCGGAGTGCTGCACAAATGAAGTTGCTCTACTGGGCATGGGGCGCGATCTTGGCCGATTTTGCTTTGTTTGTCGGTGCGCTGCCGCTCAAACACGACATGGCCACCTTTGTTGTCGTTTGCACCTTGCATGCCCTGTGCTGTCTCGTACTCACTGCCTCGACCTGGCGTTTGCTGCCGCTGCAATACCGGCAACCCTGGATGCCGGTGGCATTGCTCCTGTTCTGCTTCGCTTTCATGGCGCCGGTAATCGGCGCCGCCAGCGTTCTGCTGATGGCATTGGTGACGCTGCGCCGCGAGGGTGATGCGCCATTGATGGCAATACCGCTGTCGGTCAGCCTGCCTGAATATGATGTGCGCTCCGAGCAGACGACGCGTGCCGGCCAGGGGGCGATTCGTGTGCGACTCGGTGCCAACGTGCCAGAGAGCGTGCGCATGAAGTCGTTGCTGACGCTGCAGGCCGTGCCGCAGCGCGTGGCGAATCCGATTCTCGAGGATCTGCTTGGCGATGAAACGGACGATGTGCGTCTTGTCGCCTTTGGCATGCTGGATGCCGAGGAGAAGGTGCTCTCCGAACACATCCGGCACGAGCGCGCGGCACTGGACCGGCCGCTGAGTACCGAGCAGCGTTACGAATGCCTGCGCCGACTCTCTGAGCTGCATTGGGAACTGATCTATGCCTCGCTCGCGCAGGGCGAACTGCGCAACTATATGCTCGACGAGGCGCGTCGTCATGCCGATGCGGCGCTGGCCTGTAATCCTCAGGCTGATGGTGGCCTGCATTTTCTACACGGACGCATCCTGATGGCATTGGGCGAATACGACGAGGCGGTCATGGCGATCGGCAACGCCGTTTCGTCGGGTCTCTCCGAGGTTTCGGCGCTGCCCTACCTTGCCGAAATCGCCTTTCGCAAGCGCCGCTTTGCTTATGTTCACGGCATTATGCAAAGGCTTTCCGAGCTTGAACTGTCTGGCCGCACGCGTGCTGTGGTGACGCTGTGGACCGGGCATGTCGATGCGGATGCTTATGACCACCTCTCGCCTCGCACGCAGGCGATCGTCGATCTTTGGACTGGGCGCGACAGCGTCTACAATTTCTGTGACCACCGCATACTCCACCACCTCTGATCAGGGCGATGCCGCGTTTCCGCGCGCTGACGCCGTCGATGTGCTCCTGCTGCTGGAGGGCACCTTTCCCTATGTCTCAGGTGGCGTATCGAGCTGGGTTGACCAGATCATCCG
>CAZAOQ010000011.1:25439-27428 GCA_964486795.1 uncultured Rhodocyclaceae bacterium
CCAGCCTGATGGATGAGGCGACACCGGGTGGAAAGCTCGACCGCGACGTATTCCTGCACAGTCGTGAGGCTTGGGACTTCATCAAGAAGTCGTATCGGCGTAATTCGACCGACCCTTCCTTTGTCGATTATTTTTGGACCGTGCGAACCATCCATGCACCGTTCTGGGTGCTGCGTGAGGCAGCGGAGCGAGCACCCCAGGCACGTATCTATCATTCGGTATCGACCGGTTACGCCGGCGTGCTCGGCACCATTCTCAAGCATCGCGCACCACGGCCCTTCATCCTCACCGAGCACGGCATTTACGTGAAGGAGCGCAAGATTGATCTCTATCAGGCGCAGTGGGTCAAGGATAACCGCAACGTCTTCGAGCGCGACCCTTCACAAATCAGCTATTTTCGTCAGCTCTGGATCCGTTTTTTTGAGCACCTCGGCTACATGGCGTACCAGGCTGCGGATGACATCGTTGCACTCTACGAGGCCAATCGCCAGCGCCAATTGCTCGATGGCGCACCGGAAGCGCGCACGCGCAATATCCCCAACGGTATTTCTCTCGAAAAATTTCGTCCCTTGCGCGAGCAGCGTCCGGCCGCTGTGCCGCAGGTGCTATGCCTGATCGGACGGGTGGTACCGATCAAGGACGTCAAGACCTTCATCCGAGCGATGCGCAAGGTGACGCGCCATTTGCCTGCAGCAGAGGCATGGATCGCCGGGCCGCTTGAGGAAGACCCCGGCTATGCCGCCGAATGTCAGGAGCTGGTGCGTTTTCTGGGACTTGAGGACAAGGTGAAATTCCTCGGCTTCCAGCAGATGACCGAGTTGCTGCCCAAGGTCGGTCTGGTCGTGTTGAGCTCGATCAGCGAGGCGTTGCCGCTGGTTCTGCTCGAAGGCTTCGCCGCAGGTGTGCCGGCACTGGCGACGGATGTCGGCGCCTGTCGCCAGCTTGTGGTTGGGCTACCGGGTGAGGATGCCGCACTGGGGGTCGCTGGCCGGGTGGTGCGGATCGCTGATCCCGAGGCTCTTGCCGATGGTGCGCTGGCGCTACTCACCGATCCGGAAGCCTGGCAGGCAGCGAGCCAGGCGGCGATTAAACGCGCTGAAAAATACTATTCGCAAGACCTGCTCTTCGAACGCTACCAGGAACTTTACGAGAAGAACTTCGCATGGCAGGCATAGGCTTCGAGCTCAGAAAGCTGCTGAAGAAGCAGTCCTATACGGGACTGCTGGAGGCTTATGCCTACGCCGGCATTATCGGTTCGGGGCCGTGGATTCTGTCGATCTTCGGCATCATGCTGATCGGCGTGTTGAGTCTCGGCATTGTCGTGCCGCATGTGCTGATCGCCCAGTTCACCGTGACGGTGACTTATCTGTTCATGATCTCGCTGGTCATCACCGGCATCGTCCAACTTTCCTTCACCCGCTTCGTTGCTGACCGGCTGTTCCTCAAGGACGATGCCGCCATCCTGCCGAACTTCAACGGCTTGTTGTTGGTCGCAGCGGGTATCAGCATCCTCGCCGCGCTGCCCTTCGTGCTGTTCCTTTTCCCTGGTCAGTCGGTGCTCTACCGCATCTTGTTCGTGATGGGCCTAGCGATCATGTCGTCGATCTGGGTCGCGACGGTATTTCTCACCGGCATGAAGCGCTACCGCGCCATCCTTTACATCTTCGCGCTCGGCTATGGCGTGACGGTGGTGGCGGCGCTGGGCTTTCGCTACTTACTCAATATGGAAGGCCTGCTGCTTGGTTTTGTGCTTGGCCACTTCGTGTTGTTAATGGGCATGGTTTGGCTGGTCTATCGCAGCTACCCCTCGGACCACTTCATCGCTTTCGATATCTGGAAGCGCGGCGCCATGTACGGCAGCCTGATGGCGACCGGCTTCATGTTCAACCTGGGAATCTGGGTGGACAAGCTGATGTTCTGGTACTACCCGTCCACCGGGCAGGCGGTCATCGGCCCGCTGCACGCCTCTGTGATCTACGACTTCCCGAT
>CAZAOQ010000012.1:0-26925 GCA_964486795.1 uncultured Rhodocyclaceae bacterium
TCTCTGCCTCGCCACAATGGCTCACCAACCTGCATGCCCTGCCGATGTATCTCGGCCTTGACCTGCGCGGCGGCGTGCACTTCCTGCTTCAGGTCGACATGAAGGGTGCGCTGACCAAGCGCCTCGATTCCACCTCGGCCGACGTGCGCAGCCTGCTGCGCGACAAGAATGTGCGTCACATTGGCATCGGCCGCGAGGGCATGACGCTGGCAATAAAATTCCGCGACACCGAAACACGCGACAAAGCACGTTCCGCCCTGCAGGACGCGCAGCCTGATCTGGTATTCACTGAAACCCAGGATGGTGCGGATTTCAAGCTCGTCGGCAAGCTCAAGCCGGAGGCGGAGAAGCGCATCCAGGAATTCGCCATCAAGCAGAACATCTCCACGCTGCACAACCGCATCAACGAACTTGGCGTCGCCGAGCCGGTGATCCAGCAGCAAGGTGTCGACCGCATCGTCGTGCAATTACCCGGCGTGCAGGATACGGCCAAGGCGAAGGACATCCTCGGTCGTACCGCGACACTGGAAATTCGCATGGTCGACGACGAGAATAGCTCTAATCCTGCCGTCATGGAGCAGGCTGCCCGGGGCCAGCCGCCCGTCGGTACCGAGTACTACACTGAGCGCGGCGGCCAAGCCCTACTTGTAAAGAAGCCGGTCGTGCTGACCGGTGAGCGCCTCACCGACGCCCAACCCGGCTTCTCCGGCGATACGAATGAGCCAGCCGTGCATCTAACGCTCGACTCCGCCGGCGCACGCATCTTCAAGGAGGTCACGCGCGACAACATCAACAAGCGCATGGCCATCCTGCTGATCGAAAAAGGCAAGGGTGAGGTTGTCACCGCCCCGGTGATCCGCAGTGAAATCGGCGGTGGCCGTGTGCAGATCAGCGGCCGCATGAGCACGGTCGAATCCAGCGACGTCGCCCTGCTGCTGCGTGCCGGTTCGCTCGCTGCACCGATGGACATCATCGAGGAACGCACCATCGGCCCGAGCCTCGGCAAGGAAAACATCGAAAAGGGCTTCCACTCGACGATCGGCGGCTTCATCGCCATTGCCATCTTCATGACGATCTATTATCTGCTGTTCGGTCTCGTCTCAGTCTTCGCATTGGCTTCCAACGTGATGTTGCTGTTCGCTCTGCTCTCACTGTTGCAGGCAACGTTGACCCTGCCAGGTATCGCTGCCGTCGCGCTGACACTGGGTATGGCAATCGACTCCAACGTACTGATCAACGAACGTATCCGCGACGAGCTGCGCAATGGTGAAACGCCACAGGGCGCGATCTTCGCCGGGTATGAGCGTGCCTGGGGCACCATTCTCGATTCCAACGTTACAACCCTGATTGCGGGCATCGCCCTGCTGATCTTCGGTTCGGGTCCGATCCGCGGCTTCGCCGTCGTGCACTGTCTCGGCATCCTGACCTCGATCTTCAGTTCGGTCGTCGTCTCACGCGCCCTTATCAACCTGATCTACGGCTCACGCCGCAAGGTCGCCAAGCTGGCCATCGGCCAAGTATGGAAGCCCGGCGTCGCCACAAAGTAAACAGCGCGTAAATAACGCTCCGAACAAGAACAGGAACAGTAACAGGACTACGCCAAATGGAATTTTTCCGCATCAAGCAGGACATCCCTTTCATGCGCCATGCGCTGGTGTTCAACGTCATCTCGTTGGTCACCTTTGTGCTCGCCGTGTTTTTCCTCATCACCAAAGGACTGCACCTGTCCATCGAGTTCACCGGCGGCACGCTGATGGAAGTCAGCTATGTGAGTGCACCCGACGTCGAAAAGGTACGCAACAAGCTGGTGAAAGACGGTTTCTTCGATCCGCAGGTGCAGAACTTCGGCAGTTCACGTGAACTTCTGATCCGCCTGCCACTCAAGGGTGAGGAAGCCAGTGGCAAGAACGCCGAGAGGATCTTCGCTTCGCTGTGCGATCTTGAAAAGGGTCACACACTCGAAATGAACTACACCACTGAAAAGGGTGAGCACATCAAGAAAACCGTCTGCCACGATGATGCTCAAACCGAACCGGTGACGCTCAAACGTGCAGAATTCGTCGGCCCGCAGGTCGGCAAGGAACTCGCTTGGGATGGTTCGATGGCGCTGCTGCTGGTCATCATCGGCATCGTCGTCTACCTGGCGATCCGCTTCGAATGGCGTTTCGCGGTATCGGACATCATCGCCAACCTGCACGACGTCATCATCATCCTCGGCTTCTTCGCCCTTTTCCAGTGGGAATTCTCACTACCCGTGCTGGCAGCGGTGCTGGCGGTACTCGGCTATTCGGTCAACGAATCCGTGGTGGTCTTCGACCGTGTCCGCGAAACCTTCAAGAAAAAGCGCGGCCTGACGACGCCGCAAGTACTCAACCACGCTATCACCAGCACCATCTCACGCACGGTCATCACCCACGGCAGCACCCAGATGATGGTCACTTCGATGCTAATCTTCGGTGGCACCGCCCTGCACTACTTTGCTCTGGCGCTGACCATCGGCATCCTGTTTGGTATCTATTCCTCAGTACTCGTCGCCGCCCCGCTGGTCATGTGGCTCGGCGTCTCGCGCGAACAGTTCGTCCAGCCAAAGAAGGTCAAGGAAGAGGCCGTGGTCTGAGGTGAGCTGTACTTCATCACCACCAACAGAAAAGGCTCCGCAAGGAGCCTTTTCTGTTGGTGTGCCAAGAAGTTTTTTTTGGCATGCTCGCGACGAGACGTCGCCCGGAGATCAAGTATCCATGCGCCTTTCAGGCCAGAGGATAGAGTAACGATTAACGATTAACGATTAACGTCTGGGGGTTTGACTGCAGGCGACTGATGCATCACCCAGACTTCAGCGCTTTCTAATGATGAACTGGCACTTCTTGATGCAGATCAGTTCAACACCGCTATTGTTGCGGACGAATTCATCGACGGCCTTTTTGACACCGCCTTCCCACCAGCCACCTTCGCCATAGTCGTCACCCGTGATCAGACCACCCGTTTTGACGCAGCGGAACGCATTCTCCAGATCGCCTTTGACGAACTCGTAGAGATGGTTGCCGTCGATATATACCCAGTCGAGATGGCCATCGGGCAGCGTGGCGTAGGCGTCCGACGAATAGGCGCGCAGCACCTTGATCGTGCCTTGTGAGATACCTTGCCCGAAGCACTGCATCAACGCCTCGCAACGTTTGTCCATACGCGCCTGACTACCACCGAGCCAGCCACCGTACCAAGAGTTCTTGTACTGGCGCGTCGACTCGTACTTCCACGGATCGACAAGGTAGAGCAGACGAGGCTGGGCGCGCTCAAGAATCCGCCGCGTAAAAGCCCCCTTGTGCACACCAATCTCCATGCCAATGGAGTTCTTGGGCAGGCTATCAAGCAGGAAGTTGCGTGCATCAAAATCCAGAGTGCGTTCAATCAAACCGCGGTTCAGCGCCATGCTCAGAACTCCTTGCGATGGAAAATGGGGAAAAGCTAAGGGCGTCAATCCAGTCTCAAGCCTTGCCGGTACTGCCAAAGCCTCCCGTACCACGATGACTGGCCTCGAAGTCATCAACGATGTTGAAGCCAACCTGCAACACGGGGACTACGACCAACTGGGCGAGGCGTTCGAGTGGATTCAATGTGAACGCCTCCTTCCCGCGATTCCAGGTGGAAATAAAGATTTGCCCCTGATAATCGGAGTCGATCAAGCCGACGAGATTGCCGAGCACGATGCCGTGCTTGTGACCAAGCCCCGAGCGCGGCAGAATCAGCGCAGCGAGTCCCGGATCGGCGAGATGAATGGCGATGCCGGTTGGCACCAGATGGGTCGCTCCGGGCTCGATGAGTAGCGGTGCCTCGATGCAGGCCCGCAGATCGAGGCCCGCCGCGCCGGGCGTGGCGTAGTGCGGTGCGAACTCGACATCACCCGCCTCGTTTTTCAGGCGGGGGTCGAGAATCTTGATATCAATGGTATGCATCAGTCCTGCTCCAGCATGGCAGCGATGTGCGCGACGATGCCACGCGCCACATCCGCCTTGGGTCCCGGGGTCAGCCGATGCTGACCGGTCGCATCAAAAAGGATCACGGTATTGCTGTCGCCACCCAGACCGTCCTGCACAAGGTTGCCAACGACCAGCGGCAGCTTCTTCGCCAGCCGCTTGCCTTCAGCGTAGGTGACGAGATTCTGGCTTTCAGCGGCAAAGCCAACGCAGAACGGTGCCGCCGGCAGCGCGGCAACTTCGGCGAGGATGTCGGGATTGGCCGTCAGCTCGATGCTCAGAGTACGACCGGCCGCCGTCTTCTTGATCTTGTGTTCAGCGGCCTGAACCGGGCGGTAATCCGCCACGGCGGCGACCCCGATGAAGATATCTGTATCACCAACTGCCTTGAGCACGGCCATGTGCATGTCCTGCGCACTCTGCACGTCGATGCGCGTGACGCCGAGCGGTGTTGGCAAGCTCACCGGGCCGGCAACCAGCTTCACCTCAGCCCCGGCCTCGGCACAGGCACGGGCCAGAGCAAAACCCATCTTGCCCGAACTCGAGTTGGTGATGCCACGCACCGGATCAAGTGGCTCGAAGGTCGGCCCGGCGGTCAGCAGCACGCGCCGGCCGGCAAGGACTTTGGGCTGGAAGAAGGCCATCAGCTCGTCGAACAGCTCAACCGACTCCAGCATGCGACCCGGGCCAAACTCACCGCAAGCCTGTTCGCCGCAGGCCGGACCAAGCAGTTTGACGCCATCGGCGACGAGCTGAGTGATATTACGTTGCGTGGCCGGGTTCTCCCACATCTGCCGGTTCATCGCCGGCGCCGCGAGCAGCGCGCATTCCCGCGCCAGACACAGCGTCGACAGCAGATCGTCGGCACGACCCTGGACGATCTTGGCAAGAAAGTCGGCACTCGCCGGCGCGATCAGGATGACGTCGGCACCGCGCGTCAAATCAATGTGCGCCATGCCGCGCTGCTGACGCGCATCCCAAAGAGCGCTCCATACCGGCCGGCCAGTCAGTGCCTGGAAAGTGGCCGCACCGACAAAGTGCGAAGCGGCCTCGGTCAGCACCACATCGACGCTGGCCCCGGCTTTGACTAGCAGACGCGCTAATTCAGCAGCCTTATAAGCCGCGACACCGCCGGTGACACCGAGCAGAATGGTCTTGCCTGAGAGTTCATTCATGACGTGTAGAATTCCGTTCAAACATAAACATAAATACAACAATAGGGTAGCGAGGCATTCTAGCGCATGGCAATTACCGATTGGCCGGAGAACGAGCGACCGCGCGAACGCCTCCTGCAGAGCGGCGCCGCCGCACTTTCCGACGCTGAACTGCTGGCGATCTTCCTGCGCGTCGGCATCCGCGGCAAGAGTGCGGTCGATCTGGCGCGCGACCTACTGACGCATTTCGGCTCCCTCACCCGCATGTGCAATGCCGGCGCACGTGAGTTCGCTGCGATTCCAGGCATGGGTCAGGCCAAATACGCTCAGTTGCAGGCTGTGATGGAAATGGCACGCCGTGCCTTGCGTGAAGATCTGGGCCGACACAACCTGCTTGCAGCGCCCGGTGCTGTGCGTGACTGGCTGCGCCTAAATCTCGCCCACCGACCGCACGAGACCTTCGTTGCCCTCTGGCTTGATGCGCAGAACCAGTTAATCGCCGACGAGGAACTGTTTCGCGGCACGCTCACGCAAACCAGCGTCTACCCGCGAGAGGTCGTCAAGCAGGCACTGCACTACAACGCCGCTGCGGCAATCTTCGCGCACAACCACCCCTCCGGCGTCGCCGAACCCTCGCGCGCCGATGAACTACTGACCGGCGCCCTGAAACAGGCCCTGTCCTTGGTCGACGTCAAGCTACTCGACCATTTTATCGTCGCCGGCAACGCTCAGCCCTTATCGTTTGCCGAAAGGGGCTTGTTGTAGCCCCACACGGAGCAATCAACCGAGCAGAGTAACAATCCCCCTTCAGTTTTCCCCTTTAATTTTCTTGAACATTTTTAAGCAGCTCAGGTATAATCATCGGCTTTGCTGAACACAGAACCCTGGAGCAACCAAATGTCCCGCGTATGCCAAGTTACGGGCAAGGCCCCGATGGTCGGAAACCACGTTTCCCACGCCAACAACAAGACCAAGCGCCGCTTCCTGCCGAACCTGCAATACCGCAAGTTCTGGGTGGAAAGCCAGAACCGCTGGGTGCGCCTGCGCGTCTCGAACGCTGGCCTGCGCACCATCGACAAGAATGGCATTGATGCCGTCCTCGCCGACCTGCGTCAGCGCGGCGAATCGTTTTAATCGGCACCCGCCCAACAGAACACTGATCGGAGAGCATCATGGCCAAAGGCGCCCGCGAAAAAATCAAGCTTGAATCCACGGCCGGCACCGGCCATTTCTACACGACCACCAAGAACAAGCGCACCAAGCCGGAAAAAATGGAGATCATGAAATACGATCCCAAGGTCCGCAAGCATGTGGCGTACAAAGAAACCAAGCTGAAGTAATCAGCAAGAAGCAAGCTCAGCTTGAGCTGAGCCTGGCTCAAAAAAACCGCACCAAGGTGCGGTTTTTTGTTGTCTGTCCGACCCACCAAATCACAAATAATGGAGGCCGGGACGAATGACACTTACTTAAGCGTGATTGGAAAGAATCGTCAGCCGACGCTTGTCATTCCCGCGAAAGCAGGTATCCAGTCCACACCCGCGATACCCGCTAGCCCTGGATTCCCGCTTTCGCGGGAATGACGGGAACGGATTGTGCGATTTGAGATACCTGCTGACGCTCATTGCTAATCAGGAAAAACGGCTAGGCAAGTGCCATTCGGGGCCGGAACTTCAATCAAGACCAAGACCTAAAAACTTAGGCCTTCTTGCTGCCCTCTTCGGGAATCCCGAAGAACTGGCTGTACGGCCCGTAGTCCCTGCGGATGATCGCCTTGCTCAGGCCGAAGTCCTCCAGCCGGTAGCTGTGCACACCGTGCTTGTTCTGCGGGTTGCTTGCGCGTGTCGCGTCCATCGCCGCAATCGCGGCCGGCGTGAGCTCAATACCGGCAAATTCGTAAATGCGCCGTATCTGCGCCATCGGCTCCTTGATCACGTCGTAATAGGAAACATCGATAAAGGCTTCCGGGTGCTGCGCCCGCACGCGCATGGCAGCCTCGACCATGCCGACATTCTTGCGATGCCAGTGCATGGCCACGGCAAAGGCATCGACCTGGTCGCTAAACACCCCATGGCCGTGCGCGATCATGCTCGAGTAGGAAGCCGCCGTGCGCGCCGGGTCGCGGTGCGTCTGGATAATCCGTGCATCCGGAAAGACCTTGAGCAGCACGTCGAGATGCCCCAGGTGGGCGGGCGTCTTGAGCGCCCAGCGCCGAACTGAAGATTGTGCCTGCTGCCACTGCATGAGTTGCAACAGCGACTTCATATATTCGTAGGCGGGTGTGACGTCCTGCTTTTCCAGCCAGGTTGCATAGCTCGGTACATCAGCCAGTGACTCGGCGACATCGCTGAGAAATGCGTAGTCCAGCAACAGGATTTCCTCTTCGGGCGCATCGGCGTCGACGGGGTGGATCGCAAAGAACTCTGGTGCCATATAGCGCAGCGCCTTTTCCGCGAGCCGTGTCGACTTCAGGCGCGGATCAATACTACCGGCCGGAAACGCCTCGCCAATCGGATTCATCGCCTCATACGAACGCATGGCACGCATACGCGGATCAGAGGCGAGCAGGCGATGCAACATGGTCGTGCCGGTGCGCTGCAAGCCGGCGATCACCAGTGGGGCATCAATGCGTTGCTGACGGATCTCGGGATGCCGGGAGAACAGCTGCTGCGCCTTGAGCCGCACAGCCAGCAGGCCGATCAGACGATGACGCATGATCAGACGCCCCACCGGATGCAGATGCGCTTCACGGTCGAGCGAGCGGGTCAGCACTTCGAGTCCGCTGCGAAATGATTCATCACCAAAATCCTGCAAACCCGTCTTGCGGCGAGCGGCGGCGATCAGGGACTCGGCATCGAGACTGGCACGCACACCCAAGAACCCAAATCCCTGTCCAACACCATTGAGCATGGCAATGAATCGGGGGCGATAGGGACGAAAAGGTGCTTGTTCGGGGGCGGAAGCAAGGGAAGTCGTGTGGGAGTTCATGACAGTTTTGCAAGCTCGGTCAATTTAACGATGCGGACCTGTGGTGTCGGGTGCGACGTGGCGCGTATCCAGCGCCAGGTCATCACGCCGCAGTCGTGGCCCACGGTGTTGATCCAGTTGTTGGTGATGTGACCAGGATCGCGATGCGCGACCACCACGCGCACCGATCCATCGGCGCGGTGCTTCGCCGTGTGCTGATTGACGTGGATGCGGTAATAGCGATAGTCGAGCGACTCCAACCAGTGGTTGTCGAGCTGGAAGTTCCAGGCATCGCACTCGGGCGGCGTGACGTCGATGACCAGCGCCTCGTCGGGCGCAAGGCGCCAGTAGTTGTGGTAATAGCGAATGTTCGGATCACCGCCAGCTGCCGTGGCCGCAGCCGGATCGAACAGCGTCAGCATGTTCTCTTCCTTCTGGAAATCGCGGCCCCACTTGGCAAACAGCAGCGACGCGCCGGTCACGAAGGTACTCGCGGTATTGAGCCCCTTATCGATCGCTTCGGCACTGACGGGACTCGGCAAACCATCGCCACCGATGCGCTCGATCCGCAGATCGGCAATGCGCTCGTTTTCACGGTCGCCAAAGGTCTGCCGCACGATCACCGCACTCGAGCCAGCGTCCAGCGGTAGCCAGTTCTTCTGATCTGGCGGCTGCTGGCAACTCAGAATCAACTCGAATGAACCATCCGGCTCGACATGCAGCGTCGAGGCATCGACATAAGCGGTCGTCTGCATGCCG
This sequence comes from uncultured Rhodocyclaceae bacterium, assembly GCA_964486795.1. Taxonomy (GTDB): domain Bacteria; phylum Pseudomonadota; class Gammaproteobacteria; order Burkholderiales; family Rhodocyclaceae; genus Sterolibacterium. Next base: position 8,849 of record CAZAOQ010000012.1, read on the forward strand.
CCCGCCTGGCCGTACTGACCCTTCTGTACGCCGAAGCCAAGGTAATGCACCGTGCCACGCGTGCCGACAATACGGTAGTCATACTCGCCGCTGATGGTGGCATTCTGGTAATAGTTGTCGGGGTTATCCGAGCCCAGCTTCACGGTCTCGTTACACAGCCTCAGCAACACCGGCGCACGCGGGTCGGCACTCTCGATAAAGGCTTCGAGACCGGCACGCACAAGGCGTGTCAGATAGCGATAACCCTCCGCCTGGTTGAAAGCATCGCGCGGCGCACCGGGAAACATCAGCACGCCGCCAGCGGCCTTCATAGCATCGCAAAACTCGTTCCACGCCTGACCGCTGACAATGCGCTCCCCGGCCACGTCCGTCGGCGTCTTGCCGCGCAGCTTGAGCATCAACAGCGCGGCGTTGCGGTAGGCCGCCAGTAATTTGATCAGCAGGACTTTCATCGTAGATTTCTCCTTTGTCATTCGGTGCCGTATGCATGTCCGGCAGGTATTTCGTAATATTCCGTCCGGTGTTTCTCAGATATTTCGTCAGACCAAATCCTGCCAACCCAGCATGCGCAGGCCGGCATCCCACACCTGTTGGCCGAGAACCGGATCGCAAGCCTGCTCGGCCGGCAGCTTCTCGCTCATCAAGTGCAGATAGATATTGGTCCGGTCTTCAATGGCCCGCGCTGCGGTCAGGTAGACCGAAGGCGCACTGGCCTTGTCCGGTGAGGCGAACAACAGATAAGTGACGCTGTTCAGCAACGGCTTCACCCAGGCCGGTGCATCTCGGGCGATGTTGGAATCGACCGGACCGGGACACAATGCGTGCACTGCCACCTGAATGTCTCCACCCGGACTCAGACGCCGTGCCAGCTCGCGAACAAAGCTGGTCATCACCAGCTTGCTGTGGCCGTATTGCGCAATACTGCCCATAGTCGTGTATTCGGCAAACTGGCCCAGCGTCGCCATGTCGATCGGCAACCCCGAGCGATGGCTCTCGGAAGAGACGAAGACGATGCGCGGACGCCGGTTGGGCACCCGATTGTCGGCGAACACTGCGTTGGGAATGGTGCCGGTGCGCAACAGCCCGAGCACGAAGTGCATATTTCCCAGAAAATGCACGCCAAACATCATCTCGTAACCCTGCGCCGTGCGCACTGGCTTGGGTGGCACGATGCCGGCGTTAAGGATCACGCGGTCCAGCTGCACACCCTTTTCACGCAACTCATCGCAGCAGCGGTCAATTGCCGCGTAATCGGCAAGATCGAGTTTGACCATTTCGATATGCGGATTACCCGTCTCGCGCTTGAGCAGCTCGGCCGTCTGCGGAATACCACTGCGGCAAGCCAGAATCAAACGCGCTCCGCGCTTCGCCAGCGCCCGCGCCGTCCCCAGCCCGAGGCCGGAATTGGCACCGGTGATGAGGCAGGTCATATCGTCCAGCCGATCCTCCGGCGTCAGTTGCCCGATGGGGGCACGTTGACGAAACAGGTCGCGGATGCCGGCAAGTGTCGCCGTGACGGGATTGCTGTAGCTGGTCGAGGTCATGAGCTTGCCTTACGAAAATTTTTTTGCGGGGCCTTCCATCGGGCTGCACTGCTGCTTGTCAGGATAATAGGCCGCACCATCTCGTTCATCTTGGCAACGGCAGCCATTCAATTATCAAAATCCGCCAGCCAATTTTGTTAACATGGCTGAGCGTTCGATTACAAAAATGCACCTGATCTCCACTCCGCAAGCTCCATGAAACCGACCGTCAAGCCACCGACCAGCACTGCACCCGACCGCCCCGACATGGTGCCCAGTGCCTTTGCGCGCCTGCTGGTCGATTACCTGCAATCACGTATCGCCAGCCTGCCCCGGTTGGCCGAGCTTATGGCGCAGGTGCCGCGCAGCCCGACGGCGCGCACGCGTTGGTTCAAGCTGTTAACGGACATGGCTGAGCAAATGAACGAGCCGGACCTGCCCCTGAAGATCGGCGCGGCGCTGCAAGTGAGGCACCTGGGGATCGCCGGCCAGGTGCTGTTGTCCTGCGACACGCTGGGCGAAGCAGCCGAGCAATTCTGCCGCTATTGCCGCCTTGTTGATGACACGGGTTACACGCGCATCCATCGGCGCGGCAGCACGGGCGAGGCCACCTTTCATTGGGGTGCCACCGGCACGGAAATCCCGCCACCGGCAATGGAACAGATCTGGGCAGGTGCGATGCTGGGCCTTAGCCAATGGCTCACCGGGCGCACCGATATCGCCGGCGAGTTTCATTTCCATCACCCGTGCCCCGACGACATCGCAGGCTACGGACGCATGTTGGGGCCACACCTGCATTTCGGCAGCACCGAAACGCGTGCCATCTTCCCGGCCTGGACGATGGAACTCCCCGTCGCCACGCACGTGCCCGAGATGCGGCCCATCGTTGAGGCACAAGCTGATGCCTCCCTGCGCGCCCTGGAACGACGGGATGGTCAGACAGACAAACTGGAGCAGCGCGTCAGCATTCTGATTGACGATGCACTCGCCAAGCGGAAAGCCGCCATTGAACTGATCGCTCCACAACTGGCCTTATCGCCCCGCACTTTGAACCGTCGCCTCGCCGAGGCGGGCACCAGCTTCCGCGCTCTTTGCGAAAACGTCCGCCGCGCCCGCGCCGAAAGCCTGCTGCAGGACGATGCCGTATCACTCGCCGAAATCAGCTTCATGCTCGGCTACCAGGAACAGAGCACCTTCCAGCGTGCCTTCAAACGTTGGACCGGGATAACACCCGGAGAATTCAGAGCGTCACAACAGTCACCGCGCAGCGCATGAGCAGTGGCGTCACGCCAATGACCAGCAGCGATCAGCGCTAAAGCGAACCTGATTAGCAATGAGCGTCAGCGGTATTTTGCCGATCGCGCAGCCCGTTCTCGTCATTCCTGCGCTCTACCATTAATCAAATGGAATATCAATGATAGAAGTTCGCGAGGCTCCTCATCAGCAGCAGAAATGCCGCCACCGAATCGTGGGCGATTCGCTACAATCCCTCCTATCGAATCATGGGCGCGTTTGAGTATCCACGATGCTTAATTTTTTCCGCAGACTGCTGGGCAGGGGCAAACCGAAGACCAGCGAGCCTTCGTCGCAAGAAGCGCAGCCCAGTGACGCGTTCGCAATCCTCAACAAGGTCGCACCGTTGAAGAATGTGCCGAAAGCGGTATCGATGACCGATGCTGCTTCCGCTGCAGCACCTGCAGCACCTGCAGCACCTGCAGCACCTGCAGCAACAGCCGCTGCCGAGAACGGTGTGGCAACGCCCGCCTCCTTCGTTTGTCGCGAGCCTGTCCTTAACCGCAACGAACAAATCGCCGGCTACTCTTTCAATCTGCATGAAAAACTGCAACTACGCCTGCGGGGTGAAAAGGATCTGCTCCACAAGGTCTATGACGATGCGTTGCTGCGTAACCTGACCTCCCTCTGCGTCAACAGCTTGCTCGGCCACCGTCTCGCCTTCGTCCGCATCTCTCCCGCCTCGCTCGACAACCCGCTCATCGAGCGCCTGCCGACCGAGAATACTGTTCTGATGCTGGCACCGGGGCGTCAGCCGCTTGATCCGTCGATACTGCAAGCGCGACTCGAAGCCTTCCAGCAAATGGGCTTCACTTATGGCTGGCTGCTGCGCAAAAAACAACTCGACGATCACCCAACCTTACTCAACCTCGCCAGTCTGGCCGACTATGTCCAGATCCAGACAGCTGACTTTGACGGGATGGATATCAAGGTCATCCTCAAGACGCTGTCTTCAAGCCGCCCGGCGCATCTGGCGAAGTTGAAACTAATCGCTCACGAACTCAACACCTTCGATGAATTCCATCTCTGCTTCCAGAGCGGCTTCGATTATTTCCTCGGTGACTTCGTCACCAGCCGCGAAAGCTGGCATCCACCGAAGAGTGACATCAATCGCTTGCTGGTCATCAAGCTGCTGAACCTGCTGCGTAGCGATGAGGAACTCAAGACTATCACCCAGCAGGTTACCGCCGACCCGGTCATGACGTTCAAATTGCTGCGCTACCTCAACTCAGCCGCAATGGGACTGCAAAGCTCCGTAACAACAATTGACAAAGCCTTGCTCGTCCTCGGCCGCGAGCGCTTCTACCGCTGGCTGTCGCTGCTGTTGTTCGACATCAAAGAACCGGGCTTTCGCGAACGTCTGCTCACCGAACAAGCACTGACGCGTGCCTTCTTCCTTGAAAGCATGGCCGGCCAGGGCCACATCCCGGCGAAGCAGGACGAGCTTTTCATCCTCGGGCTGTTCTCCATGCTCGATCTGCTGATCTGCCAGCCGCTTGACGCCATCCTGGAGCAGACGCATCTGCCGGCACAGGTGCACGACGCCCTGCTCGGCCAGCCAGGCATCTATTTCGACGCCCTGCAACTCACCTGCGCCGTCGAAGACCGACTCTCCGAAACCATTGAGCAGCAGGCGGCGGCCTGTGGCATCGATGCCGTACAGATCTCCCGCTACAGCATGGATGCGCTGTCCAAGGCGAACGAGATCATGACGATCAGCGAGGGATGAGTCTCCCTCCAAAGCAGCAAGTAGTATCAACAAGCCCCATTCCTCAATGAAAATCCCGGCTGCGAGTCGCTAACTGACCGAGCAGTTCACTGTGATCCATCAGGCGCTTGGCGATCAGATGCACGACATCGCCTTCGCGCTGCAGAACGCCGAGTACACCGAGCAGGCGGGACGCCAGCAATTCGCGGCGCTGGCGCTCGGCGAGTGCCGGATGAACGATCACATTGGCCAGCCCCGTTTCGTCCTCGATGGTCAGGAAGATCACGCCACTCGCGGTGCCGGGGCGCTGCCGGCCGGTGACGATGCCGACGCAGCGCGCCGGGCAATTGTGGCTCAGCTCGCGCAGCGCGACAGCCGTCAGGTAGTGACGCCCTTGCAGATGCTTGCGCAGCAGGGCCAGCGGATGACGACCCAGCGTCAGGCCGAGCGTGGCGTAATCACTGACAAGTGCCTCGCCTTCGCTGGGTGCGGCGAGCAGTGGTGTCAGTGGTGTCGCATTACTGAACTCGGCCTCTGCCACGGCCGAGGCTTCAAACAGCAGGTCGCGCTGCACCGGCACAGCCGCCACCGCCCAGGCTGCCTGACGGCGATGCCCGGCCAGCCCCGCCAGCGCACCGCCGGCCGCCAGCCGGTCGAGATCGTCGCGCTCGAGCCGCGCACGCCGCGCGAGGTCGGCCACATCGGTGAAGGGCTGTAATGTCACCGCAGCCGCGATGCGTTCGCCCGCCTTCTGCGTGAAGCCCCGGATCTGCTGCAGACCCAGCCGGACAGCCGCAGGGTGATTGCCTTCCAGCCGGGTCTCCCACGCACTGAAACACACATCCGGCGCGCGCACTTCGACACCGTGGCGGCGCGCATCCTGCACCAGTTGCGAGGCCGAATAGAAACCCATCGGCTGTGAATTCAGCAGGCCAGCGAGGAAGGCGGCGGGCTCATGGCATTTGAGCCAGGCCGAGACATAGACCAGCAGCGCGAAACTCGCCGCGTGCGATTCCGGAAAACCGTATTCGCCGAAGCCCTCGATCTGGCGGAAGATGGCCTCGGCAAACTCCCGCGTGTAGTGGCGTGCCAGCATGCCATCGATCAGCTTGTCGCGCAGATGAGCGACGCCGCCGTGTCGCTTCCACGCGGCCATGGAGCGCCGTAACTGATCGGCTTCACCCGCCGTGAAACCGGCCGCGACGATGGCCAGCTGCATCACCTGCTCCTGAAAAATCGGCACACCGAGCGTCCGTTGCAACACCGACTGCACCGCTGCCGATGGATAGTCGACGGGCTCCAACCCCTGACGCCGACGCAGGAAGGGATGCACCATATCGCCCTGAATCGGCCCCGGCCGCACGATGGCCACCTCAATGACCAGATCATAGAAGCAGCGCGGCTGAAGGCGCGGCAGCATGCCCATCTGCGCGCGTGATTCGATCTGAAACACGCCGATACTGTCGGCGCGGCAGAGCATCGCGTACACCGCCGGATCCTCGCGCGGGATGTCCTGCATGCGGAAATTTTGACCATCGCGCCCATCGCGTCGCTCGATGGATTCGAGCGCACGGCGGATGGCGCTCAGCATACCCAGCGCCAGGATATCCACCTTCATCAGGCCGAGTGCATCGATATCATCCTTGTCCCACTGGATGATGCTGCGCTCGGGCATCGCGGCGTTCTCGATGGGCACAAGACGATCGAGGCGACCGCGACTAACGACGAAACCGCCGACATGCTGCGACAAGTGGCGCGGAAAGCCGTGCAGTTGTTCGGCCAGCACCAGCCACTTGGCAACGCGCGGACTGCACGGATCAAGGCCGACAGCGGCGAAGCGCTCCGGCAGTTGCTCGCGGCTGTCCCACCAGGCGAGCGATGAAGTCAGCGCATCGATGCGATCCATGTCGATGCCCAGCGCACGCCCGCTGTCACGCAACGCCGAACGCGTGCGGTAACGGATGACCGTCGCCGTCAGGGCGGCGCGCTCGCGTGTGTATTTGGCATAAATGTACTGAATGACTTCCTCGCGTCGCTGATGCTCGAAGTCGACATCAATGTCCGGTGGCTCGTTGCGTTCCTTCGAGATGAAACGCTCAAAAAGCATCGCCGACTGTGCCGGGTCAACCTCGGTGATGCCGAGCGCGTAACAGACCGCCGAGTTGGCCGCCGAGCCACGCCCCTGACAGAGAATGCCCTGCCGGCGGGCGAACTGGACGATGTCGTAGACCGTCAGGAAATAGCCTTCGTAGCGCATGTCGGCGATCAGCGCCAGCTCGTGGACGATCTGCTGACGCACTTTGTTTGGAGCGCCCTGCGGTTGAGGGTAGCGGACGGCAAGCCCGCACTCAACCTCGGCGGCGAGATATTCGGCGGGTGTGCGACCTGCCGGCACGACGTCATCAACCGGATATTCATAGCGCAGCTCGTCGAGCGAAAACTCGCACAGCGCGGCGATACGCAGAGTTTCGGCAAGCAGCTCAGGCGGATAGAGCCGTGCCAGGCGCAAGCGCGAGCGCAGATGCCGCTCACCGTTGGGAAACAGCGCATGGCCGGCGTGATCGAGCGAAGTCCGCAAACGCAGCGCCGTCAGCACATCCTGCAGCGCGCGCCGGCCGCGTACATGCATGTGCACGTCGCCGCACGCCACCAGCGGTAGGCCACTCACCGCAGACAGCGCACGCAACGCGGTGAGGCGTGCGGCATCGCCGGCATCGAGATGACGCTCATGAGCGATCCAGCAGCGGCCAGGGAAAACGCTGGCCAGCCAGATTGCTGCCGCTTGTATTGCATGCGGCGCATCGGCGACGGCGCACCACAGCACCAGGCAATCGGGCACACTACGCACCAGATCGGCGCGACTCAACTGATAGCTGCCCTTCTGCGCACGCCGCCGCGCGAGGCTGATGACGGCACAGAGATTGCCGTAACCGGCGCGGTTCTGCGCCAGCAACACCAGCTTCATGCCATCCACCAGTATCAGTTCGGTACCGATGATGAGCTTTGGTCCCGCCACACCCGCCAGCTTCGCCGCCTGCTTTACCGCCAGATGGGCACGCACGATGCCGGCGAAGGAGCATTCGTCGGTGATGGCGAGCGCCGCATAACCGAGCGCGCTGGCACGCGTCACCAGTTCCTCCGCATGCGAGGCGCCGCGCAGGAAGCTGAAGTTGGAAAGACAATGCAGCTCGGCGTATTCAGGCAGGGTGAGGGTAGACGGCGCGTCACTCATGCGAACACCCCATGCAGAAACCAGCCGCCCGGCGCACGACATTCGCGGTAAATCCACAACCAGCGTGCATCGGCAGACAGAGCGATGAAATAGTCGCGACGAATATCGCCGGTGATCGAATTTTCAGCGATGGAATCCTTAGCCTCGCCACCCTCGCCACCATCCCACCAACCCGACTCGATGCGCTCCGGCCCGGCCAGCAAATCGAGTCGACCGTGACGACGATGACAGGGGCGGCCATCCACTTCTGCCAGCGCCTCGGGTCGGGCGAGCAGCCAGAGCGGGCGCGGCGCAGCAGGTGTCACTGGCGCCACTGATGTCACTGGCGCAGCCCGCGTGGCGGGACGATTCTTTCCGAACAAGCCGGTGCGGCGCGTCGCACGCTCCGGACGATGGTCGTCATGTGCCTCCAATCGATACACCTGCCGCTCGCCAAGCCGCGCAGAAAGCCGCTCCAGCAGGACACCGAGCGCCTCCTGGCCGGAGAGTGTGGAGGGTGTGGAGGGTGCGAATAGTGCGGTGGCTCCAGTCTCGAACAGCTCATGGTTACGCTGCGGACGGACTACGACCTCGTGTACCACGAGGCGCAAGGCCGTCACCGGCGCACGCAGAACCATGCGCTCCAACCGTTCGCGCAGCACGCGCTCAAAGCGTTCTGCCGCCGCGGTTGGCTCGGCGAATTGCAGCAGCAGTTGGCTCTCATCAGCGGTGCGACCGTGTTGCAGATGAAGTGCAAAACCACGCACACCCGCCTGCCGCGCTGTTAGCCAACCGGACAAAGCGGCCGTCAAGCGACGCGCGGCAAACAGCAATGCCGCAGCATTCTCGACGGTCGCCGGCAATTCGAGCGCCTCGACAAAGCGTGCGGGAAACACGAAGTCGGCGCGCGGATCAGGCAGATCGCCGAAGGCGCGCGCCAGTAATTGCAGGCTCTCGGCACCGATACGCCGACCGAGCGCCGCGCCGGGTAAGCGGCGCACATCGCCGAGATTGCGCGCACCGAAACGGGCGAGGGCTACTGCCGCTTTTTCCGGCAGGACGGTGATGGGCAGTACGGCAAGCCGCGATGCCATGTCGTTCGCATTTGCACAGAGTGCCGCTGTACCGGTACCGCATTGCGCCAGCCAATGCGCGCCGAGCGGCGTCGGCGCAACGGCCCCCACCAAGCTATAGCCCTGTGCCTGCAAGCCGGCCTCGGCAGCGGCGACAAGTCTGTCGAGGCCGCCGAAGAGGCGCAGGCAACTGCCGATCTCCAGCAACAGCGCATCTTCTGTCAGATGCACGCGCGGCGTGAAACTACCCGCCCAGCAAGCCAGCGTCTGCAGCGCCGCAGCCTCGTGCACGCGGTTGCGCGCCAGCAGCGTAACGGACGGTGCCAGCATGCGTGCCGCAGCCATGCCGGTGCCCGGCTCGATGCCTGCCTGCGATGCCGCCGCATTGCCGACAAGAACGCGCCCCTGCTCGACGATGGCCACGGGCATAGGCTGCTCTTCGCAAGCCCCGGAACGAAGGGCCCCGATCCGCGTAGCGCTGCTAGGTGACCACGACGAAGCGTGGGCTTCGAGCGCGAGCTTCGGCAGATACAGGGCCAGCCAAAGCGCTTGCGGACGTGTTTGCGAGTTCATTTTCTCGGCGCCATAACGGACAATGCGGACGATGCGGACGTGAAACGGCGAGATGCAAAGGGTGGACGCAGGGCGCTCCGCGCCGCTTGAAGAGATCGACGGCAAGCATGCCGTCAGGCCCGGCAGACAAGGCCAGACGCAGGACGGCCGGTGAAGATTCACCACGCGCGCGCAGGGGCCGGAACAGCACAGCCAGCGTATCGCCGCCGCTCGCGGCGACCTGCAGACGGCGGACCTGGCGGGCATCGACACGCTGCGTCCAGCACAACACGGCACCCGGCGCACCGCTCGCCAGCGCCTGCTCCATGGCCCACAGTGCATCGCGCTGATGTGAGGATGTGGATGCGGGAGCAAGGGCGGGGGCAACCACCACCATGCGCGCGAGATCAATGCCCGCCCTCGCCCAGGCCGGCCCGTGTGGCGCATGCGGCGGCGCCACCAGCAAGAGCCAGCGACCCGCCGCCTGCAGATGCGTGAGCACCGGTAGCAGCAAGGAGCACTCACCCAGCCCGGTCGGATCAGCCAGCACTTCCACGAGGCTGCCGCGCGGCCAGCCACCGCCGGGCAACTCGGCATCGAGCAGCGCAAAGCCGCTGGCCAGCACTGGCAGATGCCCGCACCCCGCACCGACACCCGCACCGGCCAGGCGATCACCGCGCCAGACGTCGGGGCGGCCGAGAACTTCAGCGAGAGAGGATGTAGGGGTCATCAGTCGTTTCTCATTTACCCACTGCCCTGAAACCCGCATGGATGCTTGATCCTGGCGATGGCATGCTCAAGATCAAGCATCCATGCGGGTTTCCGGGCAATGCCATAAAACGCATCACGTCAATGCGCGAACCGTCTGGCCAGCCCCACCATGACGCCATAGATTTCCAGCTGGTCCTTCGGCCGGATCACCGGATAGGCCGGATTGTGCGGCTTGAGGATGAACTGCCCACGTTCGCTGCCGAGTTCCTTGAGGGTGAACTCGTTGTCGACAATGGCGATGACGAAATCACCCGGCGCAGCCGTTCGATGGCGCTCGACCACGGCGATGTCGCCATCATGAATACCAGCGTCGATCATCGAATCGCCCTTGACCGGAATCAGCACGGTGCGCGAAGGCTGACGCACCAGGTAATCGTCAATCAGGAAGGGATCGCCGGCGCTGCTCTCAATCATGTCCGGTGCCCCGGCACGCACCGCTGTATCGGCCAGTGGACGCTCGAAGAAGCGCGCACCCGGCATCCAGGCATCATCGTCAGGTGTGCGCTCAAGAAAGCCGGCACCTTCGAGACGCAGCAGCAGCTTGCGTGAAGCGGTTTTCGAGGCGAAGCCCATCAACTCGCAGATGCGCTGCAGCGAAGGAATGCGCCGTGCATCCTGGTAGTAATCGCGCAGGCGGCCGAGGTAATCGGCATCGCGCTCGGCGCGCTGGGGCGTATCGGAAGAAAGGCTGTCGGAGGGGTCCATGGGCATCTCGCGGTCGGCTGAAGACGGTGCACTATCGTGCACTCATTATCGGTGCACGATCGAACACTTGTCAAGCAGCCAAGGTCATGCCCGGCGACCTTCGCTCAGCTGTTCTGCAAGGCCTCTTCCGCCCACATCCGCGCGGCCGTCACGCATTCTCCGAGCCGCTCGGCATCGAGGCTCATCGCTTCGAGCAATTCTGTCGCCTGCTCGATCCGGCCTCTCTCTACGGCCAGCGCCAGCATCAGCCAGCGACTGTAAGGACCGCCGTTACCAAGCAGCACATCGGCAACGGATTGCGGCAGGTGCATCTTGCCGACGACCTCGCTCATGGGTAGGCCGAGCAGGCTATCGACCAGCGACAGCAAGCCAACCAGAAACAGCTCGTCGGACTCGGTCTTGGAGCGATGCCCGGCGGCCATCAACTCGATAAAGCGTCCGCGGAACAGCGCCAGCTCCAGCAAAGTCTCATCGCGACTGTCTGCCGCGCCGGCACGGAACATCGCCAGTAACAACCAGCGATACAGGGTTTCGCGGCCCAGCACCAGCATTGCCTTCTCGACGCTGGCCACCGGCGCACTCAATCCAGACATCGGTGAGTTCGCCATCTCGAGAATCTTCACGGCGACGCCGGGATCGCGTTTAGCCACAGCGGCGATTTCCTCTGGGCTGCCATCGCGACGCAGCAGATTCAGCATTTCCACCAGCACCATCCGACTCTGACTCAGAGGATCGCGCTGCCCCTGCACATCCGGCGTTGCCACAAACTCGCCCAATGCATGACGTGCACCCAGCGCGTGACACAGCCGCTGCTCATCCCACGAGGCCACGCCATCGACGACGATGGCCTGCCCGGGGTATCTGGCAAGTGCATCCTTCACAAGGTACTCAAAGGTTTCGAGAGGATAGGCGGTGAAGTCGAGCAGCAGAACATCCGAGGCGACCGGGCAATCATCAAGCGCAGCACCATCAACAGCCACGCCGCCACCCGCCGCCTTGATCGCGCTGACGGCTTGCACCCAGCGCTCACGCCCGGCAGCCGGCGGTGTGGCCATGAAGAAAGTGGTGTTGGGTCCGACGAACTGTGCGAAGTCGGCGCCAAACCAGTCGTCCGGCGCAATCGATATCAAGGCCTGACGGCGCTGGGCAACCGCATGAAGATTATCGTCACACAGCGCGGTGACGGTGAGCTGCGCCGGCAGCGGCACCTCATTGCCCAAAGGCTTGACGACGAAACGGTAACCGGCAATCCGTGAGTGCGGGTCGATCATCTCATCACGCTGTACGACGACACGGGCTTCTGCGCGCGGTGCTTCGCTCACTGCGGTGTCGATGGCGACCGGCACCTTTTCCGCTATCGCCTTGGGAGGCACTTTGGCCTTGTCCGAACCGCCGAGCAATTGTTTGAAGATGCCAAAGACCATATACGAACAAGCTCCCGGAACTGCGAGATCAAGAGCCTGTCAGCCCCACCCCGCGATATTCAATTGTCACTGCAACGGGGCCAGTCTATTCGATGCGAATGAGCTGTGGGGTATTCAGAATGAGACTGCCGCATTGCCTGTCATTCCAGCATGAACGCTGCCGGTTCATTGATATGACATCAATCATGGGCCATTCTGGTGGCTGTCAAAGATCGCCAAAGACAGAAGAACGCAGGCCCGTTCGGGCCTGCCCTCAATTCTCAGTTCTGCAAATTTCTCGATCCGAGGTACTGAATTGAGACGAGTTCTTAAAGCCTTTGCTCAACCCAGCCCTTGACGGAGGCCAGCGCCGCGCCGAGGTTTTCTGGCTGGGTACCGCCGGCCTGGGCCATGTCGGCACGACCACCGCCCTTGCCACCGACCTGCTGGGCAACCGCGTTGACGAGCTCACCGGCCTTGAGTTTGTCGTGAAAATTGGCGGTGACGCCGGCGATCAACGTGACCTTGCCATCGGCGACGCTGCCGAGAACGATGGCGGCGCTGCCGAGCTTATCCTTGAGCTTATCGAGCGTTTCGCGCAAGGCTTTGGCGTCGGCACCCTCGAGTGTCGCGGCGAGTACCTTGCAGCCCTTGACGTCCTGTGCCTGACCGGCAAGGTCATCGCCCTGATTGGCGGCGAGCTTGGACTTGAGGCGCGCCAGTTCCTTTTCCAGCGAGCGCACGCCGTCAAGCAACTGGCCGACGCGCGCTGCGGCTTCCTGCTGCGGCGCCTTGACCTGCGCGGCGACTTCGGCGAGCTCGGCGTCGAGTTGCTGCACGTATTCGAGTGCGCCCTCGCCGGTCACCGCTTCAACGCGTCGAATGCCCGCGGCAACACCGCCTTCAGCGATGATCTTGAACAGGCCGATGTCGCCAGTGCGGCTGACGTGGGTACCACCGCAGAGCTCGGTCGAGTACTCGCCCATGCCGATGACACGGACTTCATCGCCATATTTTTCACCGAACAAGGCCATGGCCCCGGCACCAATGGCGTCGTCATAGCTCATGAGACGCATGCTGACATCGACGTTGCGGCGGATCTCGCGATTCACCAGCGCTTCGATGCGGATGATTTCCGCGCTATTGAGTTGCTGCGGATGCGAGAAGTCAAAGCGTGTGCGCTTGGCATCCACCAGCGAGCCCTTCTGCTGCACATGGGTGCCGAGCACTTCGCGCAAGGCCGAGTGCAGCAGGTGGGTGGCCGAGTGGTTCCACTGGGCACGCAAACGTGCTGCGGTGTTGACGCGGGCAGTGACCTTCTCGCCCACAGCCAGCGTGCCGGCCCTGAGCGTGCCCTGATGGCCGAACACGTCGGCCTGAATCTTCTGCGTGTCATCCACCTCAAACAGTGTCGTGCACACGGCACCACGAATCAGTTCACCGCAATCGCCGACCTGTCCGCCGGACTCGGCGTAAAACGGCGTCTGGTCGAGCACGACGATACCGCTCTCGCCGGCATTGAGTTCATTGACACGCTGACTGTCGCGGTAGAGCGCGAGTACCGTCGCCTCGGCTTCGAGCGTGTCGTAGCCGCAGAAGGCTGTGGACTTGCCGTCGTATTCGACGCTGCCCTTCATCTTGAAACTCGATGCGGCACGCGCCATTTCGCGCTGGCGCTCCATAGCGGCATTGAAGCCGGCTTCATCGACCGTCATTTCACGTTCGCGGCAGATGTCGGCGGTGAGGTCGAGCGGGAAACCGTGGGTATCGTAAAGCTTGAATGCTGTATCGCCGTCGAGCGTCTTGAGGCCAGGCTTGAGTGCGGCTTCGAGGATTTCCATGCCGTGCTCGATGGTCTCGCCAAAGCGTTCCTCTTCCTGGCGCAACACGGCGGCGACGCGCTCTTTCTGCGTGACCAGTTCCGGATAAGCCTCGCCCATCACCGTACACAAATCCGCGACCAGCTTGTAGAAGAAGGGCTGCTTCTGGCCTAGCTGATAGCCATGACGGATAGCGCGGCGGATGATGCGACGCAAGACATAGCCGCGTCCGTCGGAACCGGGGATGATGCCGTCGACGACCATGAAGGCGCAGGCGCGGATGTGGTCGGCGATGACCTTCAGCGAATTGTTGGCAAGATCGTGGCAATGCGTTTCGCGCGCCGCAGCCTTGATGAGGTGCTGGAACAGGTCGATCTCGTAGTTGCTATGCACATGCTGGAGCACGGCGGCAATACGCTCAAGACCCATGCCGGTATCGACACTGGGCTTGGGCAGCGGATGGAGGATACCTTCCTCGTCACGGTTGAACTGCATGAAGACGAGGTTCCAGATTTCGATGTAGCGGTCGCCACTCTCGTCCGGCGAACCCGGCGGGCCACCCCAGACTTCCGCACCGTGGTCGAAAAATATCTCGCTGCACGGGCCGCAGGGACCGGTATCGGCCATCTGCCAGAAGTTGTCGGACTGGACTTTCTGCCCGCCGGGCTTGTCGCCGATGCGCACGATGCGCTCGGCCGGCACGCCGATGTCCTTCGCCCAGATGTCGTAGGCCTCGTCGTCGGTGTGATAGACGGTGACCCAGAGCTTGTCCTTGGGCAGCTTGTAGACCTGGGTCAGCAGATTCCAGGCGAAGGGGATGGCTTCCTTCTTGAAGTAATCGCCGAAGGAGAAATTGCCCAGCATCTCGAAGAAGGTGTGGTGGCGGGCCGTGTAGCCGACATTCTCCAGGTCGTTGTGCTTGCCACCGGCGCGCAAGCTGCGCTGCGAAGAAGTTGCCCGCGTGTAGGCACGCTTGTCCTTGCCGGTGAACACATCCTTGAACTGCACCATGCCCGAATTGGTGAACAGCAGGGTCGGATCATTGCCCGGCACCAGCGAACTGGAGGCGACAACGGCATGCCCTTTCGAAGCAAAGTAGTCGAGGAATTTCTGGCGGATTTCAGCGCTATTCATGGCGGGTTCGCACAATCTGAAGGAGGAATATCAAGGATCGTCGATTTTAACAGCCCGGCAGCGGTTCGGTACGGAACGTCCTGTGTGCGCCGATACCTGAAATACGCGAGCAACTCCTGCCGCCACAAGTGCCTGGAAGCGCCTATGAGCGCCCCTGAATTGACACGTCAGATGTTGCAACCTATAGTCGAAGGCCCGTCGTTGTAATCGCGGTGGGTGGCATCACCGCCCAGCAGGAACGGGCAAAAACCGATGAACACCATAATTTCGGAGGACAGAGTCATGGCATCAGTTACCCCCCCCAGCGAACGACGGCAGAATACTCTGCATCGCCAGATGTTCAGTGGCGCCTACGACCGCGTCGAACCCTTCCTCGACCCCGAGAACGCATGGAGCGGCCAGCCGCTTGAGTATCAGGCATTCGCCGTGTTGCGCGAGCACTACCCCGAAGTCACCGACAACGAGATTAATGACTTCTTCGCGGCCGCGAAGCGTGTCTTCGGTCAAGGCAGCAAGTAAGAGAAAAAGCGACGACGCAAGCGGCATTCAACCGCTTCCCCAACGAAAAAGCCCGCATGATGCGGGCTTTTTCATGCCTGTCTTATGTCCGCATCATGTCTGGTATTGACTGAAGAGATCCAGTCGATCAGTGAAGATCGCCACCACACCGGCAGCGAAAAGAGCATCCGCCTGCTCGCGACGATTCACCGTATAACAGGCCACGGACACGCCGGCGCCAATGATTTCCGCAAGACGTGCGGACGTCAGCGTCGTAGCGGCACAATGCAAGTATTGGCAATCGAGGCGCTGTAGTCGCTCCTGCCAATCGTCCGGCACGCCCTCGAACAGCAGTGCTCGCGCTGGCGCTTCAACCCTATCGGTCACATCAAGTCGCGCAGCATCCAGCGCGATTTCTGAAAAGGAAGAAAGCAGCAGTGGCACGCCCAGCGCGCCACCCCGGCATTCGGTCAGGAACTCGCCGACCACCTGCGCCACAAGCTGCCCCGTCCGTACCTCGTGACCCGGCGCGGGCTTGATCTCGACGTTGGCAGCCAGGCCCAGCTTGCGACAGGCCTCCAGCGCCTCGCGAAAGCCTGGCAGTCGTTCACCGGCAAAGGCGCGATGATGACGAATGCCGGCGTCGAGCAGCCTCAACTGCGCAGCCGTGTGCGCAGCGACCTCACCGTGACCGTCAGTCGTGCGCTCCAGCGTCTCGTCATGAATCAGCAACGGCAGGCCATCAGCACTCAGCATCACATCGAACTCGATGGCGCGAATGCCCAACCGCGCGGCAATGGCCATACCGACCAGTGTGTTTTCCGGCGCCAGCGCCCCACCGCAGCGGTGGGCGATGATCTGCGGATACTGCCAGCGGGGCGCGGGAACTGTCACGGCGTTCGTTCTTCCTTCTCAGCGCCGCACGGCGGGTTCATCGGTATAGAGCGGTGCAGCATTGGCACGGCGCATCGCCGTGTCGAGCGCCTCCTTGGCGGGCTTTACATTGGCCCACACCGTGGCGATTTCCTCACCGAGGATCTCGCGCAGGCGCGCCAGACCGAGGTTGTGCTTGGCACGTTTCTTCGCCGGACTGGCGATGGCAAGACGCCGCGAGGCGAGCTGAATGAGCGGTAGTGGCGCGCCACCCGCCTTCATTGAGTTCAGCGCACCCGGCGTCATCGGCAGGAAACCCGTACCGCGCAGCCACTCCGCCTGCACCTCCGGACGCAGCATGAAGCCGGCGAAGCGGGCAATGGCGCGATACTCCTCTTTATTGCGCCCGGCCAGCGCCCAGAGACCCATACCACCAGGCAGGATCTTTTCCTGGTTCGCACCATACATGTCGTCGTAGAAGGGCATCTGCGACATGCCGACAGCGAGCCCGGCACGTACAGCCTCGGGATAGAGCGCGGACTCGCCGGTAATCATGCCGCATGCGCCGGAAAGGAACATTTTATCGGCCTCGTTGCCCGGGCCAAAGTATTGGAAGTAGTGCGCCTTGTACCAGCTCGACAGCAATGCCAAATGCTTGACATCGATCATGCTGTTGAGGCGGATTTGCGCATGTCCGCCCTTCTCCGCAACGGCGAGCGGCTCGCCGTGTTGCGCGGAAACATTCTCCAGATTGATCCAGGCGAAACGTGAGGTCGTCACCGGGCACTTGCTGCCCGCGTCATACAGCGCACCAGCACGCTTCTGGACGTCAAGCCAGGTCTTTGGCACCTCGTCGGGATTGAGCCCGGCATCGCGCAGGGCATTCTTATTCCACATCAGCACCGGCAGCGAAAGCCCCAGCGGCAGCGCCTGAATACGCCCGGCGCCGTCGTCGACGGCATCGGCAATCAGCGGAAAGAACTGCTTGGCGTCGAGCCGCCCTCCGGCCACAGCCATGACTTGATACATCGGCTTGAAGCGCGGCATGGACTGAAAGAACAGCATGCTGTCGTCAGGTTCGAGCAACGCCATCGCAGGCAAATTATGGCGCTCGGCATCGTCGAGACCCTGCACGTCCTGCAGGACAACACGCACCCGGCCCTTTTCCGCGTCGTTAAAGCGCAGCACCAGCGTCGCCAGTGTGTCTTGAGCTGCGCCACCGAGGCCGTGCCGCAGTATGAGCTCCTGCTGAATCGGCGTCGCCTTTACGGGCGCCTTGCCGGGGCGCGCTGCCTGCACAGGTGATCCAAGCGTGATTAAAACGCTGGCCAGCCACATCATCGATACCCACCGCCGCATGACACATCCTCCGCAAACCACATTCAAGCCGTTCATTATGCCCCAGCCCTGATCAAGCTCGCCCCATCGAGGCCTGCCGTTGGAAAATCGGACAAGGCTATCGAACAAGGCTATCGCTTGCCCGATATATACAAAGATGATATTTTAGGCATGA
>CAZAOQ010000013.1:0-26466 GCA_964486795.1 uncultured Rhodocyclaceae bacterium
GCGGGTGAACCGGGAAAATCAGGGGAAGCTCGGCAGCGATTTCTTTCAGGGCTCCTGCAATGCGCGTCATCATCGCCGCATCGTCGACGTTGCTGGGGCGGTGCAGTGTCACTACGCCATAACGGCCACCATTCGCCCTGTGTGCTGTCTTGTACGCGGCGGTTTCGTAGCAATTCGTGTCCGCGTGACGAAGCTTGTCGGCCTGATAGAGGAGGTTGTCCACCATGACATGACCGACGTAATGAATCGCAGCGTCGGGCTTGCCTTCCTGCTTCAGGTGTTGGACGCCACTGGGTTCGGTGACGAAGAACCAGTCGCTGATGCTGTCCGTGACCAGTCGGTTAATTTCCTCGGGCATCGATCGATCGCCGCTGCGCAGTCCGGCTTCGACGTGGGCGACGGGGACGCACATCTTTTTGGCGACGATGGAGCAGGCTAGCGTCGAGTTCACGTCACCAACGACGAGTACCGCGTCCGGTCGTTCCTTGAGACAATATTCCTCGAAGGCAACCATGATTTTTGCGGTCTGCTGGGCGTGACTGCCGCCGCCGGCCGCCATGAAAACATCTGGCTCAGGGATGCCGAGCTCCTCAAAAAAAACATCGTTCATCTCTCGGTCATAGTGCTGGCCGGTGTGGATGATCCGGTAGTCGAATCCGCCGTGCGCCTCAATGGCACGCACGATGGGAGCGATTTTCATAAAGTTCGGGCGGGCGCCGGCAACGAGGTAGAGGGTTGTCATGACAAATGCAGGAGAAGTTGGGAGGGTAAACGGTGACCTCGTCGATCATGCAATGGAAATCGCCGGCTGTCCAGCCATGGCGCGCTGGTGCGCGTTTGCGCTATCATGGCGCATGCCCTGCCTGCGTTCAATGATGCTCATCTGCGTCCTTCTTCCGACGCTGGCTGCATGTTCCACTACTCAGCGTGTGCCGGGACGTGTTGCAGGTGCCGGTTCGCAGAACGATGTCATTTTTGCGCCCGGTCAACTTGCCAAGACGGATGTCGACCGCGTTGCTGATGCCTATCGGCAGGAAATACACGCATGTTTGCGCCTGCTCGCCGAAAAGCTCTATCGGCGCAACCCCGGTGAGATGAAAAAATCCGGCGTGGCGGACATCAATGTGGCCGTCAGGCGCGTGATGGATCCTGCACACGCCTGGCGTTTTTCCGAGCTTGAGGGACGTTATGGGACGGATGCGGTCCAGCTCGCCTTTCATGAAGACTTTCATGGTGACCGTGTGCTGGCGTTCATCGCGGGGCTGGGTGGGATGATGCAGAGCGCCTTCAACGATAAGGACGAGTTCTACATGACGGATGATCTGGAACCGCAGAAACTTTACAACAGCGCGCGCAATGTCGAAATTGCGGTCTGGCGCCTGTCGAATACGCGCATGGCTGATGGCGCACCTTTTCTGCTTTCCAATGACGCCGGTCGGGTGGGGCAGCCACCGAATCTGAGTTTCGAACGCGAGTTTGGTAAAATCATTGGCCATTTCGATATGCTCTCGCGCATCATCGCCGACAAATCCAACCGAACCATCGTCAAGGTGCTCCAGAGCCTGGCGACCGCTGTATTCCTCCCCGTGGTGGTCATCAAATGAAGTCCGTCGTCATCCTCATCTCCGGGCGCGGCAGTAATATGCGCTCGCTGATCGAAGCCGGCTTGCCGTCCTGCAATATTTCGGTCATCAGTAATCGCCCCGACGCGGGGGGACTCGATTACGCACGCGAGCACGGGCTGGTGACGGCGGTGGTCGATCATCGCCTGTTTCCGACACGTGCCGCATTTGAAGAAGCACTGGCAGAAGTGATCGATGCGCATCGCCCGGATCTTGTCGTGCTAGCAGGGTTCATGCGAATTCTTGGTGAATCATTTGTTCAGCGCTATGCCGGCCGTCTTCTGAATATTCACCCTTCTTTGCTGCCCGCATTTCCAGGTATGCACACTCATGCCCAGGCCATCGCTGCAGCCATCAGAATCCATGGTTGTACGGTGCATTTCGTCACGCCTTCACTCGACAGTGGTCCGATCGTCATTCAGGCCGCGGTTCCCGTACTCCCGGGTGATGATGCAAACCGGCTTGCGGCACGCGTGCTTGAGCAGGAGCACATCATCTATCCTCGTGCTGTGCGCTGGTTCCTTGAAGGCCGTCTGACAGTAACTGCCGATGGACATGTGGTCCTCGACTGTGAGCAGTCGTCTGATGCAGCCCTTATTGTGCCTCTCGTACAATGAGTTTTTTGCGCCAGCATCGCCTCACGCTGGCCTTGCTGGTTTCCATCCTGCTACATCTTGCGGCAGTGGGTGCGCCAGGTTGGCGCATGCCGGTGCTGAGTGATCTTCTGCCTGAGGATAAAGGTGCAGGAGCGGCCTTGCGCATCGATGCCCATCTTGCCGGCCCACCCGCTGGGCGCAAGCCAATTGCACCCAAGCTACATACCGTAGCGACGAAGCCAGCACGTGCACCGATCCGTACATCACAGGCGCCCCCTGCGGTGCCTGGTGTGCTTTCCATACCGCCTGATGAATCGGCGGTCGAAACAAGTGAGTTGGTGGATGATGCTGTTGAAGTGGCCGGCGGTGCTGCGACAAGCGACAGTGCGAATATATTGGACGAAGCCGTCGAGGAGAATTCAGAGGGCGCATCACAGGCACCCACAACGCTTCTGGCCGCAGCAACATCGGGTGCGGCAAAGGAAGCCGGGCACGCTTCCCCGATGCAGGTGCCGGCCGCTGTTTTGTTGCCGCGCCGCGGCAGTGTGCGCTTTGTGGTCAGTCGTGGGGATCAGGGCTTCGTTGTGGGCCAGTCGACGCACCATTGGAATCATGATGGCAAGACTTATGTAGTTGATAGCGTCACTGAAACAACCGGTTTGATTGCCTTGTTTCGTTCGGTACGTGTGACCTGGCTGAGCCAGGGTGAGATGCGTAGCGATGGTTTGCTGCCGCACGAGTTTCGCACTGAAAAAGACGGCGTACGTGGCGATGCCGCGACGTTCGACTGGAGCACGATGAAGCTTGGCCTCACGGGTGGACCACAGCGCGAAGTCCACCTGCAGCCCGGCACGCAGGATGTGTTGAGTATGTTTTATCAGCTGACCATCATGTTGCCCACCTTGACCCAAGAGGCGACACAGGTTGGTGGAGCCAGAGAGAAACAGGGCAGTTTCACGCTTTATGTGACGACTGGGCGTAAGCTCGAACGTTATCGTTTCGAGGTGCTTGGCGAGGAACGTGTAGTCCTGCCGCATCGTGGCAGCCAGCGCACCTTGCACCTGCGCACGCCAGCGGGAGATCAGATCATTGACATCTGGCTGGCGCGCGATCTGCGTGGCTTGCCGGTACGTATCCGCTACACGGATGGGAAGGGCGATAGCTTCGACCAGAAGGCCGAGGAAATCGAATTTGAAGGAATGACAAGATCATTGAGCCAGTGACGACGATGAAAAAGAAGACTGATACATATCCCAATAAGTCCAGATCTCCGAGCAGAGCGCCACTTTCTGCAACGGTTAGCACTGCGCGCATCAGTGCGGCAATGATCGATCATGCCGGGGACGCACTTTCGCGTTTGCTGGAGTTCAGCCAGCCTGCGGATGGTGTACTTTCCGCTTACTTTCGTGAGCATCGAAACCTTGGTGGACATGAACGCGGGTTCATTGCCGAGACTTGCTATACGGTGCTGCGCCGTAAGCGTCAGCTCGAAAAGCTGGTTCATCCGGCACGCAGCTCACGCTGGCTCTTGCTAGCCGCTCTGCTGCGTTTCGGCGGCGTTGCACAGAAGCAGCTCGCCGAGGTGGTTTCGGCGACGGAAAGGGACTGGTTGCTGGAGTTCAAGGCACGGCCCGAGCCCGATTTTTCGCTTGCCGATCAGGTCGATTTGCCGGACTGGCTGTTGGAACGATTGAGTACGCGCCTTTCGGAGGGCGAGTTGATCGAACTGGCACGTGGCCTCAATCAGGCGGCGCCGCTTGATGTGCGTGTCAATACCGTGAAAGCGACGCGTGAACAGGTTTTGGCACGCCTGGGGGTCGATGGCATCGGTGCGGAAAGTTGTCGTTACGCACCATTTGGCATTCGTCTGACAGGTAAGCCGGCCTTGCAGCGTCATCCACTCTACCTGGAGGGGGCGATCGAAGTTCAGGACGAGGGCAGCCAGCTACTGGGCGTCTTGCTTGCACCGAAGCGGGGCGAGATGGTTGTGGACTTTTGTGCAGGTGCCGGTGGCAAGACGCTGCTGCTTGGTGCCATGATGCGTTCGACGGGGCGCTTGTATGCCTTCGACGTTTCCAGTAAGCGACTGGCGAAGCTCAAGCCTCGACTTGCCCGCAGCGGCTTGTCGAATGTACATCCGGTGTGCATCGATAACGAGAATGACATTCGTGTGAAACGACTTGCTGGCAAGATCGACCGTGTGCTCGTCGATGCGCCGTGCAGCGGCCTGGGAACGTTGCGGCGTAACCCCGATCTCAAGTGGCGACAGACGGCACAGAGTGTCGAGGAGTTGTCACGCAAGCAGCGTGACATCCTCGCCGGTGCAGCGCGCTTGGTGAAGGTAGGTGGCCGGCTGGTGTACGCGACGTGCAGCATCATCGAGGACGAGAATGCTGCTGTGGTTAACGATTTTCTCGCTACGCATCCCGATTTCAGTCGCATGAATACCGCAGAGATTCTGGCGCAGCAGGGTATTTTGATTGATTGTGGCAATGATCCTGATATGCGCCTGCTGCCCCACCTCCACGGGACTGACGGATTTTATGCCGCAGTTCTGGAGCGGTGTCGGTGAAAAAAAAGCTGACGCTGCTTCTGCTGCTGATTTTGGCGATGCTCGCGTCGCCGCTCTGGGCGCGGGCGCCGTTACCGGCTGAAGGCAGTGTTGAGGTGGCGTTCACGCCGTGGGATGACGCCGAGGGCGCGATCCTCAAGGCTTTGCATCAGGCACGCGTCGCCATCCATGTTCAGGCTTACCTGTTCACCAGTCGCACATTGGCAAACGCGTTGATCGATGCATCGCGGCGAGGTGTCAGGGTCGAGGTGCTGGCAGATCAGGAAATGCTGCTCAAGGGGGATAAGAGCCAGATTCCCCGACTGGCCGAGGCAGGTATTCCCGTTTGGCTGGAGACTCGCTACGCGGTTGCGCACAACAAGATCATTCTCGTCGATCCACTCGAGGCCGGCGCTGCAGTGATCACCGGGAGCTACAACTTTACATTTTCTGCACAGGCCCGCAATGCCGAGAATTTGCTAATTCTGCGTGGTAATCCGGCGCTGGTGCGTCTCTACCTCGACAACTGGCTGCGTCATCGTGGAGAGGCCGTGGCTTATGCGATGCCGACCATCATTGACAGGCGGCGACAAGACAAATGACAAGTGAAGTCCATAGTCTCCTGATTGATTTTTGGCATGATATTCAGCAGCCCGATATGCTCTGGCAGGCGGGCTTGCTTCTGCTCTGTCTGGCCCTGGCCTGGCTGGTGAATCGACTCGTCCGCGAGCGGGTTCCGAATGCACATGGCGCCTGGAAGATCGGGCAAGGCGGCCTTCGACGGATCACATTTCCTCTGGTCGCGATGCTGCTCGTGTATATGACGCAGCAACTGCTACAGAATGCGTTGCATGTGCGCTTGTTGGCACTGGCGCTTCCTTTGCTCGGCTGGTTGGCGATCACCCGCGCTGTGTTCTATGTCTTGCGCTACACCTTCAAGGAAGCCACTTGGCTGGCATCGTTTGAACGAAGTTTTTCCTTGTTGGTTGCGAGTGTCGTGGCCTTGCACATTACGGGTGTGTTGCCGGACACCATTGATTTTCTCGAGGCGGTCACTTTTTCAGTGGGCAAGCAAAAGCTGAATCTTTGGCTGTTGCTGCAGGGCGCGGTGACGGTCCTCACCGCCGTGCTTGTCGCACTCTGGATCGGTGGTATGGTCGAGGTGCGTCTGATGGCGTCGAGTAGGCTGGATGCCAATCTGAAAGTGGTTTTTTCCCGATTGGTTCGTGCCTTGCTGTTGGTGCTGGCCATCTTGATTGGCCTGCCGCTGGTCGGCATTGATCTGACCACTCTATCGGTGTTCGGTGGTGCGCTGGGTGTTGGTCTTGGTTTCGGCCTGCAGAAGATTGCCAGCAGCTACGTATCAGGCTTCATCATCCTGCTTGATCGCTCTATTCGTCTGGGGAATGTCATCGCTGTCGGTAGTGACCGTGGTCAGGTTACCCAGATCACTACGCGGTATACGGTCCTGAGGAGCGGGACAGGAGTCGAGGCCATTGTTCCTAATGAGGTTCTGATCGGTTCGGTCGTGCTCAATGAGTCGCTGACTGATCCACGGATGCGGATTGCCCTTCCGGTTCAGGTTGGTTACGACTCTGATCTTGAGCAGGCAATGCATATCATGTGCGATGCGGCACGTACTCAGTCACGAGTACTCGCTGATCCACCGCCGAAGGCTTTTCTGACGGCCTTTGCTGATTCGGGTATCAATCTTGAACTCGGCTTCTGGATCGCTGATTCTCAGGAGGGCACCCTGCAATTGCGTTCAGACATCAATTTGGCCATCTGGCAGGAGTTCCGCACTAATGGCATTGAGATTCCCTACCCTCAGCGTGAACTTCGGATCGTCAGGGGGACTGTTGTTTGAGTTGCACTGGGTGCTTACCCGAACACCTGATTTCGTTTGGAATTGGCGCTATGTTTCATTTTGCCGAAAATTAAGGGGGCGTCTCGCAGTTGGTGCATGACGCCGCAGAATGTCTTTCGGAGGCGCGAACGCCGCTGTGGCGCTGAAAGTTGCGAGGATGCGACAAAAATTTTGTGTAGGTTCTCGTGCTTGAGAAAAATGGCGTAATATCGCTAGCCGTGGGTTCATTTGAACGAAGATCAGGCCTTGTAGAGTTGGGCGCATTCGTGAGGGAAGACGATTAATGTCCGATTTGATGAAAAACGTTGACGAGCGTACGCGACTGGCCGGCACCAACAAGCTGGAAATCCTGCTTTTCACACTAGGTCACGATGCTCGAACCGGTCGTCGCGAAACTTTTGGTATTAACGTGTTCAAAGTGCGTGAAGTCATGCGCAAGCCCCCGATTACCGCATCGCCGGACATGCCAGCGGCAGTGAAGGGTATGGTCAGCCTGCGG
The DNA here is from genome assembly GCA_964486795.1 of uncultured Rhodocyclaceae bacterium. Taxonomy (GTDB): domain Bacteria; phylum Pseudomonadota; class Gammaproteobacteria; order Burkholderiales; family Rhodocyclaceae; genus Sterolibacterium. The sequence goes on from CAZAOQ010000013.1 coordinate 7,136, forward strand.
GGTGCGTTGGTGCCGGTGGTCGACCTCGCTGAGTATGTCGGTATTCAGCCAGAGTCGCCACGTGAAGTCATGATCGTCACCGAATACAACGGTCATACCCAAGGTTTTCTCGTCGAAGCGGTAGACACCATCCTGCGCCTCGATTGGCAGCAGATGCGTGTTCCTCCCGAAATGCTTGCCTCAAACCTAGGGGGCATGGTGACGGCAGTCACCGAGTTGGCTGATAGTCGTCTGGTGATGATGATCGACGTCGAGCGCGTCCTCGCGGAGACTACGCAAGTTGATGATTCCTATCTTTACAAGGACCTCAAGCCGATTGATGGTGACATGACGGTTTTCTTTGCTGACGATTCATTCATCGCCCGTGCGCAGATTCAGCGGACACTTGATGCACTCGGTATCAAGCATGTCAGTGCGGTAAATGGCCGGGTTGCCTGGGATGAACTGCAGAAGATCGCCACTTACTCGGTAAATAGTGGTCGCCAGGTGAAAGATGATGTTCAAGTTATCTTGACTGATGTCGAAATGCCGGAGATGGACGGCTATATTCTGACCAAACACGTTAAGTCGGACCCGCGTTTTGCCGGGATTCCCGTCATCATGCATTCCTCACTGACAGGTATGTCGAACAACCAGCTTGGTCGCTCGGTTGGCGTGGATGAATACGTGTCGAAATTTGAGCCCCAGCGGCTCGCAGAGTCGCTGTTGCGTATTGCCGCCGGCCTGCAGGCCCGGAAAGCCGCTGCATAACGGGGGGGGTACTGCCATGAGTAATGCTGTGACAATCTTGCCGGAGAAGGGGATGCTAGAGGCAGTTGATGCCCGCACGCGTCTGGCGGGGTCGAACTGCATGGAGGTTTTGTTGTTTTCGCTTGGTACGCAAGAGACCTTTGGCATCAATGTATTCAAGGTGCGTGAGGTCAGCAAGACACCAAAAATCACCAAGACACCCAATATGCCGCTCGGAGTAGAGGGCTTAATCAGCCTGCGTGGTAACGTTATTCCGGTACTTTCCTTGGCGCGCTCAATGGGCCTCGCCGATGCACCAGCCGGGCTCGGTAGCTCGATGATGGTGACGGAATACAACAAGCGCATTCTCGGCTTTCTGGTGCATGATGTGGATCGCATTACACGCGTTGAGTGGGATAAAGTTCGCGCTCCGGAAACGGTGATTGCCGGAGGTTCTCATCGTTTTATTACTGCAATCACGGAGTTGTCCGGAGGCCGAATGGTCTCGATACTCGACGTCGAACAGATTATGGCGTCGACTTTCGGGGAGGCGCAGGTGCCGGATGTCGAGCGAATGGATGATAGCGTCGAATACAATGTCTTCTTTGTCGACGATTCGGCGATTGCACGCAAGAAAATTTCCGAGGTACTCGACAAACTTGGCGTTAAGCATAAACATGCCTTGAATGGTCTAGAGGCCTGGACCCGTCTGCAGGGCATGGCGTCGCACGCACAACAGGCGGCTAAGGATTTGCGCGACGAAGTTCAGTTGATCCTCGTCGATGCCGAGATGCCAGAGATGGACGGCTACATGCTGACCCGCAACATCAAGTCTGATCCGCGTTTCAATAATATTCCGGTCGTGATGCATTCTTCACTTTCGTCGGAAGCCAATCGCGCGATGGGAAAGCAGGTCGGCGTCGACTCTTATGTCGCCAAGTTCGATGCCGAAATCCTGGCTGAGACATTGCGACCGTTATTGATGAAACACCATAGAAACTGAGCCGGAGATTTATATGCCTGATCCGAGCAAGATGAAAATTCTTATCGTCGATGACTTTTCCACGATGCGCCGTATCGTGCGTAACTTGCTGAAGGAACTGGGCTATACCAGTGCTGATGAGGCCGAGGATGGTGCTGTGGCGTTACAGAAGCTACAAGGGGGTGGTTTTAATTTTGTAATCACCGACTGGAATATGCCGAACATGGACGGTCTGCAGTTGCTCCAGGCAATTCGCTCCGATGCTGCGCTCAAGCACTTGCCGGTATTGATGATCACGGCGGAAGCAAAAAAAGAGAACATCATCGCTGCAGCCCAGTCCGGAGCCAATGGCTATATCGTCAAGCCGTTCACAGCAGCGACGCTCAATGAAAAGCTAATCAAGATTTTTGAGAAGCTTGAGCAGGCCTCGGCGTAAGAACTGAACGAACGGAGCGACCAGTAAATCATGGCCACACCTACCACCGGTTTACCCCGGGAATCCGGCAAGTTTGATGAGTCTGGTGATAATGAAGACTTGCAGGCACTGTTTGATAGCATTGCAGTCGGCGCCAGCGAGCCTGTACCGCCCGCTAGAGTCACCGAGGCCGCTGCAGACCCGTCAGGGGACTCTTTCGAGTTGCAGGCTCTTTTCGATAGCGTTGCTGGTCAGATGAGCACGGGGGCTTCAGTGGAGTCCATCGTGACCCAGTCGGCATCTGCGATTCGCGCTACCGGAACCCCTGCTCCCGTATCTGTGCAAGAGACGCCGGATGCATCGGCAGCGCAAGTCTTCAATCGTCTTGGCCAGATGACCCGTGAGCTGCATAACTCAATGCGCGAACTCGGTTACGACAAGGTTCTTGAGGACACAGCGAAAGCGATTCCCGACGCACGTCAGCGCTTGGTCTACATTGTGCAGATGACCGAGCAGGCAGCCAGTAGGGTGCTCAATGCCACCGAGATTGCACGTCCGATACAGGATGCCATGCATGATCAATCCAAGGCGCTTGGTATCCGCTGGGACAAGGTTTTTGCTAACCAACTCTCGCCGGCGGAGTTTAAGTCGCTTGCGGCAGATACGCATGGTTTCCTGCGCGGCATGCCGCAACAGATTACTGCGACCAACAATCAGCTAACGGAAATCATGATGGCTCAGGATTTCCAAGACCTCACCGGACAGGTGATCAAGAAGGTAGTTGAATTGGCGCAGACGATGGAGCAGCAATTGCTGTCGATTCTGCTGGAGGCCATGCCGCCGGAAGTGCGGGCCGAAGCACCGGAAGGCTTACTCAACGGTCCCGTGATCAATGGCGAAGGGCGAACCGATATTGTTCACAGCCAATCGCAGGTCGACGACCTGCTAGAGAGTCTGGGTTTTTAGCGAGCAGCAATGGGGCTTGCTGCATTTTGGCTGACTTTTTTGTGTTGGCTCTGCAAGCGTAACCCATCGAATGACTGGAGCATGCGAATATGAGCGATTTTCAAGGAATGGAAGATCTGCTGCAGGACTTCCTGGTTGAGGCGAATGATCTGCTTTCGAGTGTCGACAACAAGCTCGTCGATCTCGAGAAAAACCCTCACGATCACAACCTGCTCAATGACATTTTTCGTGGGTTTCACACCATTAAGGGTGGGGCTGGCTTTCTCAGCGCTGCCGAACTGGTCACGCTCTGTCATCTGACCGAAAACCTGTTCGATCGTCTGCGCAATGGCGAGATTATCGTGACCCGTGAGACCATGGATGTGATCATGGATGCTACGGGTGGGGTGCGCAAAATGTTTGGCGCGCTGGAGCGCAACCAGCAGCCGGGACCTGCACCTGAGGCTTTGTTGGCGACGCTCAAGCGTGCTATCGCTGGTGAGCTAGCCGATGTCGCGCCGGCCACGAGTTCGGTAGCAACGGCACCCGCAGTGGTCTCCTCCTCTGCTGTTAATGTGGAAGCAGGTCCCAACTGGGACAATCTGCTCGCAGCAGTTACTGATCTTCCTGGTGCGCAGCTTGTGGTTGGTGCGCCTGAGCCCATCTTGGTACAAGCGCCTGCAACGCCTGCGAAGCCAGTTCCGGAGCAGATCATTCAACAGGCCTCAGGGCGGCGAGCAGCCGACAAGTCGGGCTATCAAAGCACTTCAGCCGGCCGTCGCGACGGGGAAAAGACGCGTGATAACACCATCCGCGTCGATACTGCACGGCTCGATCAGGTGCTCAATCTCTCCGGAGAAATTGGACTGACCAAGAATCGCCTCAATTCCCTGCGTAGCGATATCCTTGCCGGGCGATCTGATTCCGACACCATGGCGGCGCTCGATCAGGCGGTGAGCCAGTTAGACCTGCTGGTGAGTGATCTGCAAAGTGCGGTGATGAAGACGCGCATGCAGCCTATCGGTCGACTGTTCCAGAAATATCCGCGTATCGCACGCGATCTGGCGCGTGGTTTGGGCAAAGATGTCGAGCTCGTGCTGGTCGGCGAGGAAACCGAAATCGACAAAACGATGATCGAGGATCTTTCAGACCCCATCATCCATTTGATACGCAACGCGGTTGATCATGGTGTGGAGCTGCCAAGCGAACGAACCGCAACGGGAAAACCCGAACAGTCGAAGGTGCGTCTGGAGGCACGTCAGGAAGGGGATCACATCGTTCTGCTGGTTTCCGACGATGGTCGTGGCATGAATCCCGAAAGGTTGCGTGCCAAGGCACTGAGCAAAGGCCTTATCACCGATGAAGAAGCTAACTCCATGGATGATCGGCAGAGCTTCAACCTGATCTTCCTGCCCGGCTTTTCAACGGTCGATATTGCATCTGATGTATCTGGCCGCGGCGTCGGCATGGATGTCGTCAAGACCAATATCCACAAGCTTAACGGCACGATAGACATCAAAACGACGGCAGGCGAAGGGACGACCTTCATTATCTCCCTGCCGCTGACGCTTGCGATCCTGCCGGTGCTCTTGGTCGAACTCGGTGAGCAGCCGTTTGCCGTGCCGCTGACCATGGTGCGTGAGATTCTGCCGATTGATGTTAATCAGGTCCAGGAAGTTGGCGGTGCGGCTGTAATGGTGGTTCGTGGCGAGGTGTTGCCCCTGTTGCCGCTCGCAGGTCTGCTTGGTTGGTCTCAGGAACGTGTTCCTGAGTATGGCGTGCTAATGCAGACGGTCGACAGTTCCTTTATCCTTGCCATTGAAGGCTTTGCGGGGCGTGAGGATGCGGTGATCAAGTCGCTGGAGGATTTCCGTCCGAAGGGCGTGGCGGGTGTCACCACTTTGTCTAACGGTCAGATCGTGCTGATTCTGGACATGAAGGAGTTGCTCAGTACGCTTGGTGAAAGTCGTGGGATGCCGCGTTCCGCGTTCATGCCAGATCAGGTCACTGCAGCCTGATTTTTGTAGAGCTTCGGTCGCGTAAGCAATTTTCAGCCTGATCCGACTGACCGCCGCTTTCGACTAAAATTGCCGATGAATTACAGGTAGTTGCTCCGTAATTTTCATCTGTCACCCGAATTAACGGGTGAAACTTATTCTATTCCCATGATCTTTCCTGGCGCCGGCGGCAATAATTGCCGCCATGCGAGGGACTGCCCGTGGCTGAGGATAGCGATCTAGAAAAAACCGAACCAGCTTCATCGCGACGTCTGGAGCAGGCGCGCGAAGAAGGTCGCGTCCCGCAATCTCGTGAGCTTTCGGCGTTCCTCGTCCTCCTTTCTTGTGTCGGAGGTTTCTGGGCGATGGGAGGGTGGTTCGTTCAGCATGCTTCGGGTATTTTGCGGCGCGGTCTAAGCTTTGGGCACGGGGCGGCTTTTGACCGGCTTGCGATGGTGAATGCCTTTGTGTCTCTCTCCTTTGACGCGTTGCTGCTTGCTGCGCCGCTATTCCTTCTGACGGTGGTTGGAGCATTGACCGGTCCGGCGGTTCTTGGTGGCTTGGTTTTTTCTCCCAAGGCGATGGGTCTGAAATTTGATCGGCTTAATCCTCTCACGGGGCTTGGGCGGATGTTTTCCATGCAGGGTGTGGCTGAGTTGGTGAAAGCAGTGCTTAAGGCTTTGCTCGTAGGCAGTGTTGTCTATTGGGTTGTTACCCATCAGCAGGGAGCGCTGTTTTCTCTGCTTTCTCAGCCGATCGAAAGTGCGCTCGTATCGTTTGCCAGTTTGCTTCAGTATGCGGCGCTGGCCTTGGTTAGTGGCGTTGCGCTCGTCGCTGCGATCGATGTGCCATTTCAGCTTTGGCAGTACTACAGCAAGATGCGCATGACGCGTGAAGAAGTGCGTCAGGAGGGTAAGGAGCAGGAGGGTGACCCGCAGGTTAAGGGGCGCATTCGCAGTCAGCAGCGCGAAATGGCACGCAGGCGCATGATGACCGAAGTGCCTAAGGCTGATGTTGTGGTGACCAACCCGACACACTTTGCTGTTGCGCTCAAGTACGACAGCAAGCAGATGGGTGCGCCTCAGGTTGTCGCCAAGGGCATCAATCTGGTTGCACAGAATATTCGCCAACTGGCCGCCGAAAATAACGTGCCACAGCTTGAGGCACCGCCGCTGGCGCGTGCCTTGTATAGGCACTGCGATATCGGTGAGCAGGTTCCTGCTGCGCTGTATACGGCTGTCGCTGAGGTGATGGCCTATGTATATCAGCTCAATCAATATCTGTCGGGTGAGGGCTTGAGCCAGCTTCCGCCGCCGCCGCGTGATCTTCCAGTTCCGGCAGCTCTGGACCCCGGTATTCCTGACGGTCGTGAAGGGCAGGTGCTTGCATGAATGAATCATTGACTCTGCAGAGACTCGTATCGAGCGGTAGTTTGCGCCAGCTTGCGGCGCCGATGCTGATCGTGATGATCCTGTCGATGATGGTGCTGCCCTTGCCGCCCTTCATGCTCGATCTATTTTTTACCTTCAACATCGCCTTGTCGATCATGGTGATGCTGGTGGCGATGTACACCTTGAAGCCGCTTGATTTCTCGGTGTTCCCAACGGTGTTGCTGGTGACGACGCTACTGCGCCTTTCGTTGAACGTTGCGTCGACGCGTGTCGTGCTGCTTGAGGGCCACACCGGTCCGGATGCGGCCGGCAAGGTCATTGAGGCTTTTGGCCACTTCCTCGTGGGTGGGAACTATGCCGTAGGTCTTGTAGTGTTCGTTATTCTGGTGGTTATCAACTTCGTCGTCATCACCAAGGGTGCCGGACGTATTGCCGAAGTCACCGCGCGTTTCACGCTCGACGCCATGCCTGGCAAGCAGATGGCGATTGATGCTGACTTGAATGCCGGTTTGATCGGTGAAGAGGATGCCCGCACGCGTCGTGCAGCCATTGCGCAGGAAGCCGATTTCTTTGGCTCCATGGACGGTGCGAGCAAGTTCGTGCGTGGTGATGCTGTGGCCGGCATCTTGATCCTTTTCCTCAACATCATCGGCGGGCTCATCGTTGGTATCGTTCAGCACGATATGGAGTTTGCCCAAGCAGCGAAAAATTACACACTGCTGACGATCGGTGATGGCCTGGTGGCACAGATTCCTGCGCTGATTATTTCCACGGCGGCAGGTCTTGTGGTGAGTCGTGTCACCACGGGCGAGGATGTTGGGCAGCAGGTGACCAATCAGATGTTCGGTAATCCTGCGGTGATGTTGCTTACGGCTTTCATTATCGGTTTGCTGGGCATGATTCCTGGCATGCCCAATGTGGTGTTCTTGCTGCTTGCTGTGGGGCTCGGTGGCCTTGGCTGGTGGGTACTCAAGCGTCAGGCAGTTGCGCCGGTTGAGGAGGTGCCCAAGGTTGAGTCGGTGGTGCCGCAGGAGACTCAGGATGCCAGTTGGTCCGATGTGGCGCCCGTGGATGTGCTTGGGCTGGAAGTGGGCTACCGTCTGATTCCTCTGGTCGATAAGGGACAAGACGGCGAATTGCTCAAACGGATTCGCGGCCTTAGGAAAAAATTCGCGCAGGAGATCGGTTTTCTCTGTGCGCCGGTTCATATTCGAGACAACCTAGAGTTAAAGCCGAATGCCTATCGGCTTACCTTGAAGGGCGTTGAAATAGGTGCCGGAGAGGCCAATCTCGGGATGTACATGGCGATCAATCCGGGGCGCGTGGCGGGCCAGTTACCCGGTACGCCGACGACTGATCCAGCCTTCGGTCTGCCGGCGATATGGATTGATGCCAGCTTGCGTGAGCAGGCGCAGGCGCTCGGGTACACGGTCGTCGATGCGGGTACCGTGGTTGCCACACACATTAATCACGTGATCTTGTCGAACGCAGCGGAGCTGCTGGGACGTCAGGAAACCCAAGCCTTGCTAGATCATATTGCGAAGGACGCACCTAAGCTGATCGAGGATTTGGTGCCGAAGCAGATTTCCATCTCGGTCGTGCAGCGCGTCCTGCAGAACTTACTCGAAGAAGGCGTCAATATCCGTGACATGCATACCATCATTGAAACGCTTGCCGAGCAGGCTGTTCGCACGCAGGAACCCCTCGAGCTAACCAGTCAGGTCCGTGTTGCGCTTGGTCGTGCCATCGTTCAACAGCTTTTCCCGGGTAATTCGGATATGACTGTGATGACCATTGATCCCGGCCTCGAACGCGTGCTCGGCCAGGCGATGCAAGGTGGCGGCGATGCCGCAGGCATTGAGCCTGGACTTGCCGATACGCTGTTGCGTGAAACCGTCACAGTCGCTCAGCGGCAGGAAGATGCCGGCATGCCAGCGGTCCTGCTGGTGCCGAACAATCTGCGCTGGCTTCTTTCGCGTTTCCTGCGCCGTGCTGTTCCAGCGCTCAAGGTTATTTCAAATGCCGAAGTCCCCGATTCACGCACGATTCGAGTTACCGCAATTATTGGAGCCAGAACATGAATAACAGAAAACTCCACAGCCGCTTAATCCGGGAGGGGAGAGGGCGCGAGGCCTTATCCTCATGGGCGCAGAAGCAAGTGTGTCGCGTGAGTGTGATATGAGCATGCGCCGCTTTGTCGCACCAACGGCACGTGATTGCCTGCGCAAGGTTAAGGAAGAGCTCGGTCCTGATGCCATCGTCGTTTCTAACAAGCCGGCGAACGGTGGTGTGGAGATCATGGCGATGACCTCGGAGGGCTTCGAAGCATTGTCGCGGCAGATGCCATTGCGCGAAGTCTCTTCCTCGTCAGCGACGCGGGCGGCGTCGACACCGGCGCCTCGGGCTACGCTTACGGGTGGCGCAGCTCAGCAGGCTTATGCCAAAGCTCTCGCGACACCTTTTGGTGGCGATGTCAGGCCTCAGCCGCGAACCACTACCTCGTTTCCTGAAAACGATTACACCGTCAGCCTGTCGACTCAGGCCCGCAAGCCGTCGGTATCTCAGCCATCGCGGCCCTCTGGTGCAGTTGCCGCAGCGATGGCTCCGGAGGCCGCACTGGCCAATGAGCGTCCGCGCTTGCGTCCATTGCCTGGACGCGGTTCGGTGGACGTTGCACAGGATTCCCAGGCACAGATACCTTTGCGTACTGCGTTACAAGAAGAGTCACAGTCACGCTTGGGTCGATCTCAGTCCCCTTTTGCGGCAACAACGGATTTTCTGTCGTCGCAGGATGATCAGATGCAGTCTCAGGTGACGCAGTTGATGGGCGAGATGCACACGATCAAGACATTGCTGGAGCGTCAGCTCGCTGGCTTCGCCTGGGGCGAGATGTCGCGCGAGTCGCCAGTGCGTGCGCTGGCGCTTGCCGAGATGCTGGATGCCGGCTTCTCGGGCCAATTATCGCGCAAGCTATGCCAGGAAATGCCGCCTGATATGAATATTGACGATGCGCGCAAGTGGCTAAAGAGTGCAATAAACCGACGTCTACGCACCCTTGGAAATGATAACGACATTATTGACCGCGGCGGTGTTTACGCTCTTGTCGGACCCACCGGCGTCGGCAAGACGACGACCACGGCGAAGTTGGCAGCACGCTGTGTCGTTCGCTACGGCGCGGACAAGATCGCGTTGCTGACAACGGATGGTTATCGTATCGGTGCGCACGAGCAGCTGCGCATTTACGGCCGTATTCTTGGCGTTCCCGTCCATGTCGTGCGCGACGGTGATGATCTGCGCCATACACTGGCCGATCTGCGCGACAAGCACATGGTATTGATTGATACCGTTGGCATGAGTCAGCGCGACCGCATGGTGGCCGAGCAGGCTGCGATGCTGATGCGGGCCGGTGAGGTCAATCGCCTGCTTCTGCTGAATGCCACGAGCCGTGGCGATACGCTTGACGACGTCGTCCGCGTTTACGCCGGAGAAGATCTCGCCGGTGTAATTCTCAGCAAGGTCGATGAGACTGCTTCTATCGCTCCCGCGCTCGATGCTGTGGTTCGGCATGGTCTGTTGCTTTGTTACATCGCAAACGGCCAGCGTGTTCCTGAAGACATGCACTTGCCCAACAGGAACTATTTGATGCATCGCGCATTCAGGCAACCCGGTGAGGCTTCACCGCATCATCTACAGAAAGATGAGGTTGGCCTGACCATGGCGATGCAAGAAACGACGCGCAAAACAGCAGGGGCCTCTCGTGGCTGAATGGCCCGATTTAGAAGGCCAGGCGGCTGGGCCATGGGCAGGTGACCAGGCGGCGGGATTACGGCGCATGTTTAGCGGTCGCACTCCTCAAGTCGTGGCGTTTGCGTCTGGGCGCGAGGCATGCGGGCGGACGACTCTTGTCGTGCAGACGGCAGCTGCATTGGCTGCCGCAGGGCACGGTGTTCTAATTGTTGATGAGAATCAGGCGCCTAACAACACAATTTCTTATTTTGGCTTAAAGGCGCGTCACGATTTCTATCAGGTCTTGCAAGGTGAACGTACCCTTGGGCAGACCGCACTGGAAGCTGCGCCGTTGGTTCGTATTATTCCCGCGGCGCGCGCCGCGCGCGAACTCGACCATGCCAACCGCAACGCAGCCGCAGCACGCCGTCGGCTGCCAGCCTGCATTCAGGAGATGCAGCGTGGCGTTGACTTCGTTCTCATTGATGCGGCCGTACGCAACCATGGTCATCTTTCCCCGCTGGCTTTGGCTGCGCGTCATATGGCCGTCGTTGTTGGCGCGCAGAGCACGGCGATCACTCACGCTTATGCGCTGATCAAACGTATTGTCCAGGAACGTGGGCGCGATGGTTTCCAAGTTGTCATCACGCGTCCGCGAACGCGTGAAGAGGCTCGAGCGATCTTCGATAATATGCGTCGGGTTGCCCGGGAGCATCTGGATGTGAGGCTCGACTACCTGGGTGCGTCGCTGGTACCCGTGACCGACAATCTTGCCTACGCATTGCTCCAGCGCCTGCCCGCCGCAGTCGATGGTCGAGGTGAGGCAGGTTTTGCTGACTCGTCTGGTATTCAGCAAGAGCTGGATGGGTTTGCTGTCACCAATCGATCGAATCGCGATACCTGGGGAGCGGCGGCAGCCGTTGCTGCTGCGGAGTTCCGTGATTCGGTGGTATAGTTTGCCGGTCAACGTCTTCCCTGAAATTTATGACGTATAACGCGCAGGGCATTCCGGACAAAGAACAGCTCGTTTTGCAGTACGCGCCGCTGGTCAAGCGGATTGCCTACCACTTGATGGCCAGGTTGCCGCCTAGCGTGCAGGTTGATGATCTCATCCAGAATGGCATGATCGGCCTGCTGGATGCGATATCGCGCTACGAAGACGGTCTTGGAGCACAGTTTGAAACCTATGCTGTGCAACGCGTCCGCGGGTCCATGCTCGATGGTTTGCGCGAGAACGACTGGTTACCGCGTGGCCTAAGGCGAGAAATGCGGCGCGTCGAGGCGGGAATTCACGCACTAGAGCAAAAGCATGGGCGCTCACCTCATGAGAGTGAGCTGGCCGAGTCCTTGGGTATGTCGTTGCAAGATTACCAAAAGCTGCTGCTTGATGCTCGGGGGCACCAGCTCGTGTATTTGGAAGATCTTGGTGACAGCGAGTCAGGCGAAGGCGAAGCGTTTCTCGAGCGTCACCTTGTCTCCGCCCAATTGGACCCGCTGGCAGCATTGCTTGACCAGGACATGCGCGCTACCTTGATTGGCGCCATCGAGGAGTTGCCAGAAAGGGAAAAGCTGATGATGGCACTTTATTACGACGAAGAACTTAATCTGCGCGAGATCGGTGAGGTCATGGGGGTGACCGAATCACGTATTTGCCAACTGCATACACAGGCGATCGCCCGTCTGCGGAGTCGCCTCGGGAGTACTGTTGCGGCGGGCGGAAAACGTAATTCCGCCAAGGCAGGGCGCACGCCGAAGCAGGTCTGACATGGCAGTTTTCGATAAAATCAGTATCGGTGGCTTGCTCTTGGGTATCGGGGCAGTACTCGTGGGGCAGGTGCTCGAAGGGGGGCATGTTTCTTCGCTTGTTCAGCCCACTGCCTTTCTCATCGTGATTGGGGGCACTCTCGGTGCCGTAATGTTGCAAAGCCCGATGCCGGTTTTTGTCTTGGGCATGAAGATGTTCAAGTGGGTATTTGTGCCTCCGGCGGTTGCTACAGACGAACTCATCAATCGTATTCTCGGTTGGTCACTGATTGCTCGTCGTGAAGGCCTTTTGGCGCTGGAGACGCAGCTTTCCGCGCTACGCGACCCGTACCATTTGAAAGGATTGCAGTTGCTGGTCGATGGGGCCGAGCCTAATAGCCTGCGCGAAGTGCTTGAAGTGCAGATTAATTCCTATGAAGTCCAGATGAGGGCGGCTGCGAAGGTCTGGGAGTCGGCCGGAGGCTATTCGCCGACCATCGGCATTCTCGGGGCCGTGATGGGCTTGATCCACGTGATGGAAAACCTGACCGATCCATCCAAGCTGGGAGCGGGGATCGCCGTTGCCTTCGTTGCCACGATCTACGGCGTTGGGCTCGCGAATCTTGTGTTTTTGCCGGTGGCAAAAAAACTTCTTGCGAACATAGCGCGTCTCGTCGCATTGCGTGAGATGTATCTTGATGGACTGGTCGGTATCGCTAACGGCGATAACCCGCGTGTCATTGAAGGCCGCATGCGCGGGTATCTTTAATGACGACGCGTGACCTCCGAAGCCGGACTCTTTGAGATACGATGAGACGCCGTCGCCGTGCCGAGGACGAGCATGAGAATCACGAGCGCTGGCTCGTTTCGTATGCTGATTTCATCACTCTGTTGTTTGCATTTTTTGTCGTGATGTATGCCGTGTCTTCGGTTAACGATGGAAAGTATCGTGTGCTTTCCGACTCCATCATCTCTGCTTTTCGTAATGTTCCCGGATCGACGAGTGGCGCTCAGGTGCCCGTTGCGCCACCAAGTTCGGCGCTGGTTCTGCCGATGATCGTGCCCAACCGGCCCATGATTGTGAGCAAGCCGGCAAACGACGAGAACAAGCGTCAAACAAAGGAAAAGATGCGCAACATGGCACAGGAGATCAACGAAGCGCTCGGACCGCTGGTGAAGAACGGACAAGTGCGGATCACCGAAGGTGCGCAGGGCATCACCATCGACATTAATGCCAGTCTGCTGTTTTTACCGGGTGATGCGCGCCTTGCTACGGAGGCCGTAAATGCTTTGAGTTCGGTCGCGCGTATTCTGGCGCCGACCGATTTTCCGATTACGGTCGAGGGTCATACTGACAATATTCCAATTTCAACGCCGCAGTTTCCGTCGAACTGGGAACTCTCGGGGGTGCGTGCATCCAGCGTCGTGCGCTTGATGATCGAGAACGGAGTTGCCGCGAGTCGCCTGACAGCAACCGGATATGCGGATCAGCGTCCGCTGGCAGACAATGCATCACCTGACGGACGGGCGCGCAATCGGCGCGTGGCTATTACCATCGAGTCGAAAACTCCCGATCTCACTGAGAGCGTAACGGCGATCGTCAAGGGTGATATCTCGCAAGCCAGCCCTTAAAGAAACGGAGGTACGCCGTCATCGGGCGTACGAGTTGTCGCCTGAGTTGCGAGAAACCGTTTCTTCTGGGGGGGGGCAGGGATCAGGCTGCGCCGAACAACCGGCCACCGGGACTCGCCCGGGTTTGCCCATCTGGGCCATATAGTGCCGCCTGGTTGGCCGCTGCGAGTAGTGCATTCAAAGCCTGCTGATTGTGCTGAAGTCGGGTGGCGATCAGGTTTCCGTTGGTTTCATTCAGCGCTCGAGCCTTGCCGGCTAATTCGAGTAGGTTCACCCAATCAGCCCGCAGACTTTGCGCTAGTTCGGTTGATGGCAAATACTGGTCGAACCAGCGCTCCAATCCGTCGCGATCTGGCGAGAGTCCTGCAGTAATCAAGAGCTCGCCGCGTTGATCGGTAATCTGAGCGAGCAGGCCAGCCAAGCGAGTCTTATCGGTGATGAGTGGCATCAGGCGATCAACATCACCTTCGGTCAGGGCGTGCTGTTCCCCTTGCAGGACATCCAAGAACTGTTTCAGGGTTGCAAGTTCATCTTCGATGCAGCGCGCGATCCTTGCATCCAACGTAGCGTTCACGCGAGTGACCCCTGGCTTTACTTTTGTGTTGCCAGCATCTGGCGAACACTCTCGACGAGGCCGTCGGCGATCTTGCTGGCATCAATTTTGAATGTGCCGGCACTGATGGCCTGGCGGATGGCGCTGATGCGTTCGCTATCTGCAACGGGTGATGTCGACATGGCGCTGCCGATTTCCTGGAGGCGTGCCGAGAGTGGCGACAGCGCAACCTCAGCACTTTGTCCTGCCGCTGGCTGGGAGAGGGCGGTGGGTTTGGCGCCTTCCTTGCGTACTCCGCTGGCAAGTTCGCCGAGCGATTTCACTGAGCTGTCAATTTTCATGATGCAATCCTCGAATGTGGGCGTTCTGTCTCGGTTAACGGCACCGCTCACGATAACTTGAGTCGTTTGCAGAATTATTCCGGCTGATTATAGGATCATCTGCGGCTTCTTACCAAGCCACCCGGTAATCGTTCGAAAATCATTAGAGTAGTGTATCGGGCTATTTCTTCTTGTCTTTAATTTCTTCGGCGTGCCGCTGTTTCAGTTCGCGTAGCCGAGCATCGACCTGGGAATGCTCAAAATAATCGCCGTCGCCGCTCTTTTGTGCAAAATGTAATTGCTCGATGGCCATCATCAGCTGGCCTTGCAGAGCATAGGCCTCGGCTTGGGCGCGATGTTGCTGGAGCCGTTTCCCCATTACTGAATAGATACGTGCCTGAATTTCGTGCATGCGTATGTCGCCAGGGTAGTTCTGCAGATCATCCATCGTGAAGCGTAGGGCATCTTGCAGCTGGTTTGCGGCCAGCAGGGTTTCCGCCAGGGAATACGACAGGCCACGTTGCTCCGGATAGTGGGTTTGGGCTGCGCGCAAGATGTTTAAGGCACCAGGCAAGTCGCCCATTTTCTGGCGTAAATCGGCAGAAACTGCGTCGATCATTGGTGAAGATGCCCTCAATCGCTGCAATTTTGCGATTTCCTGTTCGGCAACCGGATAGTTTTGCTCACGCATCAGTGCAACGGTATAGCCGTAGCGTGTGGCAATCTCGTTGGCGAACTTGTGTTCGCGCAATTGTGATGCGAAATCGGTTACGGCATCATTTGGTGTTCCGTCACTCGCTTTCAGCTTGGCGCGCACCAGCAGGTAATCCAGACTATCTGCGACCTGGCGATATGGACGGGATTGAATGCGGTTCTCCATGTCTGCGATGCGCTCGGTGGTGAGCGGGTGCGTGCGCAAATAGCCAGGAGCGTTGTTCTCGTAGATCCGGCCGTATTTTTGCAGACGTTCGAAGAAATCCGCCATTGCGCGGATGTCGAATCCTGCGCGCTCCAGCAGTTGCAGACCCAGTCGATCGGCTTCCCGCTCGAAGTCACGGGAGTAGTTGAGTTGGTTCTGAATGCTGGCAGCCTGCCCGGCCATCAGTGCACCCTGGGACAGGTCCGAATGGTTACGCGAAGCGAGGATGGCTACCGCCAAGGCTAGCAGCATGGGTATTTGCCCTTGACTCTGCGCACTGATTTGTCGGGCGAGGTGATGCTGCGTGACGTGCGAAATTTCGTGAGCGAGCACGGAGGCCAGTTCTGATTCCGAACGTGTGGCCATGATGAGTCCTGTATGTACGCCGATATAGCCGCCGGGCATGGCGAAGGCGTTCAATGTTGAGTCGCGCAGGGCAAAGAACTCAAAATCCTGCCGGGTCTCCAAGCTTTGGGATACAAGTCGTGCACCAAGACGGTTCAGATAGCCGTTGATCTCCGGGTCGTTGATATAGGTAGGCTCATGGAGACGAATGTCATGCATGATCGACTCGCCTGTGCGCTTCTCGACGATGGGCGAGAAGCTTTCCTGAGAAACGTCGCCCAAATCGGGCAATCCATCGGCAAGAACGCCGGGCGCTATGCACAGAAGGAGGATCAAGACTCGGAGTTTCATCCTCGCTATGATAAACGTTTCGGAATATCGTTCCATGTCGGCTGATGCTGTTAAATTGTGACAATTGGTGTCGAATAGCGCACTGGGTAGGCTGAGGCGAAGCAGCAATGTGACATAATGGCCGGAACTGACTGGCTTTTGACGAGACTTGCGGGTCCGACGGAAAGCCGTCTCGAATAGGGAAAGCTAGCCATGAGTTCCGAGCAATCGCCATTAACTCACTTTGATGCCGCTGGGTTAGCGCATATGGTCGATGTCGGAGACAAGACCGAAACTCACCGGGTCGCTCGGGCCGCAGGCAGTATTTCGATGCAGGCGAAAACGCTTGAACTGATTCGCTCGGGAAGCGCCAAGAAGGGTGATGTGCTTGGAATTGCGCGTGTTGCCGCAATTCAGGCTTCCAAGCGCACCTCAGACCTCATTCCTCTCTGTCACCCACTTGCGCTGACGCGTGTTGCAGTTGAGTTCTCGATTGATGTCGAACTCAATACTATCACCTGCGAAGTGACTGCTGAAACGTACGGGCGAACGGGGGTGGAGATGGAGGCACTGACAGCAGTCAGTGTTGGGCTATTGACCATTTACGATATGTGCAAGGCTGCGGATCGCGGTATGCGCGTCGAGAATATTCGCCTCGTCGAGAAATCCGGTGGTAAGTCGGGTCTTTGGCAAGCTGCCTGATTGCCTGATTGCCTGTAAGTATTTATCAAACGATTTTTAAGATATGGACCATCCAGCGCCTACGTAGCAATCCGTCGACGAGCCCATATTTTAAATACCGCTCCGATCGTACAGCTGGCCAATTTTTCAATGGAAGTCATTATTAACATGCAGGAGACACTATGACCATCCGTTTTGACAAGGACCTTGACGCTCGTGGCCTCAACTGTCCTTTGCCCATCCTGCGCGCCAAGAAAGCCCTGACTGACATGCGCAGCGGTCAAGTTTTGCACATCATGACGACTGATCCGGGCTCGGTTCGCGATTTCAATGCTTTTGCCCAGCAAACCGGCAACGAGTTGATTTCCAGTACTGAGACGGATGGCAAGGAGTTCGAGTTCTATTTGCTGCGCAAATGATCGTGGTTGTGGGTGGGTGGCGACCGGACTAATTTCGAGGTATCTGTTGAAAACTCTGAGAACTTGATAGACTGAAACTGCGTTGAATCTGCTGCCATCTACTACCTGCTGCAGCTAGGTTCACATGCAGTGGGGTGGAGTGGACGTGGTCGGGATATTCGGAGTCTAGGCCCGCTCAAGGGCGTATTTGAGTTGTGGAGACGGGCATTGTTCCTACTGATTGTTATGAGTCGATGCTAAAAGTTACTATGATTCGCGACCATTTTGCCCTTCTCAGGCCCCCGGTGTCTTCAGGATTTACTCTGATCGAGCTCGTCGTTGTTATGGTCGTCGTCGGTATCGTCGCCGCGATTGCCATCCCCCGCTTCTCTCTATTGGGTGGATTTAGTGACGTCGCTTACCGTGACCAGATCAAATCAACGCTGGCCTATGCCCGCAAGGCCGCCGTGGCCAGGCGGCGTCATACCTGCCTAGTGTTCGCCGCGGACAGTAGTGCAACTTTGAGCGCCGAACTGGTCACGCCTGATGCTCATGTCGGCAATTGTCCCTATATCGCACTCATGATGCCCTCGGGGGCAAATAGCATTGTGCCACCCAGCAATGTCAGTATCACCTCGCCGGCGGCGTTGCCGCTGATCATACAGTTCAATGCCGAGGGTAGACCCATTGTCGGTGGCGGTACGACCATCGTTGTAACCAGTGGTGGCAGTGGCAGCACGTCATCCGTAACGATCGAGGCGGATTCCGGCTATGTACATTGAGCATGTTGGCACGCTGTCCTTGCTGCGCAAGGGGCGCCGTGAGCGCGGTACAACCTTGCTCGAATTAATTGCCTTCATCGCCATCGTCGGTGTGGCACTCGCCGGTGTGCTGTCCGTGCTCAATGTCACGGCTGGCCACAGTGCCGATCCGATGGTTCGCAAACAGATGCTCTCGATTGCGGAGTCGTTGCTTGAGGAAGTCACCTTGCAGTCTTTCACTTATTGCGATCCGACGGATGCCAATGCGAGCACGGCGACCAGCACGGCTGGGTGTGCGACTCTGGTCCAGGGCTTCGGGCAACCGGCGGTGGCGGGTGCGAATCGCAGTCTTTACAACAATGTCGGTAACTATTGCAGTGAGGTCGGGACGGGTCAGGAGGACTGCACGGCCTTGTCGCTGGGGACTGCTGGTTCGGCAGCCAGTTTCATACCCGATCTGACGGGGACCGGGGCGAACTCGTCTCCTCCCGGCTATTGGGCCACAATCGAACTGGTGCCAGAGGAACTAGACGGCATCACTTCGGGTACGGCAGCAGCGGATATGAATGTGTTGCGTATCAAGGTCACCGTTGCCTGTGTGCTCACAAGTGAAACTGTTGTTCTTGAAGGCTATCGTACCCGTTGGGCGGTGCCACATATATGAAGCTGATCCGACGCCATCATCCGACTGCGGAGCAGTCCGGTTTTACGCTCATTGAGACCATTTTGACCATGGTCATTACCGGAATTCTTGCTGGGATGGTTGCTGTGTTCATCGCCGGGCCAGTGAAAGGCTATGTTGATACCGTAATGCGCGGCGATCTGACTGATGCGGCCGATCTCGCCTTGCGCCGGATTTCTCGAGAAGTCACCATGGCCTTACCCGGCAGCCTGCGTGTGACGACATCGGGTGGCATGATCTATGTCGAATTTATTGCCACCAGCGCCGGTGGTGCCTATCTCTCCGAGTTGGATGCAACAGGTGCGAATCATCCGCTGGTATTTTCGAATGATGGCACGTGTACCGCAACAACGAATTGCCAGTTCGATGTTCTGGGAAATATGCCGGCTAGCCCGGGGATAGCAGTCGGAGATTACATCGTCGTCTACAATCAAGGCCAGGATTCTTTAGGAAACAGCAATGCTCCGGCGGATGCCTATGCAACCGGCGATCCCTGCATCGACTGTAACCGGGCCAGCGTGGCGGATGTGACCGGTAATACCGTTACCCTGGTGGCGAATGCGGCTGGCGCGAATGTCTTCGCATCGAGGAGTTCGTCCTCGAAGACTCGGCCCCTGTCATCACCCTCCGACCGCTTCCATGTGGTTCCGGGCGGCGTGCAGGCGGTGACCTTCGCTTGCCCCACCGCCGTTGCCGGAAACCTCTTGCGTTATAGCCACTATGGGTTCTTCACCACTGCGGCGGCCGCCATCGCTGCGATGACGGCAACTCCTTCCGTGATC
>CAZAOQ010000014.1:0-26151 GCA_964486795.1 uncultured Rhodocyclaceae bacterium
AAATGGCCGTCGGATACGCCACGCTCTATGGCGACATGGCTGGTGGCTTCGCCGTCATCAAGGATATCTACAAGACCCTCGTCTATCGGCTCTGCGACTACCGCAACGCCCTGCATCCTGACATTCCGACCAACATCCTGACCCGCGCACCTTCGGCGGAGCTCAAGCCGGATCAGAAGGATCAGGACTCGCTGCCGGCATACACGACACTCGACGCCATCATCGAGGCCTACATGGAGCAGGATCTTAGACCCCGCGAGATCGTTTCAATGGGTCACGCCGCAGACGAGGTCAGGCGCGTCGTCGGCATGCTCAAGCGCAACGAATATAAACGCCGCCAATCCCCTGTCGGCATTCGCATCACACGCCGCGGCTTCGGCAAGGACTGGCGATATCCGATAACATCGCGTTATTCTGACGAATGGTGACTCACCTTACCCACCTGGAGGCCACATGAAAAAGATCGAAGCCATCATCAAGCCGTTCAAACTCGACGAAGTGCGCGAAGCGCTTTCCGAGATCGGCATCTCCGGCCTGACCGTCACCGAAGTCAAGGGCTTCGGCCGCCAAAAAGGCCATACCGAGTTGTATCGCGGTGCCGAATACGTCGTCGACTTCCTGCCCAAGATCAAGATCGAAATCGTCGTCGCCAACGAAACCGTCGAAACGGTGATCGAAGCCATCATCAAGGCGGCGCGCACCGGCAAGATCGGCGATGGCAAGATCTTCGTTTCAACGGTCGAGCAGATCGTGCGCATCCGCACGGGTGAAACGAACGAAGAGGCCATCTGACGCAACCGGGAGTGCGCGTTGCTCTTGGGCAACTCCGAACAACAGGCTGACTAGCGCCGCGCCCTGAGCAGAACCCGCACGGCCCCCGCACCCCCGTCGGCGGCCGATGCCTGACAGCAGCCGAGTACTTCCGGGCGATGCATCAACCAGCGACGCACCAGTTCCTTGAGTACGGGCTCACAGCCGGGCGCTCCCCGCCCCTTGCCATGCACGATATGCAGACAGCGGTGACCGCGCACCAGGCAGACGGCGAGTACTTCCATGAGCGTATCGTAGGCCTCGTCACGATTGAGGCCATGCAGATCGACTTCGACCTGCGCCAGCCAGCGACCACGACGCAAGTCCTTGAGCAGGCTGCGCGGTAAGCCGACGCACAGTCCGGTCAATTCACCATCGTCTTCCAGTCGCAACCCGGCCGCTTGCGGCCACAGCGCGTCGTTGAGCACCGCAGCTTCGTCACACTCATGCCTGCGCACGATGGCCGGCATGGGCGGCGGCTCGTGGTGCACCTTGTCGGAGACCAGCGGCACGGCATCCGCCACCGCTTCACGAAACAGGGCGCGCTCCGCAGGCGAAAGCTCCGGCACACTCCGCCGCCCGGCCAAGGTCGAGCCTCCCCTTGCGTTGAGTCTTTAATCAGCCAAGGTGATCGAGGTAGCGCTCGGCATCAAGTGCAGCCTGGCAGCCAGTAGCAGCGCTGGTGATCGCCTGACGATAAACGTGATCCTGCACATCGCCGGCGGCGAACACGCCGGGCAGACTAGTCGCCGTGGCATCGCCATTGCGCGAACCCTTGGTGACGATATAACCACCGTCCATTTCGAGTTGACCAGTGAACAGTTCGGTATTGGGCTTGTGACCGATGGCGATGAAAACACCCTGCACGGCGAGTTCCTCGGTGACGCCGGTCTTGACGTTCTTCAGACGCATGCCGGTCACGCCACTCTTGTCACCGAGCACTTCGTCGAGCGCGCAATCCCACTTGATTGTGACCTTGCCGGCCTTTTCCTTCTCAAACAGTTTGTCCTGAATGATTTTCTCGGCGCGAAACTTGTCGCGGCGATGAATGACGGTGACATGGCTGGCGATATTGGCAAGATAGAGTGCTTCTTCGACCGCTGTGTTGCCGCCACCGATCACGGCGACGCGCTGGTTCTTGTAGAAGAAGCCATCACAAGTCGCGCAAGCGGAAACGCCACGTCCGGCAAAGGTTTCCTCAGAGGGCAGGCCCAGATACTGTGCCGAGGCGCCCGTGGCGATAATCAGCGCATCACAGGTGTAGGTGCCTGCATCACCGATTAGGGTCATCGGCTTTTCGGTGAGCTTCGCCGTGTGGATATGATCGAAGATGATCTCGGTTTTGAAGCGTTCGGCGTGCTTGAGAAAGCGGTCCATCAGTTCGGGGCCCTGCACGCCATCGGCATCGGCCGGCCAGTTATCGACATCAGTCGTGGTCATCAATTGACCACCCTGCGCGAGGCCGGTGATCAGGACCGGCTGCAGATTGGCGCGTGCGGCGTACACGGCAGCAGTATAGCCAGCCGGGCCGGATCCGAGAATCAGAAGAGGAAGGTGCCGGGTCGTCATGATGGATTCCTTGAAAATATCGGGTAACGAAAGATTATACTTGCCCGGATAAGCAAACCGCTCTGTCGAATAGCCTGCCATCGACCGGGTAAAAATGACAACGATAATAGTTTCAACATAGGAGGAGGTGCCATGCGTCCCGCGATGCCCGTATCCATCACTGCCCTGCGTACCCTGCCGATATTCGAGACACTCGGTAACGACCGTCTCGAGGAAATCGCTCACTACGCTCGCCTGCACCGCGTCACCCGCAACACTGAGGTGGTGCATGCTGGCGATGTCACCGACAACATCTTCGTCGTGCTGACGGGTGCGCTAAAGGTACAAATGTGCGACCAGGATGGCCGCGAAGTCATCCTCTCGCAACTCGGTCACGGCGATATGTTCGGCGAGATGGGGGCCATCGACGACCATCCGCGCTCGGCGACGGTTGTCGCCACCAAGGCCTGCGATCTCGTCGTCATTTCCAAGGATGACTTCAAGCGCTGTCTGGCGAGCAACTTTGACGTTTCGCTGTACATCATCCGCAGCCTGGTCAAGCGCCTGCGCATGGCCGACCGCAAGATCGAAAGCCTCGCCCTCGTCGATGTCTTCGGCCGCGTTGCCCGCCTGCTTCTGGACATGGCGGAGACGCAAGACGGCCGCAAGGTCGTCACCAAGCGTATCACCCGGCAGGACATCGCCAAGACCATCGGCGCCTCACGCGAGATGGTCAGCCGCGTGATGCGCGACCTGCAACTGCAGGGCCTGATCGAGGAAACCGGTGACGGCCTCATCTGGCTGTGCGAAGGCATCGAAGGTGGCAACTAGGCAGCAAGCACGCGGAGCCTGACCAGGTCCCTCTGATCTTCATTTGAGCGTTACATGAATCTCGCAGAATACATCGCCCAACCAACCCAGGCCGGAGAAACCGGCCTGGCCCTCCAGCCCTTCCTTGATGCCGCGGTTTTTTTCAACCGCTCGTCGGAGAGTGAGGCAGGCGGCGGCCAACCGGCCTCCGGCAAGGACGTTGACTGGCCATTGGAAGCCAAGCGCATCGGCGAACTGGTCACCCTGGTCTTCTACACCACCGCGAACCATCAGCGCCTCGAACAACCCTGCGCCACCCTGCCGCTGCGCGAATGCCTGCAACTGAGCTTCGATTTTCCGGGTGCCGACGCCATCGCACTGGTCAATCCAGACATGAGCTGGAAATCCTTCCGCAAGGAGGACTTCGAAAAGCTTCTCGGCAGCCAGGCGGGCGGCTATCGCTGAAACTGCAACGCTGCACCATCGCTGCATCGCTCCACGCGCCGAGTGATGATGGCTTGTTGCTTGTCCTTTCGTCCTGCCTGCCAGCCTGCATCGGTATAATTGGCGAATGCTCAAACTGATCCATATCCTGCCGCCGCATGCGCACTGGAGCTGACGCCATGGCGGAAATCAATGCCAACCCGCCGCTGCCAGAAAAAATCGCGGCGCTACTTCAGGAGGCGCGCTGGCTCGCGCTCGGCGCCCTGGGGCTGTATCTGGCGCTGATCCTCGCCGGCTTCGCTCCTGCCGACCCTGGCTGGTCACATGCCGCGACCACCGAACATATCGCCAACCCCGGTGGCCGTCTCGGTGCCTGGCTCGCCGATCTGCTGCTCTATCTCTTCGGCATTTCCGCCTGGTGGTTGGTGCTGTTCCTGATGTTCGCCGTAGCCTGGGGCTACCGGCGCCTCGACAACCTCATGCCGGCTGCCTTACCTCGCCGCGACCGCCGCCCTTTCCTGATCGCCCTGACGGGTTTCGCGCTGCTGCTGGCGGGCAGCAGCGGCATCGAAGCAATGCGCTTCTATAGCCTGAAGGCCGCGCTGCCGCTGGCACCAGGAGGCATGCTGGGCCACGAGATCGGCCGACTGGTCGCTACGCAGCTCGGCTACAGTGGTGGCACGCTGATCCTGATGGCCATATTCGCTACCGGCGTCAGCCTGTTTTCGGGTCTGTCCTGGCTGCGTATCGCCGAGGGTGTCGGTACCCTGCTTGAGCTCGCCGTGCAGGGTGCGCGCGTACTCTGGCAGAACTGGCAGGATCGCCGCATCGGCCGCAACATCGCCCAGCAGCGCGAGGCGAAGGTTGAGGTCGAGCGCAAGAAGTTCGAAGAACTGCCACCGATCAAGATTGAGGCGCAACCCGTCGAAATTCCACGCGCGCCAAAAGTCGAACAGCGCATAGAAAAAGAACGCCAGGCCCCCCTGTTCTTTGATGCACCGGGCGGAGCATTGCCACCGCTGCATCTGCTCACAGAACCGACTCACAGCAACGACGATCTGCCCGACAACGAAACTCTCGAATTTACCTCACGACTGATTGAGCGCAAGCTCGCCGACTTCGGCGTCACCGTCAAGGTCCTGGCGGCCTATCCCGGCCCAGTCGTCACGCGCTACGAAATCGAACCGGCGGTCGGCGTTAAGGGCAGTCAGATCGTTAATCTCGCCAAAGATCTTGCGCGTGCGCTGTCACTCGTCAGCATCCGCGTCGTTGAAACCGTTCCCGGCAAATCCTGCATGGCGCTGGAGCTGCCCAACCCCAAACGGCAGACCGTGCGCCTCACGGAAATCATCGGATCAAAGGCCTACCACGGCATGCACACGCCACTGGCGTTGGCGCTGGGCAAGGACATCTCCGGCCAGCCCGTCGTCGTCGATCTCGCCAAAATGCCGCACCTGCTCGTTGCCGGCACCACCGGTTCGGGCAAGTCGGTCGGCATCAATGCCATGATTTTGTCATTGCTCTACAAGTCTGAGCCACAGGATGTGCGCCTGATCCTCATCGACCCGAAAATGCTCGAACTCTCGATTTATGAGGGCATTCCCCATCTGCTCGCGCCGGTCGTCACCGACATGAGCAAGGCACAAAATGCGCTGCACTGGTGCGTCGGTGAAATGGACAAGCGCTACAAGCTGATGTCGGCGCTGGGCGTGCGTAATCTGGCGGGCTACAACAGCCGGATCAACGAGGCGGAAAAAGCCGGTAAGCACGTCCCGAACCCGTTCTCGCTGACACCCGAAGCGCCTGAACCACTAAAGACGCTGCCGCACATCGTCGTCATCATCGACGAGCTCGCCGACCTGATGATGGTCGTTGGCAAAAAGGTCGAGGAGCTGATCGCTCGTCTCGCCCAAAAGGCGCGCGCTTCGGGCATTCATCTGATCCTGGCAACCCAGCGGCCGAGCGTCGATGTCATCACTGGTCTGATCAAGGCAAATATCCCAACCCGTATCTCCTTCCAGGTCTCCTCGAAGATCGACTCGCGCACCATTCTTGACCAGATGGGTGCCGAAGCGCTGCTCGGTCAGGGCGACATGCTTTATCTCGCACCGGGCACCGGCCTGCCGCAGCGCGTGCATTGTGCCTTCGTCGCCGACGACGAGGTGCACCGTATCGTCGAGCATCTTAAGAAAGTTGGCGAGCCAGACTATGCGGACGGCATCCTTGACGCGCCTGCCGGTGAAGGCGGCAGTGGCGAGGATCTTGGCGGAGAAGTCGCGACGGAAAGCGACCCAATGTACGACCAGGCCGTCGAAGTAGTGCTCAAGACGCGGCGACCCTCGATCTCACTGGTACAACGCCACTTGCGCATCGGCTACAACCGCGCCGCACGCCTGATCGAGCAGATGGAACGTTCCGGTCTGGTCTCACCGATGAATGGCGCCGGTGGTCGCGAAGTTCTGGTACCAGATCGCACCGAATAAGCCCGCATGAACCACTTTCAAAAACCGCTCATGAATCGAGTTACCAAACTTTCTCTGCTTGGCTTGCTCTGCCTCGCCTCGACCTGCTTCAGCGCCCAGGAGACCGCCAGCGGCCCTGTCCAATTCAAGGCGTTCATCGGCGGAACCCACAGCGCACGCGCCAATTTCAGCCAGACCGTCGTCGCCCGCTCCGGACGCAAACCACAGCTTTCGAATGGCACCCTCGCCTTTGCACGCCCCGGCCGCTTCCGCTGGACCTACGAGAAGCCCTACTACCAGTTACTCGTCGGCGACGGCACGCGCCTGTGGATTCATGACCGTGATCTCAACCAAGTGACTGTCAAGAAGCTTGGCAATGCGCTCGGCTCCAGCCCGGCCGCTCTTCTTGCGGGTGACAACGCACTGGACAAGAACTTCATCATTACCGATGGCGGCAATACCGATGGTCTGGCATTTGTCGAAGCCATGCCGAAATCCAAGGAGGAAGGCAACTTCGAACTGGTACGTATCGGCTTCAGCGACAACCTGCCACGCACGATGGTCGTGCACGACAACTTCGGCCAGACCACCACGCTGACCTTCAGCCAGTTCGAGCGCAATCCGTCGCTGGCACCTGCGCTGTTCCAGTTCACGCCGCCGAAGGGCGCCGATGTCGTCGGTGACTGACTTGCTCAGCGCGGCACAGGCCGCCTCTCACGCTCCCCTGGCCGAACTGCTACGACCGCACACGCTCGACGAAGTCGTTGGCCAGCAGAACCTGCTCGGCCCAGGCAAGCCGCTGCGTATCGCATTCGAATCGCATACGCCACATTCGATGATTCTGTGGGGTCCGCCGGGTGTCGGCAAGACCACACTGGCGCGTCTGATGGCCGATGCCTTCGATGCCCGCTTCATCGCACTGTCCGCCGTCTTCTCTGGCGTCAAGGATATCCGCGAGGCCGTGCAGCAGGCCGAGCTGACGCTGGCACAAACCGGCCGCAGCACCATCCTCTTCGTCGATGAAGTCCATCGCTTCAACAAGGCACAGCAGGACGCCTTTCTGCCGTATGTCGAGCAGGGCCTGCTGACTTTCATCGGCGCCACCACAGAGAACCCGTCGTTCGAGGTCAATTCGGCGCTGCTCTCTCGCGCTGCGGTGTATGTGCTGAAGAGCCTGTCGGATGAAGAACTTGGGCAACTCGTCGACCGCGCGCAGCAGCTCGCTCTCGGAAATATCCGCTTCACCGAGCAAGCCCGCGAACGTTTGATCGGGTATGCCGACGGCGACGCGCGACGCCTGCTCAACGTGCTCGAGCAGCTGAAGACCGCCGCCACATCATCAGGCATCGATGAGATCGACGCCACCTTCATGGCGAACGCATTGGCCAGCGACTTGCGCCGCTTCGACAAGGGCGGCGACACCTTCTTCGACCAGATATCGGCGTTACACAAGTCAGTCCGCGGCTCCGATCCGGACGCCGCACTCTACTGGCTGGTGCGCATGCTCGATGGCGGCGCCGACCCGCTCTACATGGGGCGGCGCATCGTGCGCATGGCCACCGAAGACATCGGACTCGCCGACCCGCGCGCGCTGGAGATCGCCCTCAACGCCTGCGCCGTGTACGAGCGACTGGGTTCACCCGAGGGCGAGCTGGCACTGGCCGAAGCCGTGATATTCATGGCCGTCGCACCTAAATCGAACGCTGTCTACACCGCATATAATGCCGCCCGCGCCTTCGTTGCCAAGGATAAGACGCGCCCGGTACCCGAACATCTGCGCAATGCGCCGACCAGGCTCATGAAGGAACTGGGGTTCGGGCGCGAATATCGCTACGCCCACGACGAGCCGGAAGCCTACGCCGCCGACGAGAACTACCTGCCCGACGGCATCGCCGCACCCGGTTGGTACCGACCGACGCCGCGCGGCCTGGAACAGAAAATCGCCGACAAACTGGCTCATCTGCGTGAACTGGATCGTCTCGCGCGCCAGTCCAAAAAAATTAAATAGCACAACAGGATCACATCATGCTCGACATCCAACTTCTGCGCACCCAACTCGACAGCGTCGCTGCCCGCCTCGCCTCGCGTGGTGTCACACTCGACAGCGCCGGCTTTCAGTCACTTGAGGATGAACGCAAGCGTCTGCAAACGCGCACGCAAGACCTGCAGGCAAAGCGCAACAGCCTGTCCAAACAGATCGGCATGCTCAAAGCCAAAGGCGAGGACGTCGCGCCGGTCATGGCCGAAGTCGCTGGCCTTGGTGACGCGCTGAAGGCCGACGAGGAAAGCCTCGCTGCGCTGCTCCTGCGTTTCAACGACTTCGTCGCAATGATTCCCAATCTGCCGCATGAAAGCGTGCCGCCGGGCCGCGACGAAACTGGCAACGTCGAAGTGCTGCGCTGGGGCACACCGCGCACCTTCGACTTCGAGATCAAGGATCACGTCGAGATCGGCGAGAAGCTCGGTGGCCTCGACTTCGAAACAGCGACCAAGATTGCCGGCAGCCGTTTCTCACTGATGAAGGGCGGCGTCGCCCGCCTGCATCGCGCACTCGCTCAATTCATGCTCGATACGCACAGCAGCGAGCATGGCTACACGGAAGTTTATGTGCCCTACCTTGTCAATCCTGACAGCATGTTCGGCACCGGTCAGCTACCGAAGTTCGAGGAAGATCTTTTCCAGGTGCCCCGTAGCGACGGCACGAAGTTGTATCTGATTCCGACTGCGGAAGTTCCGGTGACCAACATCGTCCGCGACGAAATCCTCGCTGCAGAAGCATTGCCGCTGAAATTTGTCAGCCATACGCCCTGCTTCCGCTCGGAAGCCGGCTCCTATGGCCGCGACACGCGCGGCATGATCCGCCAGCACCAGTTCGACAAGGTCGAGTTGGTACAAATTGTCCATCCGGAAACATCCTGGCAGGCGCTGGAGGAACTCACCGGCCATGCCGAAGCGATATTGCAGAAGCTCGGCCTGCCCTATCGCAAGATGGCGCTGTGCAGCGGTGACATGGGCTTTTCGGCGGCTAAGACCTACGACCTCGAAGTCTGGTTGCCAGCCCAGGATACTTACCGCGAAATCTCCTCATGCTCGTGCTTCGAGTCCTTCCAGGCACGCCGCATGCAGGCCCGCTTCCGCAACGAGAAGAACAAACCAGAACTGGTGCATACCTTGAACGGCTCGGGTCTCGCCGTCGGTCGCACGCTGGTTGCCATCCTCGAGAATTACCAGAATGCTGACGGCAGCGTCACCATTCCGGCAGTGCTGCACCCCTACATGGCGGGACTAGAGAAACTCAGCGCGGGCTGAGATCCGTCGTCTCAGATGCGGTTGTGGCAACCTTCAAGCCACCGCTTGCCGAGACGCTTCTCTGCACGCCCGCCCGAAGGCCCTCCGGCTTCGTCTGAATATTGGCCGCAACGATACCCGCCACACCGATGTTGTTCCGCGGCAAGGGCTTTTGTGGCTCAAAGCGCGCAAGGATGTCGTAGAACTTGCGTACGTTCTCAACCAAAATCACCGCTTCTCCACCGCGCGCACGACCGCTCTTCAAGCGCTTGTAATATTCCTCGCGCGCCATCAGCGGCAATACGGCCTTCATCTCGTACCAGGATTTCGGATCGCGCTTAAGGCTTTTGGCGATCGCGCGTGCACCGTTCATGTGACCCTGCCCGAGGTTGTAAGCCGCGAGGCCCATCCAGGTACGATCAGGTTGGGGAATCTCCGGCGGCAACTCATCGATCAGATCGGCAAGGTACTTGGCGCCGGCCCGGATGCTCTGCCGGGCATCGAGACGATTCGAGACTTTTAGACGATCAGCCGTTTCCTCTGTCAGCATCATGATGCCGCGCACATTGGTGGGTGATGTCGCCAGAGGATCCCAGAGCGACTCCTGATAAGCCAGCGCCGCAAGCAGCCGCCAGTCGATACCCGTCACATCCTGGGCAGCGACAAACTCGTTACGCAGATGCGGCAGCGTGCTGCCGATACGTTGAAGAAACCCGGTGATTGAAAACTGGTCGAGGCGGTGGATGTGGCCGAAGTAACGGTCATTAAGGCGTGCCAGCGTGCCATCCTTCTGGATGCGGGCGATGAACAGTTGCGCCTTCTCAAAAAGCACCGGATCCCCTCCTTCAGGAAAGGCCCAGGCAAAGCGCACGCGCCCTTCGAGTTGCTGGGCCACCTGAATGTCGGGAAAGAAGTTTGCCGCGATATCGAAATGCAGGCTGTCGGTCGCTGCCAGTTCGCTCTTGCGTTCGCTGACGCGCTCGAGAAGGTCGACTTCAGTCAGGCCATGCTGTTCAACAAGTTGAAAGTGGTGCGCCACCACACTGGGTGCCTCGGATGCCTGCGCCACACCGATGCCAAGGGATACGGGACGCACAGCGTTCTGTAGATTGAGCGCCTTCAGTGCCGCCGCCTGCGGTGAGCCTTCGAGCACCTCGATCTGCTTGCCATCAAGCTCCTCAGGCTCGTCGAGCGTAATGGCATCGGCGGATTGAACGAGCACCTGACGTGCCTCGCGTATCGGTGCGGAGTATCGGATACCTTCGAGGTTATCGAAGATGGTGGCCGATGCAGCGAAATGCGCCTTCCCCTCACGCAGCAGCGTGATCAACTCGTTGTGGTCGCGCACCAGGATCACACGAACATTGAATCCAAGCTCGCGCGCGAACAGATCAACCAGGTCGCGCTCAAAGCCATCACCCCCGGCTTCTTGAGTGAAAGCCGGCGTATCGCGCAATGCAACGACCAGTTCATCACGCGGCAGCGGCGCCTGAACGCGCGTACAGCCGGCACCGGCGCCGGCAAGCGTCAGCACAAGCAGATGCAGCAGAACAAAGGCAAAACCGTACACGCGATGCATGGGCGGCCCTCTGAAAAGCGGATATCTCCATCATGTACGCAATGGCCGTGCGGAGCACCGCTATTGCGTCACTTGGTTGAATCCGACATTGGCTATTAATACGCGACAGAAGAGAAGTTGCCAGGAACTTTCGCACCACACTTCAGCGAAACCCCACCGCGTGCAAGTCACGGGGCGGGGGTGAAACGACTCGAGAGAGTCGCTGCGAGTTTCCAGGCTCGGCCGCGATGAAACGTTGCCCCATCCGATCAGTGCATCCAGCACCGTCGACGGGAAGGAAATTTATCGAGGTGTATTTTAACAGAATTAAGAATGTGTCCAGTCACACACCGCCCGTTCCGGGGAACCGCATCGCCCCCCCCGGCCACGCCAAAAAGGCGAAATGAGCAACAATATCAACAGTACCAAGCATAGCCAACGCGTTTCCAGCACGCAAAACCATGCCCCTTTCAGTCCTATTAATACAATCATGAACGCTAGTTTTTTGATTTTCGGCTGTTATAATGTCCGGCTGATTGGCTTTAAAACCGGTCCGAAAATAGATATTTCTTGCCTCAATCCTTATCGATAAAGGAATCATTAAAATGAAACTGTCGCTCCTCGTCGCTGCTCTTCTCGCCCTGTCCGTTACCGCCTGCAGCAAGCCCGCTCCGGCTCCCGAAGCTGCTGCTCCGGCTCCCGTCGCTGCTCCGGCTCCGGCTCCGGCCCCCGCTGCTGCTCCGGCCGCCGATGCAGCTGCTCCGGCCGCCGATGCAGCCAAGCCCGCTGACGCAGCTGCTCCCGCTGCCGAGCCGAAGCACGAAGAAGCCAAGCACTAATCGGCTTTTGCCTCGCGAAAAAGCCAGCCCTTGGGCTGGCTTTTTTGTTGCCGTCATTATCCGCAATGTCCGCAGACTTGCCGTCGACTAGCTCAACTCACACCATTCGCTGCCCTCGTCCTGATTGGCAACCCTGATCGCGACACCCGCATCTCCCAGAACACGTTCCAGCGCAGTACGCACCAGATCGGGGGTGTTGTTCTGCTCGCTCAAATGCGCGGCAACGACATGTCGCAAACGACTCTTGTCGATCTGACCCAGCAGACTTTCCGCCTGCCGGTTGTCGAGATGGCCGAAACGTCCAAGAATTCGTTGTTTCAACACCTGCGGATAGCGACCTGCCGCGAGCATATCCACGTCATGGTTGAACTCGAGAAACAGGCCCTCGCAACCGTCGAGCATCTCAACCATGTGCGGCGTGACACTGCCCGCATCGGTCAGCACGCCTAGCTTGCGCGCCCCAAACGAAAAGACATACTGGACCGGTTCGCGCGCATCGTGCGGCACCGGGAAGGGCTGTACTGTCAGCGCCCCGACGATGATTGCCTGATGGCTGTCAATCGCGCGGAGCCGCGGCAGCTCACCACGATCGCAGGGAAATGCCGCCAAGGTGCCGCGTGTGAGGATGACTTCGATATCGTGACGACGCGCGCACTTGAAGACACCCGCGCTGTGGTCGCTGTGCTCATGCGTGACGAGGATGGCATCGAGATCGTCTGGCGTCAGCTTGTGCCGCGCAAGACGCGCAGCGATCTCACGCAGGCTAAAGCCACAGTCGACCAACACGCGCGTCGGCCGCACGTCTGAGTTTGTGGCATGCGCCTCGATTATCAGCGCATTGCCGCGGCTACCGCTGCCCAGCGAGGCAAAGCGCAGGCAGCCGGAGCCGGTCACGCAGTGCGCCTTACTTGAGCTGCTCGAGGAGCAAGCCGAGAATCTTGCGAGCCGTGTCGGACTTATCTACAGCACCATCGCGCGTCTGCACCTGCACCGCGCTGGTTGAGCCGTCATCTTTAACGACGACGCGCATCTGCGCCGCCTGTTTAGCATCGGGCTTGTCGCTGCGCCAGAATGCCAGACTGGCAAGAAAGCCCTTGTCTTCCTTCTTTTTGCTCAGATCAGTCTCGGGATCGACGTAGCGGACATAGTAAATTCCCTTGGTACGATCACGATCTTCCACCGTAAAACCAACGCGGTCGAGCGCAAGCCCGACGCGGCGCCAGGTGCGATCGAAGGGCTCCTGCACGGTCAGCGCGCTACTGCCATCGCCCGACGAGGTGAGTTTGGCACGATCTTCGGTTTTCTGATCCTTTGCCACCAGTGTCTTGGCGCGCTCGGCATCGACACCAAGGCGAACCATCAACCGCTGCAGCATCTCCGCTTCAAGCTCGGGATCAACGGCACGTGGCTGCCAACGCGTCTCGCTGTGCCCTTCGTTGGTATACACCTCGACCATGCCGCGATGACTGATGTAGATCTCGGTCGTACCCGGCTCACTACCCTTTTCCAGGCGCGTGCGGAACTTATCGCGCTCCGACGTCGAATACATGAAGTCGAGCGCCTTGCCGATCGTGCTGCGGATGATGTCCTGCGGCAGCTTGGCGCGATTCTCGTTCCATTCGGTTTCCATAATGCCGGCTTCGGGCATTTCGACATTCAGCGTGAGGCCAATGCCCAGCCAGAACGCCTTGACCGTCGGCCAGAGCTTGTCGGGCGTACCCGCCACCACCAGCCAGCGCTGCGTACCCGCACGCTCGATACGCACCTTGTCAGCTTGCACCAGGACATCCTTGCCACCGCTGCGAACCTGTCCGGTCTGCTCGTCACTGTAGGTCGAGAAAGTCGCCGAACTTTTATTGCTTTCGGGAATCGCGTAGCGCTCGTCGCGACTCGGTGTCGTCAGATCAGGCGGCACCTCCAGCGACGGCAACTTGGCCGCAGACTTGTAGTCGATCTTCTTGGATTCGAGCAGCGTTCCGCTGCAGCCAGCCAGTGCGAAGGCGGAAATTACGAGTGACGACAACAGGGGGTTACGTTTCATGCGTGCCTCGAGATATGCGTCAGATGTGGATATCGGCCTCGCCAAGAGCGGCGCGCAGACGGTTATGAAACTCGGCGGCAAATGGCGTCAGCGGCAGACGCAATGCGTCTGTCATCTTACCCATGCGTGCCAGCGCCCACTTGACCGGAATCGGATTGGCCTCGAGAAAGAGGTTGCGATGCAGGCCGAGCAGACGGAAATTGATCTCGCGGGCGCACTTGACGTCGCCGGCCGAGGCCGCAACGCACATCTCGTGCATCAGACGCGGCGCGACGTTGGCGGTCACTGAAATCGTGCCGTGGGCACCGAGCAGAATCAGCGCCAGGGCGGTCGCGTCGTCACCGCTGTACACGGCAAAATCATTGGGTGCATGCTTGAGAAGATCGCTGCCGCGCTCGATATTGCCTGTGGCGTCCTTGATGCCGACGATACGTGGCAGTTGCGCAAGTCGCAACGTCGTCTCATTCGACATATCGGCCACAGTGCGGCCCGGTACGTTGTAGAGGATCAGCGGCAGGTCCACCGCTTCGGCGATCGCCTTGAAGTGGCGATAAAGACCTTCCTGCGTGGGCTTGTTGTAGTAGGGCACCACCGAAAGATGCGCGGCGGCACCCGACTTCAGGGCAAAGGCAGCGAGCTCGATGGCCTCGCTCGTCGAATTGGCGCCGGTGCCAGCGATCACGGGAATGCGCCCGGCAGACTGCTCGACCGCCGTCTGGATCAGCAGGCAGTGCTCCTCGAAGTCGACCGTCGGCGATTCGCCGGTGGTGCCAACCATGACGACAGCATCCGACCCCTCAGCGATGTGCCAGTCGATAAGGCTGCGCAAACGCGGCAGATCGATGCTGCCGTCCTCGTGCATCGGCGTAGCGATGGCGGGTATGGAACCGGTGATCATGGTCTGTGGAATCAAAAAAGAAAGAATTTTACTCGAAAGCGCCTACAAATCGGCCAGAACCTTGATATGCGCGGCCACACTGCGGCCGAGCGCCGATAGCGCATAGCCACCTTCGAGCATGGAAACGATGCGCCCCTGCGCTGAAACCGCCGCGACATCCTTGAGCTGCTGCGTCACCCAGGCATAGTCGGCTTCGACCAGGCCCAGCGACGCCATATCATCTTCAAGGTGAGCGTCAAAGCCGGCAGAAATGTAGATCAGCTCCGGATCGAACGCGTGGAGACGTGGCAACCAGAGCGTGGTGACAGCTTCGCGAAATGCATCGCCGCGCGTACCGGCCGACAGTGGCACGTTAAGCATGTTGGGTGCCGGATCATCTGCACCGCTATAGGGATAGAAGGGATGCTGAAAGGTGCCGACCATCAGCACCTGCTCCTTCCCGGCAAGAATGTTCTCGGTCCCGTTGCCGTGATGCACGTCAAAATCGACGATGGCAACCCGCTTCAGCCCCCATGCTTCGATGCCATGCAGGGCGGCGACGGCAATGTTATTGAAAAAACAGAAACCCATCGCGCGCGCGCGCTCCGCGTGATGTCCCGGTGGTCGCACGGCGCAGAAGGCGCTGCCAACCTTGCCCTGCATCACCAGATCCGTCGCCAGCACGCCCGCACCAGCCGCACGCAAGGCGGCATTCCACGTGCCCGGGCTCATCGCCGTGTCCGGATCGACGTGGACAATGCCTTGCTGCGGCGCGCTGTCAGCCAGCGTCTCGATGTAGCGGCGGGCATGCGCACGCAACAGATGATCCATCGTCGCCTGTGGTGCATCGTGATGTTCGAGATAAACATCAAGCCCCGCAGCAATCAGTCGGTCATTGATTGCGTCGAGACGCGCGGGGCACTCGGGATGATGCTCACCCATATCATGCAGCCAGCAGTCGCGATGAGTGATGAACGCAGTAGTCATATAGGCCAGCCCCGCACACTGGAAGAGAGACTTCCATTATCCTACGATTTCAGCCAGCGCCAAGCCACTGTTGCCCGTCACTACTGCGACTGCCGCTATTGCTGCCATTGCTGAAACACAGGCCATCTTTATCATCCAGACTATGCCCACAATCACTCATCCACTTCTTGCCGATGTCATTACGAAGGCAAACGGCATCATCCTCGGCAAGGAACCGCAGATCCGTCTGGCACTCGCCTGCATCCTCGCCCGGGGGCATCTGCTGATCGAAGACATCCCAGGCGTGGGTAAGACCACCCTCGCCCACGTCCTCGCGCGCCTGCTCGGCCTGCAGTTCCAGCGCATCCAGTTCACCAGCGACATGCTGCCGGCCGACATCATCGGCGTCTCCGTGTTCGACCGTGCCAAGGGCGGCTTCACGTTCCATCCCGGCCCGATCTTCACCCAGATGATTCTCGCCGATGAGGTGAACCGCGCCACACCGAAGGCACAGAGCGCACTGCTCGAAGCCATGGAGGAACGCCAGGTCACCACCGAGGGTCTGACGCGACCGCTGCCGGCGCCGTTCTTCGTCATCGCCACGCAGAATCCGCTGCACCAGATTGGCACCTTCCCGCTCCCCGAATCGCAGCTCGACCGCTTCCTGATGTGCATCGAACTCGGCTACCCCGATCGCGCAGCCGAACGCGAGCTGCTGCGCGGCACCGACCGCCGCGCGATGATTGGCGAATTGACACCCAGCTTGCAGCCGCAGGATCTGACCTCGCTCCAGCACGCGGTGACGAACATCCATGTCGGCGACGCACTGATCGATTACGTTCAGGCACTCGTCGCCCATACGCGCCAGTCCCCGGACTACCAGGCCGGGCTGTCACCACGCGCCGCACTCGCGCTGCTCCAGGCCGCACGCGCCTGGGCACTGCTCGAAGGACGTGACCATGTTCTGCCGGAAGACATCCAGGCCGTTCTGCCAGCCGTCGCACCGCACCGGCTGCGTCCGGCCGACGACAAACTGCTGCGCCTCGGCGCCACCGCCATCGCCCGGCGCCTGATCGAAGCGGTTCCACTGCCTTGACACTGGCATGTCACTAAAAGCCGCTCTGCAGGAGCGCTTCTACCGCTGGGCACTGCGCGGCAAGCCGCCCGAAGCGACACCCATCCTGCTCACTCAGCGCCGCGTCTATGTCCTGCCAACCGGCCAGGGCGTCGCTTTCGGCAGCATGCTGATACTGATGCTGATCGGCGCGATGAACTACAACCTGAGCCTCGGTTACGCACTGGTCTTTCTGCTCGCGGGCCTCGGCACCATGGCGATCCTGCACACCTTTCGCAACCTCGTTCACCTGAGCATCCTGCCAGGGCGCTGCCCACCGGTGTTCGCCGGTGAAACGGCCACCTTCGGCCTGCGACTCGACAACTCGCGCGATGCGGCACGAACGGCAATCAAGCTGAACCTGCCCGGCCAATCCATCATTGAAGTCGACATTCCCGCCGCCGGCAGTACCGAAGTCCCGCTTGAACTCGCGGCGACAAAACGTGGCTGGCTGGCATTGCCGCGCGTCACGCTAGCAACCACCTGGCCGCTCGGATTAATCCGCACCTGGAGCTATGCAGCACCCGATCTGCGCTGCCTGGTCTATCCCGCACCCGCCAGCAGCGCGCCGCCGCTGCCGGCAACACCGGGTGAGGCCGGCGGCAACACCCTGCCTGCCGAAGGCATGGAGGACTTTGCCGGCCTCCGCGGTCATCGTCCGGCCGACCCGCCGCGCCACGTCGCATGGAAAGTGGCCGCACGCCAGGATGGCGCACCGCTGCAAACCAAGCTATTCAGTGGTGCAGCGGCGCAGACGCTGTGGTTCGACTGGCATACCCTGCCTGCCGGGCTCGACATCGAACAACGCCTCAGCATATTGACGCGCTGGATTTGTGATGCACACACCGCCGGCATCGCCTGGGGGCTGCGTTTGCCCCTCATCGAAATCGCGCCCGCCGCCGATGACGTCCATTTCCATGCCTGCTTGCGGCAGCTCGCCCTGTATGGCACGCCATAAAATGGCTCAGAATAAACTCCAGCCCGCTTCGCCCGCCCTTCTCTCCAACCAGACCCGCTGGCTTCTCGCCACGGCCCTGGCCTGCTGGGCGCCACTGCTACCGCATCTGCCGGAATGGCTGAGCGGACTGAGTGGCCTGCTGCTGCTTTGGTATGGCCTGCTGCAATGGCGCAAAGCGCCACTCAGTGCATTACCCAGCCGCACCCTGCTGACCGTGTTCGCCCTCGGCGGTTCCGCAGCCATCGGCATTCATTACCAAACGCTATTTGGTCGCAGCCCTGGTGTTGCACTGCTCGCACTGCTGTTCTCGTTGAAACTGCTCGAGGCGCGAACCCGGCGCGACGGCTATGCCTTGGTGCTGCTCGGCTGCTTCCTTCTCCTCAGCCAGTTTTTCTATTCACAACGCATTATTGGTGCGGTATCGATGCTTGCCGGCGTCGTGGTCATCACGACAGCACTGGCCATGCTCAATCATCCGCGCCAGGAACCGCGCCAGGCCTTGCGTCTGGCAGGTGTGCTGCTTGCTCAGTCGATTCCTTTCATGCTGCTGCTGTTCCTGCTCTTTCCACGCATTCAGGGGCCGCTCTGGGGTCTGCCCGCCGATGCATTCGCTGGCACAACGGGACTCGGTGACACCATGTCACCGGGTGCCATCAGCCAGTTAAGTCAGTCGGAGGCAATCGTCTTTCGCGCCCGCTTTTCGGGCGAACTCGACGGTCGCACACCACCGCAATCCGATCTTTACTGGCGCGGCCCGGTACTGACTGATTTCGATGGCAGAACCTGGAAGATTGGCCGCCCTGCCACACCCATCAGCGGACTTCCATACACCGTGCCCGGCAAGCCCGTCAGCTACGCGGTCACACTCGAGCCGCACAACCGGCAATGGCTGTTCGCCCTTGAGCTTCCCGCCGGTATTCCGACCGACGCCATCATGACAAGCGATTTTCAACTACTGACGAAGCAACCCGTCCGAGGACGCATCCGCTATGAAGCCAGCTCCGCTATTGCACCACGCCCGCTCGCCGGGCGCGCCGAGTTCAACGCGGTGCTCATCGATGCTTTGCAACTCCCGGCAGATTTCAATCCACGGGCGCGGGCGCTGGCGGCCGCCTGGCATCAGGAGCTCGGCAGCAACGACGTCGCACTCGTCAGCCGCATGCTGGCTTATCTGCGCAACGAGAAGTTCTTCTATACGCTGGCACCGCCACCGCTCGGCGAGGATACGGTCGACGATTTCCTTTTCGAAACCCGTCGTGGCTTTTGCGAACACTACGCCGCAGCCTTCGTATTCATGATGCGTGCCGCCGGCATTCCCGCCCGTGTCGTCACCGGCTACCAGGGCGGCGAACTGAATCCGGTCGACGGCACACTCATCGTGCGCCAGCTCGACGCCCATGCCTGGAGCGAAGTCTGGTTGCGCGGCCAGGGCTGGCAGCGCGTCGATCCAACGGCGGCCGTGGCACCAGCACGCGTTGAGCGCAACCTTGCAGGTGCTCTACCCGCCAATGAGGCCCTGCCGCTGCTCGCGCGCTCGCAGTTTTCCTGGCTGCATGGCATGCGCTACCGCTGGGACGCACTGGCAAACACCTGGAATCAGTGGGTCATCGGCTACAACCCGCAGCACCAGCGCAGCCTGCTGGCCAGTCTCGGGCTGTACGCCGCCGGCTGGCAACAGACCACCGCGCTATTCACTGCGCTGTGCGGCGTATTACTGCTCGGCTTTACCGCTTGGGCTCTGCGCAATCGCCAACCGCTCGACCCCGCAGCCGCCGCCTGGCAACGGCTCTCCGCGAAGCTGACACGACGTGGTCTCGCGCGGCAGCCTTGGGAAGGCCCGACCACCTATGCCGAAAGGATTGCCGCAACGCTGGATGACAATCCAGAAGAAGCTGCACTCGCCGCCGAAGTGTGCGACATTGCCGCCCTCTACGAAAACCTGCGCTATGCTGCGCCGAACCGCGACCCCGCGCAGCAAAAACTCCTATTGCGTGAACTCAAACGACGCGTCACCCGACTCAAGCCCTTGCGATGAAACCCTCACTCCGCTTTCTGCTTCCCCTGCTCCTTCTCACCATCTGCCTGAACAGTTCCGCCGCCGCGAAGACCCGCCACAAGCGCAGCCACAAACCACCACCGCCGCCGCCAACCTTCGTGACTCGTGCCGAAGTGCGTGTCTTTATCACCGAGATGCAAGACAAGCACCAGCTCGACCGTACTCAGTTGACGCGTGCCTTCGCGAAAACCCGACCACTACGCGCCGTGATACAGGCCGTGCTGCCACCACGCGATCCCTCGATTCGCTCCTGGCAGGAATATCGCTCGCGCTTCGTCGAGCCACGTCGCATTCAGCGCGGCCTGCGCTTCTGGGATGAACACCAGGCCGATTTGGCAGCCGCCCACGCGGCCAGCGGCGTGCCGGAAGAATATATCGTCGCCATCATCGGCATCGAGTCCATCTACGGCGCGCACACTGGAAACTTCGGCACCCTCGCCGCTCTGGCGACGCTGGCATTCGACTACCCGAAGATCAATCCGACAAGCGACGCGACCCGCGCAGCACTGTTCCGCCACGAACTTGAAGAACTGCTCTTGCTCGCCCGTGAAGCGCAACGTGACCCACTCGCCTACAAGGGCTCCTACGCTGGCGCGCTCGGCTTGCCACAATTTCTGCCGAGCAGTATCCGCAGCTTCGCGCGTGACGGCAATGATGACAGTCACATTGATCTGGAAAACCAGCCTGCCGACGCCATCGCCAGCGTGGCGAATTTCCTGAAGATGCACGGTTGGGAAAAGGACGGCCCGGTCACCGTAAATGCCATGGTCAGTGGCGAGCGTTTCACCCAGCTGATTGATGAAGGCATCCGGCCAAATCGCACGCCCAGCGAACTTGTCGCCTTCGGCGTGACCACAGATGGCAGCGCACCCGAACTGCCCACGGCGCTGATCGATCTCGTCACACCGCAACAGCCGACGGAATACCGGCTCGGCTTCCAGAATTTCTTTGTCATTACCCGTTACAACCGCAGCAGCTTCTATGCAATGGCGGTACATGATCTGGCGCAGACCTTGCGCGCAGAAAGACAACGCACCGCGGCGGGTAATACAGGGATACCGTGAAGAAGCGCGTCGTTGCTTGTTCTCCAAGGCATGCCTTGGAGAGCCGCATGGATACTGGGTTTCAGAGGCGCTCCTGTGAACTGCCCAGAGCACGCGCAATTGTAGGTCGGGTGAGTCCGCAGGGTATAACCCGACAATGAGCGTCGGATTATGACCGGAGGAAATCCCTTGAGGGACGCTGCGCTAACCCGACCTACGGATACTGAGTTTGTGACTGAATGCTGCCGGGAATCGCGCCGCTACCCGGGCTCGATGAAGCAGGGCTTCCGTTACAGGAAGCCATCCTTGGTCAGTCCTTCACGCACTAGCTTCTTCCTGAGCTTGCTAAGTGCTTCGACCTGGATCTGGCGCACGCGCTCGCGGGTCAAATCGAGATCAGCGGCAAGCTGTTCGAGGGTGAACACTTCGCAGCCATTGAGGCCATAGCGACGTTCCAGGACGTAGCGCTGCTTGGACGACAGCTGGGAAATCCACTCGGCGACCTGATGGCCTGTTTCGGCATGCTGAAACTGCATCTCGGGGCTGAAGCTGGGATCGGCGGCGATGGCGTCGGCTACCGAAAGATCAGGGTCAATGTCGAGTGGTGCATCAAGCGATGCGGTGTTTTCGTTGAGCGCAAGAATGTGTCGTACATCGTCGACCGACTTGTCGAGCAGGCGGGCGACTTCCTCAGCACTGCTGAGCTTTTGACCATCGCTGCCAACGGCATGCTCCGTGCCATCGGCCCCGAGCTGGCGCAGGGCACGCAGCACGAGGTTGAGTTCTTTAACGACGTGCACCGGCAGACGGATGGTGCGCGACTGATTCATGATGGCACGTTCGATGTTCTGCCGTATCCACCAGGTGGCATAAGTCGAGAAACGGAAGCCGCGCTCTGGGTCGAATTTTTCGAGCGCATGAATCAGGCCGAGATTGCCTTCTTCGATCAGGTCAGCGATGGGGATGCCACGGTTCAAATAATGCTTGGCGATGCTGACGACCAGTCGCAGATTGGAGACGATCATCTTCTGGCGGGCGGCGAAATCGCCGGCGACAACCCTACGTGCGAGGGCCACTTCTTCAGTGGCCGTTAGCAGGGGATTAACACCAATATCGTCAAGGTAGAGCTGGGTAACGTCGTTGAGAAAGTCAGTGTGCGACGGCGCTTCCACACTCTCCACACTTTCGTGGGCCACATCGCCACCAGAGGATTCAACGACATCAAGAATGCCATCTACATCAGACAGATCGTCAGAATGCCCCCCGGACGAAACGGAGAAACCTGTCTCGATCGGATCAACTTCCGCGTCTGGCAGGCTGTGCTTGGCCATGATCAGAGCGCAGGCAGGAGTTTCAATGGGTCGACCGGCTTGCCTTGTCGACGTATCTCAAAATGCAGCTTAGGCTGATCTGCATCGCTGCTGCCGATCTCGGCGATCTTTTGTCCCTTGCTCACGGTTTGCTCTTCCTTGACCAGAATGCGACTGTTGTGAGCATACACAGAAAGGAACATAGCGTTGTGCTTGATGATGACAAAATTCCCGTAGCCGCGTAAAGCGCTGCTGACCAGAATGACTTTTCCAGCGGCAGCGGCGACTACCGGTTCGCCGGCCTTGCCGGCGATGTCGATGCCCTTGTTCTTGTCCTCGACGAAAGTGCCCAGCAGTTTTCCGGTACTTGGCCAACCCCAATCAACGCCGTCGGCGGCTGGTTTTGCGGCTGCTTCCGGTTTCGCGACAGCCGCAGTAGCGGCAGCAGCGGCGACGAGGGGAGCTGCGGGTGCAATCGCAGAGGGGATGAGCGATGCCGACGGTGCAGGCAATTCGAGCTTCTGCAGCTTTTCCAGCGCATCTGGCGTGTAGGGCAGCTTGCCGCCCTTCGGCGTGCGCTTGAGCATTTGGTCATTGTCGATAGGCGGTGCCGCAGCGACAGGAAGGGACCGCTCGCCCAATGCGGCCAACGGTTCGCCGGCACCAGCCATATTCACTGGCTTGGCAACGGCCACGGCGTCGGCATTGCCGACCGCAGCGCCAGGCGGCGCGGTGCGGAGCACTTGCCCAACTTCAATCCTGTTTGGATCAGTGAGACTGTTCCAGGCCGCGAGGTCGCGATAGGACTGGCCGTGATCAAGCGCGATAGCGCGTAGTGTGTCGCCCTTTTTGACCACATACATTTCAGGACCAATCGCGGTCGGAAGCGGCACACTGCGCACGCCCCCGGCCTGCATCTCACCCGGCATCACATCCGGTGCAGCACGATCGATGACCGGTGCCGGGACTGTGCTGGCGCAGCCTGCGATCAAGGACGCCGCTAAAAAAGCGGACGCGACGGCCCGTGACAGGCGATTCATGAGACTCATTCGACTCCCCCAACCAGCGGCACAAAACGCACCGCATCGTAACGCGTTTCCTTGAAACTGCTGCCATCGGCACTACGCTCGATCAGCGAAATGACCTGGTCGCTGCCACCCAGTGGCAAAACCAGCCGGCCACCGGGGGCAAGCTGGTCGAGGAGTGCCTGTGGCACACGCGATGCCGCCGCTGCGACAATGATGGTTGCGAACGGTGCGGCCTCAGGCAAGCCATGGCCGCCGTCAGCGTGCTTGAAACGGACGTGGCTCAGCCGCAGCTGCGTAAGATGCTTGCGCGCCCGCGTCAGCAGGGCCTGAATGCGCTCGACGGCGAACAGCTCACGCGTCAGCATCGCCAGCACTGCTGCCTGATAACCGCAGCCGGCACCGACTTCGAGCGTCTTGCCGAGATCGCGCGGCGCGGAGCCCTCAAGCAGCAGTTCGATCATGCGTGCGACGACATAAGGTTGCGATATGGTCTGCTGAAAACCGAGCGGCAGCGCTGTGTCTTCATAGGCGCGTGAAGCCAGCGCCTCCTCGACGAAGATGTGGCGCGGGATGCTGCCCATCGCAGCGAGCACGCGCTCGTCACGTATACCCTGCTCGCGCAGACGCTGGATCATGCGCTCGCGGGTGCGCAGCGAGGTCATGCCGATGCCGTGAAGGGAGGTCGTCGTCATTTCTGCAGCCAGTTCCGGACCGCAGGGATCTGTGCGTTGTGGGTCAGGTCAATCTGGATCGGCGTTACTGAAACGTAATGCTGCGCGACCGCATGGAAATCGGTGCCCTCGCCAGCATCCTCGGCGCCACCGGCGGCGCCGACCCAGTAAACCGTCTCGTCACGCGGCGTCTTCTGCTTGACCGCAGGTTCAGCCTTGTGGCGTCGACCAAGGCGCGTCACCTGTACACCCTTGAGTTGCTCAAACGGGATGTCAGGCACATTCACATTGAGCAGCAGCGGCTCGCCGAAGCCCTCCTTCTGGAAACGTTCGACAAATTGCCGGGCAATACGTGCCGCCGTGGCGAGATGTCCACCGGAACGACTGGTGAGGGAGATCGCCAGCGATGGGATACCTAGAAGATAACCTTCGGTCGCAGCGGCGACGGTGCCTGAATAGAGCGTGTCATCACCCATATTGGCACCGAGGTTGATGCCCGAAACGACCATATCGGGCTGATCATCAAGCATGCCAGTCACGGCCAGATGCACGCAATCGGTCGGCGTGCCATTGACGAAGTAGAAGCCGTTAGCGGAACGGCGTAGCGAAAGCGGACGGTCCAACGTCAGGGAGTTACTGGCACCACTGCGGTCGCGCTCAGGTGCGACTACCGTGATATCGGCGATCTCCCCAAGAGTCCGGGCGAGAATCTCGATTCCCGGAGAAAAATATCCATCATCGTTGCTGAGCAGTATGCGCATGACTGTCTGTGCCAAAAACAAATGCCGCGCCGAACACACACGATCGGTATTCTGGCGAAATTACGGGCGTTTGAAAACCATCGGAATAGCCCGCCACCCGCTCGGGTGACGGCCACTTTTTTGGGATTCATTATAAAGGATCCCCGCCCAATGAATCCCCGCTCCCGAGGAACAACTCCGGTATCTAAGCTGCGGTCCGCCTCAGCGGGGTGCGGCGGGTGGAACGGTTGCGA
This sequence comes from uncultured Rhodocyclaceae bacterium, assembly GCA_964486795.1. Taxonomy (GTDB): domain Bacteria; phylum Pseudomonadota; class Gammaproteobacteria; order Burkholderiales; family Rhodocyclaceae; genus Sterolibacterium. The sequence goes on from CAZAOQ010000014.1 coordinate 24,818, forward strand.
TTTCAGGCGCCGTTACAGGCGCAGTTACGGGCGCAGTTACGGGCGCAGTTACTGGAGCAGTTACTGGAGCAGTTACTGGAGCAACGCCACTCGCGGCCTGTGCTGCAGCATCCTCCTCGAACACCCCATCGCGAAGGATCGCTTCTTCCGTGCGCTTGTTCATGACAATGATGCTGATACGACGATTGACCGGACTGAAGGGGTCCGCTTTGTCGTAAGGCACCGCCGAAGCCAAACCGACCAGGCGCATCACCTTCTCCGCCTGCATGCCGCCGGCGATCAACGCCCGGCGCGAGGCATTGGCACGATCAGTCGACAGATCCCAGTTGTTGTATTCGAGCTTGCCGCCACCAAACGGTGTCGCATCGGTATGACCCGAAAGGCTGATCCGGTTGTGCACGCCGTTGAGCACGTGTCCGATCGAAAACAGGATTTCACGCGTGTAGGGCTTGAGTTCCGCGCTGGCCAGATCGAACATCGGCCGGTTCTTCTCGTCGACGATCTGGATGCGCAGACCCTCGCTGGTCAAGTCAAGCAGCATCTGGCTCTTGAACTGACGCAAGCTCGGACTTGCATCGATCATTCCCTCGATCTGCGCCTTGAGCCCTGCCAACTTCTCCTTTTCCGCCTTCTCGATGGCAGCGTGGTCGGCCTGTGCGGCGCGCAGGTTGATGATCTTGCGCTGGTTCTCGTCGCTCTTGTTTTCCTGCCCGTAAGTCCGTGTGAGATCCTCGCCACCACCCTTAACAATGCTGGATGAATCGCCACTGCCCGAGCCACCCGCCAGAGCAATCTTGAGCGGTGTGTTGAAATAATCGGCAATGCCCTTGAGATCGCCCGAGGTCGTCGAGCCAAGCAACCACATCAAGAGGAAGAAGGCCATCATCGCTGTCACGAAGTCAGCATAGGCGATCTTCCAGGCACCACCATGAGCGGCACCGCCGCCCTTCTTGATGCGCTTGACGATGATGGGTTGCTGGGTGTCGTCGCTCATGACTGCAATTGCATTTCAGGCGGAGTGAGCTTCAAGGTGTGCTTCATTTACCCTTACGGCTCTTGATGTCGTCTTCGAGCTCGGTGAAGGACGGCCGATCCTTCGAGTAAAGAACCTTGCGGCCGAACTCAATCGCCACCTGTGGCGCATAGCCGTTCATGCTGGAGAGCAGGACCATCTTGATGCACTGATAGATCTTGCCACCCTCTTCGGCCTTCTGCTCCAGCTGCGAAGCGATTGGCGAGACGAATCCGTAGGAAAGCAGGATACCGAGGAAGGTACCGACCAGCGCACCGCCGATCATCTTGCCGAGAACGGCGGGAGGCTCGCCCACCGAGCC
>CAZAOQ010000015.1:0-20393 GCA_964486795.1 uncultured Rhodocyclaceae bacterium
GTCGTTGGTGTAGGAATGGATCGTGGTCATGAAGCCACGCTCGATGCCCACCGCGTCGTTGAGCACCTTGGCCACCGGTGCGAGGCAGTTGGTGGTGCACGAGGCGTTGGAGATGATCGCCTGGCCGGCGTAGGTCTTGTCGTTCACGCCGAAGACGAACATCGGCGTGTCGTCTTTCGACGGGGCCGACATGATGACCTTCTTGGCACCGGCAACGAGATGCTTCTCGGCACCCGCCTTGTCGAGGAATAGACCGGTGGACTCGATGACGATGTCGGCACCGATTTCACCCCACTTCAGTTCGGCAGGATCCTTCACTGCGGTCAGACGGATCTTCTTGCCATTGACCACCAGGGTGTTGCCTTCGACGGCAATGGTGCCCTTGAAGCGACCGTTCACCGAGTCATATTTGAGCATGTAGGCCAGGTAGTCGGGTTCGAGCAGGTCGTTGATGCCGACGATCTCGATGTCGGAAAAGTTCTGCGTCGCAGCGCGGAATACCATGCGGCCGATACGACCGAAACCGTTGATGCCAACCTTGATAGCCATGAGGAATTCTCCCAGAAAAAAATTACAGAAAAATTAAAGAACCGACTCGATGGCCTTGACGACATTTTCCGTCGTGAGGCCGAATTCCTTGAACAGCACACCGGCCGGCGCCGATTCGCCGAAGCGGTCGATACCGACGACCTTGCCTTCGAGCCCGACGTACTTGTACCAGCCGTCGGTGACACCCGCTTCCACCGCAATGCGCGGCAGGCCAGCCGGCAAAACGCTGGCACGATACGCCGCATCCTGACGGTCGAAGACATTGGTGCAGGGCATCGAGACAACACGCACTGGCACGCCCTTTTCGGCCAGCGTGGCCTGTGCCTTCAGTGCCAGCTCGACTTCCGAGCCGGTGGCGATGATGACGGCACGCGCCTGGCCATTGGCGGCGTCGGCGAGCACATAGCCACCGCGGCTGATCGCTGCAATGCGAGCATCGTCGCGCGGGACGAAGGGCAGGTTCTGCCGCGACAGGGCCAGACAGCTCGGGCCGTCATGTTTCTCGACGGCAGCGATCCAGGCCGCTAGGGTCTCGACGGTGTCACACGGACGCCAGACATTCATATTGGGAATCAGGCGCAGCGTGGCGATTTGCTCGACTGGCTGGTGCGTCGGGCCGTCCTCGCCGAGGCCGATGGAATCGTGCGTCAATACGTAGATGACGCGCTGCTTCATTAGCGCCGACATGCGGATTGCATTGCGGGCGTATTCGGAGAACATCAGGAAGGTGCCGCCGAACGGCAGGATGCCGCCGTGCAAGGCCAGGCCATTCATGATGTGAGACATGCCGAATTCGCGCACGCCGTAGGAAATGTAATTGCCCGGCGTCTTGCCGCTGACGGTCTTGCAGCCGCTCCAGTTGGTCAGATTCGAGCCGGTCAGGTCGGCCGAGCCGCCGACGAATTCGGGTAATGCCGGTGCCAGCGCGTTGATAGCCAGTTGCGAGGCCTTGCGCGTGGCAACCGTTTCACCCTTGGCGTTGCAGGCGGCGAGTGCCTTCTGCGCGAAAGACGTCCAGTCAGCGGGCAGTTCGTGCGCCATGCGCCGTTTGTATTCAGCGGCGAGCTGCGGATGGGCTTGCGCGTAGTGGTCAAACTTGCGTTGCCAGTTGCCTTCCCATTCCGCGCCTTTCTTCTTCGCGTCCCAGGCTTGGTAGATCTCCTGCGGTATTTCGAAGGGGCCGAAGTTCCAGCCGATATGCGGACGGGTGGCGGCGATTTCGACGTCGCCCAGCGGCCCGCCATGCACGTCGCTGGTGCCGGCCTTGTTCGGGCTGCCGGCACCGATCACGGTCTTGCAGCAGATCAGCGAGGGCTTGTCGGTGACCGCTTTGGCGGCCTCGATGGCAGCGTGCAGTGCCTCCGGGTCGTGGCCGTTGATGCCTGGAATCACGTGCCAGCCGTAAGCTTCGAAGCGTTTCGGTGTGTCGTCGGTGAACCAGCCTTCAACATGGCCATCGATGGAAATGCCGTTGTCGTCCCAGAAGGCCGTCAGCTTACCCAGTCCCCAGGTGCCGGCCAGCGAGCAGACCTCGTGCGAGAGGCCTTCCATCAGGCAGCCATCGCCGAGGAAGACATAAGTACGGTGATCGACAATCTCATGATTGGGGCGATTAAATTCGGCGGCCAGCAGCTTCTCCGCCATGGCCATGCCGACGGCGTTGGCAATACCCTGACCAAGTGGTCCGGTGGTCGTCTCGACGCCTGGCGTGTAACCATATTCCGGATGGCCCGGGGTTTTGCTGTGTAACTGGCGGAACTGCTTGAGGTCGTCAATCGACAGATCGTAACCAGTCAGATGCAGCAGCGCGTAGATCAGCATCGAGCCGTGGCCGTTGGAGAGCACGAAGCGGTCGCGGTTGGCCCAGTGCGGGTTGGCCGGGTTGTGGCGCAGATGATGGTTCCACAGCACTTCGGCAATTTCCGCCATGCCCATCGGCGCGCCCGGATGGCCGGAGTTAGCCTTCTGTACGGCATCCATGGCCAGGGCGCGGATGGCGTTGGTGAGATTGTTGAACATGGGCGGTTCGAAGTCGCTGAAGGTGTGGTTGGACATGAGAAATTCCTGGCCGGATCGGACGTGGCGAAGCCCGCTATTATCGCGGAAACCCCCCCTCTTTGGCTAGATGCCTGATTTGGAAGGAGAGTTTGATGGATGCCCGGAGAGGCGCTTCAATGCTTGCTTTCAGCCCTGTGCCGGGCTGAAAGGCGCATGGATGCTTGTTCTTCGGGCGATGGCCGATGGCAGCGACTTCCCGCTGTTGGCGGCTACTCCACCACCGACTTTGAGAACGCCGGTGGGTCACCCAATGCGCGGCGGTAGGACGGCGGCTGGCGGCCGTCGAGATCGGTGACGCCGTAGTGTTTCGCCAGTTCGGCAACGACCTGGATGCTGCCGCTGTGTGTCTGGCGTTGCGGGTCGTGGTACAGCGCAGCGATGACGCGGCCGGGGAATTCAGGGGATTCGGCAACCTTGAAGGCGGCACCGTATTTTTCCGGCTCGGCGCCGCAGACGTGGTTGGTGCGTTCGGTCTTAACGAGACCCAGCCAGAGCGAGACGACGGTGACGCCGTGCGGCTTGAGATCATGAGCCATGTCGTGCGCCATCTTGTCGGTACCCGCCTTGCCGGCGCCGTAAGCGGGGCCATGCATGTAACAGGTGCCGCCGAAGGATGAGGTGAAGGTGAGCAGTCCTCGGCTATCAACCAGCAGCGGTGCGGCGTGCCAGGCGGTGACGTAATTTGAGCGCAGGCCGACATTCAGCAGGCTGAGTTCGTCGAGGGACTTTTTCCAGAAAGGGGCGACGCTGGTCAGGCCGGCCGGCAGGGCGATGGCGTTGTTGACGAGGATGTCGAGCTGGCCGTGGTCGCAGCGCACCTGGTCGAACAGGGTACGCACCGAGTCGTCATCACCGTGGTCACACTGCACGGCGATGCCCTGGCCACCGCGCGCCGTGATTTCGGCGGCCGTATTGGTGAGCGTGCCGCCGAGCGCGGTGTCGGTGGCGCTTTGCAGGCTGCGGCCAGTCACATAAACGGTGGCGCCGCGGGCGCCGAGTGCGAGGGCAATACCTTTGCCGACGCCGCGCGAGGCACCGGTAACGACGCAGATCTTTCCTTGCATGGGGTTCTTGTTTCTATTTGTGTGGTTAGACAGCGGTGCCAGGATGGCTCAGGCGCGTTTGCGGCTTTCCATGAGGCGCATGATCATCGGCGTGAAGATGAGCTGCATGGCGAGCTCCATCTTGCCGCCGGGCACGACGATGCTGTTGGCGCGTGACATGAAGGAGCCGGCAATCATCGACAACAGATAGGGGAAGTCGATGCCGCGCGGATTGGCGAAGAGGATTACGACGAAGCTTTCGTCGGCGCTGGGGATGTCGCGGGCGATGAAGGGGTTCGAGGTGTCCACTGTCGGCACGCGCTGGAAGTTCACGTGGGTGCGGGCGAACTGCGGCGTGATGTAATTGACGTAGTCGGGCATGCGTCGCAGGATGGTATCGACGACGGCCTCGGTCGAGTAGCCGCGCTTGATCTTGTCGCGATGCAGCTTCTGGATCCATTCGAGGTTGATGATGGGCACGACACCGATCAACAGATCGGCATGGTGTCCGACGTCGACCTGGTCGGTGACCACCGCGCCGTGCAGCCCCTCGTAGAACAGCAGGTCGCTCCCCGGCGGCAGATCCTCCCAGGGGGTAAAGGTGCCGGCAGGTTGACCGTATTGCGCCGCTTCCTTGTCGTGATGCAGGTACTTGCGCACGCGTCCCGTGCCGTTCTGCCCGTAGCTGCGAAAGAGTTCCTCGAGTTCGGTAAAGCGGTTGGCGTCGGGCCCAAAATGACTGAAGTGCTGGTTGCCGGCACGCGCGGCGTCTTCTATCGCTTGTTGCATGGCGGCACGGCCGTGGCGATGGAAGGAGTCACCCTCGATAAAGGCGGCGTTGATGCTTTCGCGCAGGAAGATGTACTGGAATGTCCGCGTGACCGAACTCGTGCCGGCCCCGGAGGAGCCAGTGATGGCAATGACGGGGTGTTTGAGCGACATGTCGGTTGGGGCGGCTTACTGTGAGTCTTCGCCGCGGAACAGCGAGCGCGACGAGAATAGCGGCGAGTCGAAGGCGTCGGCATTGGCGTGACTGCTATTGCCATTCCGGTCGAATTCCTCGTGATAGCGCAGCAGGCGTTCGACTTCGTTCTTCGAGCCGAAGATGAAGGGCGCGCGCTGGTGCAGTGATTCGGGCTGCAGTTCCATGACGCGCTCGCGACCGGTGATCGACAGGCCGCCGGCTTGCTCGATGATGAAGGCGATCGGGTTGGCTTCGTACATCAGGCGCAGGCGACTGGGCTTGCTCGGATCCTTGTTGTCGCGTGGGTAGAGAAAGATGCCGCCGCGCGTCAGGATGCGGAAGGCTTCTGCGACTAGCGAGGCGACCCAGCGCATATTGAAGTCCTTGTCACGCGGACCAGTCTTGCCGGCCAGACATTCGCCGATGAAGCGTTTGACGGGCGGCTCCCAGAAACGTTCGTTGGAGGCATTGATGGAGAATTCTTTGGTGTCCTCAGGGATGCGCATCTGCGGATGGGTGAGGATGAAGTCGCCCACGTCGCGATCGAGCGTGAAGCAATCGACGCCGTTACCCGTCGTCAATACCAGCATCGTTGATGGGCCGTAGAGCGCGAAGCCGGCGCAGACTTGCTCGGTGCCTGGTTGCAGGAAGTCTTCCAGCGCCGGCGCCTCATTCGGGTGCTTACTGCGCAGGATGGAGAAGATGGTGCCGACGGTGACATTCACGTCGATGTTGGAACTGCCGTCGAGCGGGTCGAAGATGAGCAGATATTTGCCGCGCTTGAACTGTACCGGGACCGGGTAGATGTCTTCCATTTCCTCGGAGGCCATGCCGGCGATATGGCCGGACCATTCGTTCTCGCGCAGCATTACGTCGTTGCTGAGGACATCGAGTTTCTTTTGTACCTCGCCCTGCACATTGACCGCACCGCCGCTATTGGCGTTACCCAGCGCACCGACCAGAGCGCCGCGTTGCACCTGGTTCGAGATGATCTTGATGGCCGTCGTCAGCGAGCTCAGCAGGCCTGAGAAATCGCCGGAAACGCCGGGGTGCATGTGATCCTGCTCGATGATGTAGCGGGTCAGCGTCTTGCGGTGAATTTCGTGGGTAGGCTGGTTCGCCATGGCGGCTCCTTGATGTCGATCAGAACATTTTAACAGGCTACCCGATACGGTGATTTCACGCCGGTGCGCGAGTGGAATACACAGGATAATTCGTTATTGTCTATTCTGTGCGCGCTAGAATCCGCCATCGATAGCACGATAGGCGCCCATTTCAAATGAGAGATGGGTGCAAAAGACCCCGTGCTCAAATGTTTGCCATGAATAACCCGGAACAAGACACCCTACCTCGCTTGCTCAAGCTGATCGATGCAAGTCCCGGCTTCGCGGCACTCGGCACTTCGGTCCAGTTGATCAGCAAACTCTCGGCGGCGGAGGACGGTGGCACAGGCGACATCACTGCGGCCATTCTGCGCGATGCGGCGCTGACAGCCCGGTTGTTGCGGCTTGCCAATTCAAGCCGAAATGCGCGCAGTGGACGCAATGTGTCGACCATTGATCAGGCCATTGCCATTCTTGGCCTGAACACTGTCAAGTCTGTGGCCCTGTCGCTGGCGTTGCTCGATACCATGGCAAACAATCCGCAGGCCCGACTGCTCAATGCGGAAATTGTCGCTGCCTATTTTTGCGGCGCCTTCTGTGCTGAAGTCACGCGCGTCAATGGCGGCCGTTACAGTGCCCAGGAAGCACAGGTCTGCGGCCTGATGCAAAACCTCGGGCGAATGATGGCGTTGTATCACCTCTATCCAGAGATCGAGCGCAGCCAATGTCTTCTGGCCGAAAGAAACCTGACCGAGGATGAGGCCATCATCGAGACATTGGGCCTCGGCTTCGAGGAGATCGGCGCCGCCATTGCCGCCCACTGGACACTGCCAGATGTGCTGCTGAAGAGTATCGCGATTCGTAAGGAAAAGGCGCCGCCGCGCAGTGTAAATACGCCGCTCGAATGGCATCAATACTGTGCGCTGTTCTCGCGCAGCATCACTGACCTCTTGTTCCGCCTGTCGGAGAATCGCGAGAATGTCGAACTCAATCAGGAGGTCGAATATTTTCGGCTGGTTCTGCGCCTCAACTATGGCGAGGTGCGCGAGTGGCTCGATAAGACATTCACCGAGGTCGATCGACTGCTCGGTGAACTGGGTTTCCCCTGCAATATCGAGCAGTCGCGCATCCAGCTGCGCAAGGCATCTGAACGTGTGCACGACTTGCTCTCGGCGCAGGATAGTCTGACCAGAAAGAGCAAATTTGCAGAGGGCAAATCGCCGGTCGAAATATTTCAGCAGGTGCTACGCCAGTTCCACGACAAGTACGGCTTCGATCTCAGTCTGCTGTGCCTGCCGGACGGTTCGTCAGGGCTTGTGGCGGTGGCAGGCGTTGGCCGCAATGCCAGTCAGATCGCAGCGCGTTTTCGTTGCCAGGGGGCGAAGCCCGATGTTTTTCGCATCGTTTTCAATAAGAAGATCGATTTTTATATCGCCGACACGCAGGCGGCGACCTATGCGAAATACATTCCCGAGTGGCACGTCGAGCTGGTCGGCGCCCGCTCGATGCTGCTGCTGACGCTGGTCAGCGGCGGCCAGCCGGTGGGGCTGCTGTACGGTGACTACAGTCAGCCGCATGCGGAAGCACCACCCGGCATCATTAGCGAGCCTTGTGTCCGCGAGTGGCGCGAGCAGTTGCAGATTGTGTTGCACGGACAGGGGGCGAAGGGGGCGGGACATTGAACTTGGCGCGTTACCGTTCGGCGCTCAAGGCATCGGTAATGCGAGCAAGGCTTGTCTCGCGGCGTTCGAGGGACGTATCGATCGTCAGCCGGTGTTCCCCTGCGGCAGCCGGTTCGTCAAGCGGCTCCTGCCAGTGGCGCTGTTTTTCGAGTATTTCCTGTGTCGCTTCCGAGGCGTCGCGTCCACCGGCCTCACGCGCCACGATGCGCTGGCGCAGCGTCTGGTCATCGGCCGTACAAGTGACGAAGATCAGCGGCACGCCGCGCGCCTTGGCGAGCTCGCGCAGCAGTTCGCGTTCGCTGCGTTTCAGGAAGGCGGCGTCGATGACGGCCGGCCAACCTGCATCGAGCAGCGTGCCGGCCAGTCGCGCCAGTTCTGCGTAGGTATCACGCGTCGTTTGCGCGTCGTAGATTCCACTTCTCGCATCCGATGCGCTGCGTGCCAGTGGTGCCAGGCCGCGCAGTCGTTTGCGTTCCACGTCAGAGCGAACCTGGATGCCGCCGATATGCTCGCACAGTGCCCCGGCCAGCACACTCTTGCCCGTGCCGGAAAGGCCGTGCATGACAATCAGCGCTGGCACCGGCGCCTGCGTTGAGGTGAAACGTGTGGCGAGGGCAATGTATCGGTCATGGTCGGCGAGCGCCGTGTGACGTGTCTCTGCATCGATGTCGGGCTGCGCACCGCGCAGGCAGGCGACCTTGGCACGCACCATGGCGCGATAGACGAGATAAGCGCGCAGTAAGTCGATGCCGGCGAAATCGCCACTGTGCGTCAGCCAGCCATTGAGAAAGCGCCAGGCCAGCGGTGCGCGATCGTGCCTGATCAAGTCCATGACCATGAAGGCGATCTCGCTGATGACGTCGGTCCAGCGCAGTTCGGCGTTGAACTCGATGCCGTCAAAAGGTTGTGCGGCTTCGTTCAGCCAGACGACGTTCCCCAGGTGCAGGTCACCATGGCATTCATGCACTCGGCCATCCCGGCGACGTGCTTCGAAGGTTTCCGTGAGTCGTGCATGTTCGCGCTCGCTCCAGGCTTCGAGCGTGTCGAGTCGGGCCAGCTCATCTGCATCTTGAGTCAGTTGACGTAACTGGCTGAAGTTCTGTCGCATCGGCGCTGCGATGCTAGCGGCGGTTCCCCACGGCGAGTTGGCATCGCTGTGCGCGCAGGTGGCATGGAAGCCGGCAATGACGGTGGCGAGGCTGTCGATGTGTTGATTGCCAAGTGTTCCGTTTCGGGTCATCGTGTCGAACAGCGCTTCTTGCGGAAAACGTCGCATTCGCACGGCATGGTCGAGTATGGTGCCGGTCGCGTCATTCATGCCGCCGATGCGTGGTGCGGCGATGTTGCCGCGGATTGGTTGCACGTCGAGATAGAGTTGCGGCGCAAAACGCCGGTTCAGTCGCACTTCTTCTTCACAGTAGAAACGCCTGTCTTCCAGGGTGCTGAAATCGAGGAAGCCCAGGTCCAGGGGTTTCTTCAGCTTGTAGGCGAATTCACCGGCGAGCAGGATATGCGAGATGTGCGTTTCCAGGTGCTCGACGGCATCGACCGGATGCGGGTAACACGCTGGACTGCGCAGTGCTGCCACGAGGCGTGACTGCGTGGATAATGCGTCGGGAGCGGATATTTTCTGTTCGGGTTTCATGGCATTTCTCGTCTGCGGAAATGGCAGGTACAGAATAGGTAGGGCAAATTGCACACCCAGATATTTGCCGGTAGTATCCGAGGGCTTTCTTTTGTTGCGTGCACCGGCCACTCGCCAGTCTAATGCGTTTGCCGAATGACAAGAATATCTATGACATCCAGGGGGAACATTCATGCATAGTCACCACCGTTTCGTCGCTCGCACGCTGCCTTTGCTGCTTGCTGCGGCATTCTCCAGCCAGTCTTTTGCTGCGGGCGAAGTCCTCGAGGAAGTCATCGTCACGGCGCAGAAGCGCAGCGAGCGGCTGCAGGATGTGCCGATTTCGGTGACCGCCATTTCCGGCAGTCAGCTCGAGAACCGTGGCATCCAGAGTGCATCCAACCTCAATGCGTTGGCACCGAACGTTACCGTCAAGGCGGCGCAACCGGGTGCGGGCCTGACTGCAGCGGTAACCGTGCGCGGCATTGGTGGCGGACAGCCAGGCATCTGGTCGGACAGTGCAATCGGCATGTATCTCGATGGGGTCTACATCGGCAAGACCCAGGGTGGATTGCTCGACATGCTGGATCTGCAGCGTGTTGAAGTGCTGCGCGGCCCGCAGGGTACGCTGTTCGGCAAGAATACCGAAGGCGGCGCGATCAACTTCATTACTCGTAAGCCCTCGGGTGAATTCAGCGGCAACGTCGGTGTCGAGCTTGGCACGCGCGGCCATCAGGTGGCGCGTGCCGCGATTGATCTGCCGCAGATCGGAATTATGCGCCTGGGCTTTTCGCTGCGCGACGAGCAGCGCGATGGCACGGTGGATAACCCCAATGGCCGTAAGTGGAACGACCGCAACCGTCAGGCGCAACGTGTCGCCGTCGGCTTGGACGTGAGCAAGGATCTCAAGGTGGATTACGCCTACGATCACAGTCATATCAACGAAGTGCCGACAGCGATCAGTTTGTTCGATTCGAGCGGCTATGCGAGTTTGTATCCGGCATCCTACGCAGGGACCCTTAATCCGATCTTTGGTATCAATCTGCGCCCGGCGATTGCGCCGTATGCGAACAGTGCTTACCCGACATCGATCGCCAGTGATCCGGGCGGCGATTACTTCACGCGGCTCGACGTGAATGGCCAGGCGCTGACGGTCAGTTATGCGCTGAACCCGACGAACACCCTGAAGTACGTCGGCGCCAAGCGCAAGATGCACTATCAGGAGATGCTCGATCTCGACGGTACGCCGGTCAATGTGTTTAATGCCGGCAAGAACACGCACTACGACACGACTTCACACGAGATCCAGTGGATCGGCAATACCGAGCGCATGAATTACGTGGCGGGCCTCTATGTGTTCAAGGATGACGGCACTACGATCACTGACCAAAATGGTCAGTACTTCACCTTTGGCTTCGCTGGTGCCAAGCAACGTCAGATATATAACGGGGTTGGAACGAACGCCAAGGCCGCCTACGGACAGATTGACTACAAGCTCACCGCAGCACTGACCGGGACTTTGGGTGTGCGCCGCAGCTGGGAGGAAAAGCAGGGGAGTATTTGGCGGACCAGCGGCCCCCTCGGCAATCCGGGTGCCACCCAGGACATCGCACCGCAGAGTGCAAATGCCAATTTCGCCGCGACAACCCCGGTGGTCGCTCTCTCGTATAAGCTGAAGGACGGCCTGACGGTGTTCGGACGCATGGCCAAGGGCTTCAAGAGCGGCGGTTTCCCGCTTGAGGCGGATACTGCGGCACAGGCGATGCGGCCCTTCCACCAGGAAACATCGACGGCCTTCGAGTTGGGCGTGAAGTCGGCTTTCAACGATGGCAAGGCACAGCTGAATGCCACGATATTCAGCACCGACGTGCATGATTACCACATCAATCAGCTGCCGCCGGGCGGTGTCTCGCCGGTGGTCGTCAATGCCGGTCAGCTGAAGAGCGAGGGCGTCGAGGTCGAAGGGCTCTACCAGCTCGCCGACGGTTGGCGTGTGCAGGCGAGCTACGGCTATCTGCACATGAAGTTCAAGGAGTACGACACCTTCAACCAGTACGGCGCGATGGTAAATATTGCGGACAATACGATTGCCTCCTATGCGCCGCGCCACCAGTTGACGTTGAACCTCGACGGGCGTCTGGCGAGGACCGACATGGGCACCTTGCGCGCCATCGTCGATTACACCTTCACCTCGGCCTATCTCAACTACCACGGCCAGCGCACTGCGATCGGTACCGACGTCGGTGTCGGCAATTCGGCGGCGGAATCGACCTTGCCGGCGCTGCAGATGGTCAATGCGCGTCTGCTGCTCGCCGGCATCCCGATCGGTGGTCCGGGCAAGGCTGAGGCCTCGTTGTGGGTGCGTAATCTCGGCAATCTTCGCAAGGAGGCTACGCATATCGACCTTGCTGGCCTTTACCGCATCGCCGGCTGGACTGAGCCGCGCATGCTGGGGGTGAGCATGGCGTACAAGTGGTAAGCGGCTGAGCTGATGGTAACGTCAGTAGCCAGGACGGGGCGGGCCGCAAGGTCTGCCCCGTTTGTTTTCAGTGGCTGTGATTTGCAAAAACAGGTTTGATTGGCAAGAAAGGTCAGACCAAGGTAAGCGCCAGATTGCAGCTCAACCGGAAAGCAAGCAGTGAGTAGGTTGGATTAGCCCGCAGGGCGTTCCTCAAGGAATTTCCTACGGTCATAAGCCGACAATGCGCGTCGGATTACGCCCTGCGGGCTAATCCGACCTACGGTTTGCCACCGTTGCCACCGTTGCCACCGTTGGAGCGATGGGTGAGCGAAGCGCCCTACTCCCCCAGATAGGCCGCCCGCACACGCTGGTCGGCGAGCAGGTTTGCGGCGCTGTCGGTGAGTGTGATGTGGCCATTTTCCATGACATAGCCACGGCTTGCCGTTTCCAGGGCCAGCCGGGCGTTTTGCTCGATGAGCAGGATGCTGACACCGCTGGTGGCGACGCTGCGGATGACTTCGAAAATCTTTTGTACCATCAGCGGAGCGAGGCCCATCGACGGCTCGTCGAGCAGCAGCAGGCGTGGTTTGCCCATCAGCGCGCGACCGAGTGCCAGCATCTGCTGTTCGCCACCGGAAAGCGTGCCGGCGAGCTGCACGGTGCGTTCCTTGAGGCGTGGCAGCAGGGTGTAGATGTGGTCGAGGTCGGCGGCAATTTGCACCTTGTCACGACGGATGTAGGCGCCCATTGCAAGATTCTCGGCCACCGTGAGGCGCGCAAAAACGCCGCGGCCTTCCGGTACCAGTGCCAGGCCACGTTCGAGCAGCTGATGCGTGGCCCGGGACGTGATCTCCTCGCCACACAGGCGGATGCTGCCGCGTGTTTCAGTGTTAGGCAGCAGGCGTGCAAGCGCTTTCAGTGTGCTCGACTTGCCGGCACCGTTGGCGCCGATCAATGCCACGGTTTCACCTGCGCCGACCGTCAGGTCGATACCTTGTACCGCAGCAATGCCGCCGTAATGCACTTCGAGATTGCGGACCTCAAGCATTGGCATCTCCCTCGCTGCTACCGAGATAGGCCGTGATGACACGAGGATCACGCTGGACGGTGGCGGGTACGTCTTCAGCAATTTTCTCGCCGTAGTCGAGGACGGCGACGCGGTCACAAAGGCCCATGACCAGTTTGACGTCGTGTTCGATCAGCAACACTGTCAGGCCGTCGTTGCGCAAGCCGTGCACCAGTTCGCGCAAGCCGGCCGTTTCGGTGGCATTCATGCCGGCAGCGGGCTCGTCGAGCGCCAGAAGGCGTGGTTCTGTCGCCAGCGCGCGGGCGATTTCGAGGCGGCGCTGGTCGCCATAGGGCAGATTGCGCGCGAGCTGGTGAGCGCGTTCGCCGATGCCCACGTAATGCAGGAGGTCGATGGCGCGGCGCTCGATGGCGGCTTCCTCCGCACGCGTCGCCTTCGTGCGCAGGATTGCACCGAGCACGCCGCTACGCGTCTTCAGATGACGGCCGACCATGACGTTTTCGAGTGCTGTCATGTTGGCGAAGAGGCGGATGTTCTGGAAGGTGCGGGCGATGCCTGCAGTAGCGACGCGCTGTGGCGCCGAGATATCGAGCGGCTGGCCGGCGAAGGTGAAATGGCCGCTGTCGGCACGGTAGAGGCCGGTCAATACATTGAAGAAGCTCGTTTTACCAGCACCGTTGGGGCCGATCAGGCCGTAGATCTCGCCTTTCTCGATGGTCAGCGAGACGTCGTGCAAGGCACGCACGCCGCCGAAGCACTTGCCGATGGCATGGGCTTCGAGGAGCACTTTGCTTCTGCTCATCGAGTGCGCAACGGCCAGAGGCCTGCTGGGCGAAAGCGCATCATCAGTACCAGTATCAGGCCGAACAGCAGCATGCGAATGACTTCGGGCTCAACGATGAGTTTGCCGAACAGGGCTATTTGCAGCGGTGCAACGGTGTAGCGCAGGACTTCCGGCACGAAGGAAAGTAGCAGGGCGCCACCGATGACGCCCCAGATATTGCCCATGCCGCCGAGCACGACCATGACGAGGATCATGATCGATTCGGTAAGGACGAAACTTTCCGGGCTGATGAAGCCCTGGATGGCCGAAAACATGCCACCTGCGACACCGCCGAAGCTGGCACCCATGGCGAAGGCGAGTAGTTTGATGCGTGCCGTGTCGATGCCGATGGCGCGCGCGGCGACCTCGTCTTCGCGCACTGCTTCCCAGGCGCGGCCAATGCGTGAGTTCTGCAGACGCAGGTTGATGACGATGACCAGCAACAACAGGGCCAGCAACAGGTAGTAGTACTTCATCGGCCCGCTGATTGTGAGGCCCAGCAGCGTATCGGTTTGGCCGAAGCTCACGTTGCCTATTTTCACCGGATCGATACGGCCGATGCCTTGTGGGCCATTGGTGATATTGATGGGTGTCGACAGGTTGTTAAGGAAGATGCGCACGATCTCGCCAAAGCCGAGAGTGACAATGGCGAGGTAGTCACCGCGCAGCTTCAGGGTCGGCGCACCGAGCAGAACACCGAACAGGGCCGCGACCGCCGCACCGATAGGCAGGATGATCCAGAACGGCAGGTGCAGGCCGAAATGCGGCGAGGCGAGCAGTGCATAGACGTAGGCGCCGACACCGAAGAAGGCGACATAGCCGAGATCGAGCAAGCCGGCGAAGCCGACGACAATGTTGAGGCCCAGCGAGAGAAAGATGAAGAGGACCGCCAGATTGGCGATGCGTACCCAGGCAGTGCCTGCAGCCGACAGCGCGAAGGGCAGGGCGAGTAACGCCAGGGCGAGTAACGCCAGGGCGATGAGGATGAGGCCGAGGCGAGCGGGTAGCCGTGGCAGGCGCGGCAGGGATATAGCCATGGTTTAGGCGCGATCCGCGACGCGCTCGCCGAGCAGGCCGGATGGGCGGAAGACGAGTACGAGGATCAGCACGACAAAAGCGAATACGTCCTGGTAATTACTGCCGAACAGAACCAGATTGCCACCGTCAGCGCAGCGTTCGCTCAGTAGCTTGGCGAGTGGTGCGTACTGGCAGAGATCGGTGATGTCACCGATGTAGCCGGCACCGAGTGCCTCGACGAGGCCCAGCAGGATGCCGCCAATCATCGCGCCGGGAATGTTGCCAATGCCGCCTAGCACCGCGGCGGAAAAGGCTTTCATGCCGAGCAGGGCGCCCATGGTGTAATGCGCGACGCCGTAATACATGCTCACCAGTAGTCCCGCCACGGCGGCGAGTGCGGCGCCGATGACGAAGGTGGCGGCGATCACGCGATCCACATCCACGCCCATGAGGCGGGCGACGTCGGCGTTCTCGGCGGTAGCACGCATCGCTGCACCGAGTCGGGTGCGATAGACGATGAAGGCGAGCCCAGCCATCATTCCCAGGCAGATCAGGATGATGGCAATCTGCAGGGTGCTGATGCTGGCGCCGGCGATGTTGAGAATCGTGTTCGGCAGGATTTGCGGAAAGGCCAGTGTGTTGCGGCTCCAGAACATCATGGCGATCTGCTGGAAGATGATGGACATGCCGATGGCGGTGATCAGTGGTGCGAGGCGCGGTGCGCGGCGCAGCGGGCGATAGGCGACGCGCTCGAGAAAGTAGCCCAATGCCATGCAGGCGGCTACCGCGACACAGAGCCCCGCAGCCACACTCGCCAGCGGCGGTATGCCGCTGCCAACGAGCGCGCTGATGACCGTGAGGGCGATCATCGCCCCGAACATCACCACTTCGCCGTGGGCGAAGTTGATGAGCTGAATGATGCCGTACACCATCGTGTAGCCGAGCGCGACGATGGCATAGAGGCTGCCCTGGGTCAGGCCGTTGACGATCTGCTGGAGCAGGATGTCCACGTGTGGGTTTTCTCGGTGCCGGCGGTGTTTGGTCTGGGCCTGGGCTTACTTTTTGGCAGCCGTCGGTGCAATGAAATCTTCATACTTGATCAGCTTGCCGCTCTTGACGATGGCGAGCGGTGTGATTTTGCCGGCACGAGCGGTGAAAATGGTCATTTCGGCATCCTTGCGGTCACCCCGGGCATCGAATTCGATGTGGCCGGTGGCGCCGTCATATTTGATTTGTGCCAGTGCTGGCAAGTATTTGGCCGGATCGCTGGAGTTGGCCTGCTTCATCGCCTCGATCAACAGATTCGCCGCGTCGTAGGTGAAGGGGCCGTACAGAAGCGGCTCGGCGTTGAAGTGTGCCTTGTAGGCATCGAGGAATTTCTTATTGGCTGCCTGTACCGGGATGCCGGCCTGCGAGCAATACATGCCTTCGATCGCCGCACCAGCGAGTTCAACCATCTTGTCGGTGCAGCCGCCGTCGCCAAAGGCGAAGGGGACGGCGAGGCCCAGTTCGCGCGCCTGCCGGATCAATGGCCCGGCCGTATCGTCCATGCCGCCGTAGAACACTGCATCGGGCTTCTTGCCTTTGAGCTTGGTCAGGATGGCTTTCCAGTCGACCGTCTTGTTGGTGCCCTTCTCGCGCGGCAGCACCTGCACGCCAGCGGCCTTCAATGTCTTCTCGACTTCGTTGGCGAGGCCTTCGCCGTAGGCGGTGGCGTCGTCGATCACGGCGACGCTCTTCGGCTTGACTTCGGCGAGCAGATAATTCGCCACTGCCGGGCCCTGCTGGTCGTCGCGGCCAACGATGCGGAAGATGTGTTTAAAGCCCTGCTCGGTGAGTTGCGGATTGGTTGCCGAGCCTGAGATCATCGGAATGCCGGCCTGCTCGTAGAGTGCCGAGGCCGGCACGGTGGTGCCGGAGTTGAGGTGGCCGACGACACCGGCGACCTTGGCGTCGATGAGCTTCTGCGCCACCGTGGTGCCGATTTTTGGGTCGCTCTGGTCGTCTTCGCTGAGCAGTTCGAACTTGACCTTATGGCCACCAATCTCGATGCCTCGGGTATTGGCTTCCTCGATGGCGAGACGCACACCGTTTTCGTTGTCTTTGCCGAGATGTGCGCCGCCACCGGTCAAAGGTGAGGCTTGGCCGATGCGGATCGTAGTCTCTGTACCCGGTGCAGCTCCGGACTGCGGTGTGGACGGCTTGCCGCAGGCGCTCAGGATGAGGGCGGCGGAGATTGCCGAGACTAGGGTGGTGACGAAGGGCAGCGCAGGGGGCGTGGCGGTTGGGTTCATGAGCGTCAGTCGGTGAAGTCAGACAATAAACAGCAAAACGAGGTTTCAGCGCGCAGTGCTGTCAACGGTGGAGACCATTTGATTCGGTCGAGCGTTGATAATCGATGCGTACTGCAAATGCAAAAAACCAGCCCGAAGGCTGGCTTTTAGTCACGCTCAGAGGGCGTGGATTACTTGGCGCCGCCAAGAACCCAGCTGACGAGCTTCTTGATGTCGGGATCTTTGACTGAGGAGTTGGGCGGCATGGCCGAGCCCATCTTCCACACTTCACCGCCGGTCGCGCCGGTGCCCTTCTTGACGCGGTCAAACAGGCGCGCTTCGGCGCCCTTGTCGCCGGCGTACTTCTTGGCGACGTCTTTATAAGCTGGGCCGATCAGTTTCTTTTCGACCGAGTGGCAGGCCATGCAGTTGCTCTTCTTGGCCAGTGCCAGTTCAGCGCTGTCGGCTGCCAGGCTGGGGGCAGAAGCCAGCACAAAAGTGGCGGCCAAGGCTGCGGTAACGATATGTTTCATGTTTTCCTCTTAAGTGGTTATGCGCGAAAAACGCAAAGACGAAACGGTGGGAATGTTACTCCAATGCCGGCGACTTGAGAACCGGCAAGTACTACTTCGTGCTGCTTGAGACTGTTGGTCGGCCTGATTTCCTTAACGCATCAGCGTGTCTGACGTTGACCCGCTTGACGTGGTTACTGTGTTCAAGTGCCACAAAAAGTGCGATAGCTTGCGGTGAATTCGGCGGTCGCAGGCACGGCGTAGCCGATCCGCGACGGGACTTCGTCGTAAGGTTGTTCGAGAGCGGCGAGTAGCTGGCGAAAGGGTTCGAGATCACCTTCGTCCGATGCGGCTGCGAGCGCCTCCTCGACATGTTGGTTACGCGGAATCAACCAAGGGCTAACACGGCGCATCGCCTGCGCGCGGGTGGCACTGGCGGACTCGCCTTCGGCGGCGCAACGACTTTGCCAACGCGACAGCCAGGCGTTCGGTGCGGCCTGATCGGCGAACAGTTCGTGCAAGGGCGCTGGATTTCCCGCTGCGGCATCAGCCAGCCTGCGCCAGGCGAGGGTGTAGTCAACCTTGCCGAGGTGGAGCAGATTCAGCCAGTCTTCAGCGAGGGTGATGTCATCTGCGGCCTGAATGCGCAAACCCAGTTTTGCCCGCAGGCCTTCGAGCCAGTGATGGCGATAGCGGTCGGGAAAGGTATCGACGGCCTCGGTCGCCAGAGCAAGCGCCTCCGGCTCGGCGTCGGACAGCAGCGGCCGCAGAGTTTCGGCCAGTCGGCCGAGGTTCCAGTGCGCGATCGACGGTTGTCTGGCATAGGCATAGCGCCCCTGCTCGTCGATTGAGCTGAATACGGTTTGCGGGTCATAGGTTTCCATGAAGGCGCAGGGCCCGTAGTCGATGGTTTCCCCGGCGATACTCATATTGTCGGTATTCATGACGCCGTGGATGAAGCCGACGTTCATCCATTGCGCCACGAGTGCCGCCTGACGCTCGACGACGCCGCGCAGAAAGCTGAGGTGACGCTGCGGCTTGCCGACAAGTGTCGGGTCGTGACGCGCGATGGCGTAATCGGCGAGTTGCCGTACCTGTTCCAGCGAGCCGCGAGCGGCGAAGAATTCGAAGGTGCCGACACGCAGGTGGCTGGTGGCGATGCGCGTCAGTATGGCACCTGGCAATGTGCGTTCGCGCTCGACGGACTCGCCCGTAGCGACGACGGCGAGGGCCCGTGTGGTCGGGATGCCCAGGGCGTGCATGGCTTCACCGATCAACACCTCGCGCAGCATGGGACCGAGGGCCGCCTTGCCATCGCCGCCGCGTGAAAATGGTGTGCGTCCTGAACCCTTGAAGGCAATGTCGCGGCGCTGCATCTTGCGGTCGATGACTTCGCCGATCAGCAGTGCGCGGCCATCACCCAGTTGTGGCGAGAAGTGTCCGAACTGGTGACCGGCATAGACTTGGGCGATGGGTGTCGCCCCTTCGGGCAGATGGTTGCCACTGAAGATAGCAGCCTGTTCTTCCCGGGTGCTGCTTGAGAGACCGATGTCGAGCTCGTCGGCGAGGCCGTGGTTTAAGAACAGGAGCTGCGGCTTGCGTACCGGCGCGGGTTGCCAGGGTACATAAAAACCGGCCAGGTCGCGCGCATAGCTGTTGTCGAAGCCGAAATGCAGCGCACCCATCAAAAGGCTCCCATTGCGGGCTCGACGCGGTACAAGAGTCGCTCAGTAAGCACTTGCTTACGTTGCGGTCGAGCAACGGCGAGGAGCTTTGTGGCGGGTCCAGCGTGAGGTGGACTCTTGCGGAGGGGGGCGAGGATCATGACATTCTTCAGGCTTGAAGAGCGTCATTGTGGCAAAAGCCCAGTAGATTAGTCAACTACCGGGCTGCCAAGGTTGGTGCGGCTTGGGCTTACTCCAGCACTTACTCCATCAGGTTGTTGATCGCGACGAGATCCTGTTCGGTGAGCGAACCGGTGGCGGCTTTCAGCTTTAGCTGAGCGGTAAGCGTCTGCACGCGTGCTTTGGCAAGGTCGCGGCGAGTCGAGAAAACTTGCTGTTGAGCATTCAGTACGTCGATATTCACGCGTACGCCCACTTCGTAACCGAGCTTGTTGGAGTCAAGCGCGGACTGCGAGGAAATCAGGGCTTGTTCGAGTGCCTTCACTTGCGCTAGTCCGGAGGTCACGCCGAGATAGGATTGGCGCGCTGACAGTGCGGCGATACGGCGCAGGTTTTCCAGATCGGCCTTGGCCTTTTCGCGGAGGGCCACAGCTTCGCGAGCTCTCGATGAGGTCATGCCTCCGGAATAGATCGGGATGTTAAGTTGCAGTCCGAGCACCGTGGTGTTGTTAGTGGCTTCATTGATGAGCCCGCTAAACATGGGTGGAGTGGTGCTACGGGCGCGGGAGGCGATCAGGTCCAGAGTCGGATAATGCCCGGTGCGTTGCTTCTCGATTTCGCGATTGGCGATTTCCAGGTTGCTCTTGCCGAGCAGAACATTGATGTTGTCCTTTTCGGCAGACTCCACCCACTTGCCAATATCTTCGGGTTGTGGGGGGGAGATTTCTACGCCGTTTTTGAGTCCCTTAAGCTCATCCGGTTCTTTGCCGATCAGCATGCCCAAGGCATGACGGCGGATTTGCAGGTTGCTTTCGGCGGCGATCGTGTTGGCGGTGATCAGGTCGAAGCGTGACTGCGCTTCATGAGTGTCAGTAATGGTGGTGGTGCCGACTTCGAAATTGCGCTTGGCAGCGGCCAGTTGTTCCGCGATGGCCGTCGTTTGCGCCTGCGCCGTGATCAGGTCTTCTTGGGCCAGCAGTACGTCAAAATAGGCTTGGGTGACACGCTCGATCAGATCCTGCTTGGCTCCGGCATATTGTGTTTCTGCGCTGATCGTAGCGAGTTCCGACTGCTTGTAGGTCGACCAGTTTTGCCAGCGGAATAGCGGCTGAACCAGATTGAACTGCCACGAATTGGCCGTGGTCTTCGTGGTGCTGTCCGGTATATTTGGATCAATCTTGGCAGTGAGATTTGTCCCTAAAAAATGCGGGATAGTCATCACCGATGACGACTTATAACCGGTTGTCGTCTCGGTCCTCTGCAAGTTGTCGGTAAAGTTGATCATTGGTCGCAGGGCAGCGCGGCCCTGCGGCAGCTTCTCGAGGCCGGCATCGCGCGATGCGCGAGCGGAGGCAAACTGTGCGTCGTAGCCAATGGCGTCGCGATACACGCTGAGCAGGTCGGCTGCTTGCG
>CAZAOQ010000015.1:20493-25241 GCA_964486795.1 uncultured Rhodocyclaceae bacterium
TGTGCGTCGTAGCCAATGGCGTCGCGATACACGCTGAGCAGGTCGGCTGCTTGCGTCGCTCCGCTGGCAAAGGCAGCACCCAACAGAAGCGATAGTAATTTTTTCATGGCTGACATCCCTTATTCCGCAGATAGGTTCGATGACGGGTTCAGTAGGTCGGCATGGCGGTTTCGACCTGATGGGCCCATGCCGCGATGCCGCCGGTTAGATTGATGACGTTCGTGAAGCCTTGGCGCTCGAGGAACATGGCCACCTGCATGCTGCGATGGCCATGATGACAGATCACCACGGTCTCGATATTGCGATCCATATCCATATAGCGCGCCGGGATGCTGTTCATCGGCATCGGTGTCGAACCGTCGATATGACAGGTTACGAACTCCTGCGGCTCGCGTACGTCGAGCAGAAGCGGCCGCGGACGTTCCGGGTCGTTGAGCCATTCGGCGAGTTGTGGTGCGCTGACTTGCTGCATCGATGCTCAGAAGCTGAAGCGTCCAGCCTGCGCGGCGTAGATCAGCGGTGGGACCAGGGTTTCGAAGAGGCATTCGGTCTGGAAGGTGTTCTGGTTGACGCGCGTGATGCGCTGCGCTTCCAGCATCGGCGCCTCACCGACGAAGGCGATCATGCGGCCGCCCGTCTTGAGCTGGTCGAGCAGTTGTTGCGGCACGGATCGCAAGGCCCCCGAGACCATGATGGCGTCGTAGGGTGCCTGTGCCGACCAGCCCAGCGAGCCGTCCCCGGTCGAGACGATGACGTTGCTGACACCGTGGCGTTTGAGCGAAGTCACGGCACTTTCGGCCAGCTCGGGAATAATTTCGACTGTAACCACATGAGCAGCATGTGTGGCAAGCAGGGCCGCCATGTAACCCGAGCCAGTACCGATTTCAAGTACGCGGTCGGATTTGCGGATGCCAAGTGCCTGCAGGGTGCGGGCTTCGAGCTTGGGAGGCAGCATCGTGGCCCCGTGGCCGAGCGGAATCTCGGTATCAGCGAAGGCGAGCTGGCGATAGGCCTGCGGTACGAACTCCTCGCGCTTGACGACGTAAAGCAGATCCAGAACGTTCTGGTCGAGGACGTCCCAAGGGCGCAGCTGCTGCTCGACCATGTTGAAGCGGGCTTGTTCGAAATTCATTCGGGTTCTCCAGAATGCGAGAATGGCTTATAAGGATAAGCTAATATTATAGGAAATTGGCTAATTTCGCGATTGTAAAGGAAGAAGGCGCTCCGGTGCCTGAATCCTCGCGTCCATGATGTCGATCATTACTCACAGATAATGAAATGGACACATTCGCAAGGGCTAAATACTGAGCTCGTGACCCAAAGCCGGTGACTGACGCTGGACATGGTGATCCCTGCATCATCGCCGCGATCTTACCGAATTACCAGTGTGAGAAAAGACCAGCTTCCAGCCTGTTCCGAAGGGTGATCGTGACGAATTGCATCCGGTCTGCGCGCGCATCTGCGTTACTTTTCTGGC
This sequence comes from uncultured Rhodocyclaceae bacterium, assembly GCA_964486795.1. Taxonomy (GTDB): domain Bacteria; phylum Pseudomonadota; class Gammaproteobacteria; order Burkholderiales; family Rhodocyclaceae; genus Sterolibacterium. The sequence goes on from CAZAOQ010000015.1 coordinate 21,971, forward strand.
CGACAGCATCCCATTCAAGAACTTTCGTTATTTGCCCTATCTGCCTCATTGCCCACGATCATGAACGCACTGCCCTCTTCGGAAGTCCGCGCCATCATAGATGGCCGACTCGTCTATACCAAGACTGCCAAAGGATTGCGCGAAGTCATTGGTAAGACCAGCGGCCTGTCGCGTGGTTGGCGCAATATTCTGAAAAAGATCGATGGTCGGCGCGCGGTCGCCGAACTTCAAGAAGAGTTCAGCGATTATTCGCAAGAGAACCTGCAAGAGGCGTTGGAGGCACTGGTCGACGGCGACTACATCCGTGAATTTCTCATTGCACCGAAATCGGTGCAGATATTGGCAAGGAAGCCGAGCGCTAATATCGATGCTGAATCACTCGATTTCACCGCAAAAGCCGGCCCAGCGAGTCGCGTAAAGGCTGCAAAGGGGCGTTTGTCGAGCGCGGCGAAGAAACTGCCGAAGAAGGCCTCCGATGATTTCGCACGCGCCGAAACCGAAATTCGCGCCAAGATCCTCGCCAATGTGCGTGCGGCAGAAGAGGCTTGTCGTGAATCCGACGAACGTGCGGAGCGCTCACGTCGCGAAGCTGAGGAAGTTGAACGCAGTGAACGCCTCGCTGCAGAAAGAATTGCACGCCACGCACGCCACGAGGCCGAAGAAAAAGTGCGCTATGAGGTTGAGGAACAACTGCGCCGCACCGTCGCTGAGGCCGCCCGCAAGGAAGCAGAAGCCAAGGTGTATCGCGAGGCAGAGGAGCGGGCGCGTCGTGAAGCCGAAGAGGTGGCTCGGTGCGCTGCTGAGGCCGCCGCGCGTGAAGAGGCACGAGTATGTGCTCAGCGTGAAGCGGATGAGCACGCCCGTCTTGAGGCGGAAGAGGCCGCGCGGCAAGCTGCGGCGGAGCAGGCTCATCGCGAAGCGGAAGCTGCCCGCCGCAAGGCAGAGGACCGTGCGCGTCGTGAAGCCGAAGAGGTGGCTCGGTGCGCTGCTGAGGCCGCCGCACGTGAAGAGGCACGAGTACGTGCTCAGCGAGAGGCGGATGAGCGCGCCCGCCTTGAGGCGGAAGAGGCCGCGCGGCAGGCTGCAGCGGAGCAGGCACGTCGCGAAGAGGAATCTGCCCGCCGCAAGGCAGAGGAGCGTGCGCGTCGTGACGCTGAACAAGCCGCCCGGCGTGCTGCTAAGGCAGCGGCACGCGAGGAAGCACGAGTGCGCGCACAGCGTGAAGCGGAGGACCTGGCACGTCGCGAAGCGGAAGCACTCGCTCGTCTTGAGGCGGAGGAATGTGCCCGTCGCGAAGCCGAAGAAACGGCCCAGCGCACTGCCGAGGCGGTTGCACGTGAGGAAATACAGGCGCGTACAGAGCATGAGGCGGCGGAGCGAGTTCGTCTCGAGTTAGAGGCGGCCGCAAGTCAGGCTGCGCAGGAACAGGCACAGGCACAGCGCGAAGCGGAAACAGCACGCCGCGAGGCAGCGGAGCGCGCCCGTCTTGCCGAGGAGGAAGCCGCACGGCAGGCTGCGGAAGACCCGGTGCACCGCGAAGCGGAGGCTTTGGCGCAACGTCAGGCGGAGGCCACCGAACGCATGGAGGCAGCGGCGGATGCGCAGGCTCAGGCGCAGCGCGCGGCTGAAGATCGCGCACGCCGAAAGGCCGAAGCGCGGCCGCTACCCGAACCCGAGCGTCGAGTCGAACCGGTCGCTGGCGTTCGCCCACCCAGAAGGCGTACACGCTGGGGCCAGCGAGTTTTCACCGCCGTCGGTATCTTGGCGGTTGCCGGCCTCGCCGTTGTTCATGTGCTGCCGTTCGAGGAGCAGCGGGCCCACTTTGAACAAGTGGTTGCCGAGCAATGGCAGCAGCCCGTTGCCATCAAGTCGCTGCGCTTCGCTCTGTTGCCGCGGCCGCATTGGCACATGGAATCTGTGGTCATCGGCCGCGCTGGTCAGATGGCACTGGATCAAGTCGACCTCATGGCGGGTTTTGGGGCTCTGCTCGGGACTGACGATGCATACGCCGAGGTAACGATCGGCCGTGCGCAGTTCGATGCCGAAGGTGCCCAGTGGCTAATGTTTGGCAAGGCACGGTCGCCGAGCCTGAAAGTCGCCCGGATCGACGTCCGCGAGGCACGCGTTGATCTCAAGCCCGTGGTCCTGCCGGCCTTCTCTGCGCATATCGAGCTTGCCAGCGATGGCCGCTGGCAGAAGGCCAATCTTGAAGCCACGGAGAGCAGGATGAGCGCCGAGCTGCAGCCGCAGGGCGACGTCATGCAGATCGACCTGAATGCGGTTACGTACCCGCTGCCCTTCGGCACATCGACTTTGATCGAGAACATCCACGCCCGTGGCGTCGTCCGGTCGGACGCATTGGAGATCGCAGAATTCACCGGCCACCTGCTTGGTGGCAGCATCGGCGGTACAGCCCGTCTGAACTGGGGTGATACATGGAGTCTGGTCGGCGAACTGGATGCAAGACAGATCGATATTGCGCGACTCGCACCGAAACTTCTGGAGGATGGTGTGCTGGAGGGCCGAGTGCAATATGCCTTTCGCGCCACGGCTGCCGACAGTCTGTTTGCTAAGCCGTATCTCGATGGTCGCTTCAGTGTGCATAAGGGCACGCTGCTGGGTATCGACGCCGCCCGTTTCCTGCAAGGTGCCAAGGCCGGTGGCAAGACGTCTTTCTCGGAAATGGTCGGCAAGCTGACGCTCGATCACGGCCAGTTGCAGCTGCGCCAGCTGCGCCTTGGCGCCGGCGCGATTACTGCGACCGGCAGTGCGCGGCTCGATCAGAACAAAGCGCTGCAAGGTCGTCTTGCCCTTGATCTCGCTTCACCCGGTCGTCAGCGGAGTGCCGGCGTGGCCGTGGCCGGGACACTCGAGGAGCCGCGTTTCGGGGCACCTTGAAGGTTGAGGGGGGCAAGGGTGGCGAGGGCCGCAATGGTGGCCTCGGCTGTGGCAGGTATCGCCTGAAAGCCAATATCCATGCGGGTCTTCGTCGTTCCATACGCCAAGGTCAAGTATTGATGCGGCTCTTCACGGTGATAGGTGCTGAAAGCAAGCACTGGCGCGCTTCTCCGGTACTTGTTGTTCACGCTCTGACTGCATCCAAGCCTGTGGCCTTACGCACTGCGCACGGGCGGCTAGAGGGCGTGGATCGGGGCTTTCGGGCATAATTCACCTTTGGCCTTCGGCCGCCTTTTCCCGCCATGCTTTCCGTCTCCAATCTCGCCTGTGTACGCGGCGACCGCCGCCTGTTTTCCGGACTCGAATTTTCGCT
>CAZAOQ010000016.1:0-22467 GCA_964486795.1 uncultured Rhodocyclaceae bacterium
GGCCTGAAATTTGAGTGCAGAGAAGGCCCAGGTGGCGACACCCAGACTCATGGTGATGGCAGTGAAGGCGATAGCTGTACCGCGCTGACGCAGTGCTTTGGCAAAGGCTTCCGGCAGTGCCAGTCCGGCATCGAGGTGACTACGCAGATAGGCGTAGAGGTAGATGCCATAGTCGACGCCGACGCCCACGCCCAGTGCGATCACGGGCAGCGTTGAAACCTTCAAGGCGATGAGCATCTGGTGTTCTGCATCATCAACGGCTTCGTTGGTGGCGGCCATGACGCCAACATTACCGCTGGCAAGCTTGAACTCGACCTTGGGGTTCTTTTCTTCTTCATTGAAGGCCTTAACCTCACGCACGATGCGGGCGATAGTGGCACCCTGATGGTCTTCGGTAAATAGCAGCACCTGCATGGCGCTGCAATCCGAATTGATCAGGCCGGTGCTGGTATCGACCGGGCTGATGGCTTGCGCCATCGCCTGGGCGTTGCGCGGCAGCGCCGCCCACTTGATGTTGCCCTCGTTGTAGGCGGAAGCGACACGCTTGGCGACATCAGGCAGCGCCAGCGCCGAATGCACTCCGTCCACGTTGCGCATGTGCCAGACGAAGCGGTCAATGGTGTCCATGACGCCATAATCGAGGCAGGCCGCCGGGCCGGCGTCGTGAGTCTGCACGATCACTGAAAGGACATCGACGCCGATAGCAAAGCGACTCGTGATGGTCGCGTTGTCGCGGTTGTAGCGCGAGTCATCGCGGAGCTCGGGCAGACCGCTACCAAGGTCGCCCGTTTTGACGTGGCGCGCTTCCCAGGCACCGGCGACGAGCACTAGCAGCGCTACACCCAGCACCACAGCGGCGCGACGCCGTTCGGCGAGTGTGGCAATCTTGTCCCAAAGACCGGCAAAACGCGAATCGCGATAAGCCACCGGTGTTTTGTGACGCTGCCCGATGTTTGTGTAGGAGAGCAGGATGGGCAGCAGCATCTTGTTAGGGACGATCATCAGGAGCACGCCGAGGCTGGCAGTGATGCCCAACTCACGGACGATATCGATCTTGATGAGCATGATCACGAGGAAGCCGAGTGCATTGGCCAGCAGTGCTAGTGCGCCTGGGGTGAATAGTTTGAGGAAGGCATCCTTTGCGGCGTCGAGGCTGCTCGCACCAGTGAGGACGTCGATCTTCCAGGCATTCGTCATCTGTACGGCATGCGAAACCCCGATGGAGAAGATCAGGAAGGGCACGAGGATGGATAGCGGATCGATGCCATAGCCAAGGATGGGCAGCAGGCCCAGCAGCCATAGCACGGGGAGCAGGGCGATGAAGAGTGCGAGGCTGGTGAGCTTGAGCGAGCCGGAGTAAAAGAACAACATGATCGAGGTAATGACGAAGGCGATCAGGAAGAACATCAGCACGCCGCGTGCGCCGTCACTGATGTCGCCGATGGCCTTGGCGAAGCCGATGATGTGCACGTCGACATCCTGGTTCTGGAATTTCGTGCGAATCTGTTCAAGTTGCTTGGCGACGGTGGCGTAGTCGAGGCGCTGCCCGGTGTTCGGGTCGATCTCCTGCAATTCGGCGCGGACCAGCGCACCCTTCATGTCGTTGGCCACGAGGCGACCGATTTCACCTGACTTCACCACGTTCTCACGCACTTTGGCGAGATCCTCGGGTGTGCCCTGGTAGGTGCCGGGAACAATGGTGCCGCCGGCAAAACCATCCTCGATAATTTCGATGAAACGCGCATTCGGTGTGAATAACGAGACAACCGACGAGCGCTCGACACCGGGAATGAAAAACACCTCGTCGGTGACACCCTTCAGCGCGTTGAGGAATTCGGGTGTGAAGATGTCCCCCTTCTTGCTCGTCACCGCCACCAGTACGCGATTCGCACCGCCGAAGGTGGCCTGGTACTTCGTGAAGGTCTGCATGTAGGGATGCTCAAGCGGGATCGTTTTGGCGAAGCCGGCATCGACACGCAGCTGCGTTGCAAAATAGCCGAGCACCAGCGTCGTCATCGCGAATACGGCGAGCAAGAGGCGACGTCGCGAGAAGATGATGACCGAGAGGAGGGAAACGAATTTATTCATGGCTATTCCGGCCGTTCCACGAAGGAAATGCTGTTGAATTCCGCTCGGAGCAAGCCTGTCGAAATGACTTGCCTAAAATAATGCCCTTCGACAAACCAGGCACCGAACGGTGCGAGTGCATATTGCTTCAGCGTTGCCCTGTTAAGGCTTGATCGTACTGACGCCACCTTCGCCGACGCCGACAATATCGCCGTCTGGCAGTGTAATGGCATTAGCCATGGCTTTATTCGAAGGCGTCGTGACGATAGCAAAGCTCTGCCCGTTGTCTTTGCTGAGGAGCAAGCGCCCACGCAGTCCAACGAGTATCACCGTGCCGTCCGCCTGTGCGCTGCCACCCATCAGGAAAGGGCTGTCTTCATTGGGGATTTGCTGCCAGTGCTGACCTTCGTCAGCTGAGCGGAAGATGTTGCCGCGCATGCCAAAAACCAGCAGCGAGCGATCGGCTAGGGTCAGCATGCCGAAGAAGGACCCCTGGTAGGGCGATGTCAGTTCCTTCCAGGTCTGCCCCGCATCGGTTGAGGCGAGCAACAGGCCACCTTCACCCGCCATGAACAGGTGGCCGTCGCGACCTGTGATGGTATTGAGATGCTTGTCGTTCTCACCGATCGTGCGCTTCTCCCAGGTCTCACCGCCGTTGCGGGTCTCCAGGAATGCGCCGTAGGCGCCGACGGCAAAGCCGTGCTTCGCATCGATGAAATGGACATCGAGCAGTGGCGCCTCGGCCTTGATGTCGATGAACTGCTGCAGCCAGGTGCGGCCGCCATCCGTTGTATGCAGGATGACGTGGTCGTGGCCGACGGCCCAACCTTGTTGTGCGTCGACGAAGTTGAGAGCGGTCAGCGTGGCCTGCGTTGGCGTCGTCGCACGCTGCCAGGTCTTGCCGCCGTCGTCGCTGAAGAGGATGTAACCGCGCTCGCCGGCTACCACCAGACGTTTTTCACCGACGCGAGCGATGTCGAGCAGCAGCAGTCGTGCCAGCATGCGTGCCGGAAATGTGGTGTTTGAATGTGCTTCTGGCGCAGCGGCACCTTCGGTTGCGTGTGATGATGAAATTGGTGTGGCAGACGACGCCAACCCCACTGTCAGCGCAGCGATCAGTGCCAGAACGGAAATTATTTTCATGGGCGGGGGCAGCGACCACAGGGTATGCCGTGTGGCACGCCCCGTGGTCGGTGTGGTCGGTGTGGCGGTGTAGGTTAACGCGTGCCGATATTGCGCAGTCTGGCCGGAGTGAAGTCGGCCGGCGAACGCTTGATCGGCTCATAAACCTTGGGCTCTTCGTTGCGCAGTCCCAGCACGATGTAGCGGCCGGACTGCAGGTCGTAGTGAGGCTCAACCGTTTGGTAAATCATGGGCACATCGTAGAAATTGATCGAGTGTGCCTCGGCGACACGCCAGAGTTCGCCGCGTGTATCGTAGGCGTCGATCACGGTGGCACCCCAACTATCCTCATCGATATAAAAGACGCGCTTGGCATAGATGTGCCTGACACCCTTCTTCAGTGTTGCCTCAACCACCCAAACGCGGTGCAGCTCATAGCGCGCGTAGTCCTGGTTGATGTGGCCCGGTTTGATAATGTCGGCGTATTTGATGGTGTTGCCGGTCAGCTTGTAGGAGTTGTAAGGAATGTACAGTTCCTTCTTGCCGATCAGCTTCCAGTCGTAACGGTCGATGGCGCCGTTGTACATGGTGAAGTCGTCGTTGGTGCGCAAGCCGTCAGCGGAGGCGGCTGGCGTGTCGTAGCCGACTTCCGGAGCGAGTCGGACGCGGCGCTGACCCGGTGAGTAGCTCCACGCAGAGCGCGGCTCCTTGACTTGGTCAACCGTGTCATGCACCAGCAGCACGGTACCGGCGAGGCGAGGCGGCCCGGTGAAGATCTGCAGGAAATTGACGATCCTGTTCGGTTCGCGTTCAGCGAGTGGCTTGGCCAGGTTGCCATAGGCAAAGTCAAGTTCGTAAGTGATGGTCACGGGCGTGTAGTCGCCGTTGCGCAGCACCGGTGCTTGCATCCAGTTACTCCGGTAGGTATCGCCACGGTAGCGCAACAGATGGTTCCAGATGGCTTCCTGGCCGGTCTTCGGGATCGGGAAGGGCGTCCCGCCCATCACGTTGACTACACCGTTACCGTTATCCGCGAGCCTGGCTTTGGCGGCCGCATCACGCGTTTCCTCGTAATAGCCCTTGGGGAAGGCCGTACTGCGATGCGTCGTGTAGACCGGCATCTTGTAGGTTGGGTACTTCTTCAACATCGCGATCTGACCAGGCGTCAGATGATCCTTATATTGCTCCACATTCGTGGCGGTGATGACAAACAGCGGCTTCTCGCTGGAATAAGGGTCGGGATAGTGGCCGGTGGGCTTGAAACCGGCGACCGGCTTGGTAATGCCGCCATCCCAGGCGGGGATCGTACCGGCGGCATTGCCGGCCATTTCGGCACCGACGGGCGTCAGTGACTTGCCCAGCTTGGCAATTTCGGCAGCCGGGAGTTCGGCGTGGGCAGCTGTCATGGGCACCAGGGTAAATGTCGCTGCGACGGCCAGCGCCATGCTCAGGTGGCTCAATGGAGTTAGGGTGGGTTTCATGTTGGTCATGTCCTTTTTCTCTCGAAGGTTCGCGGATCAGAAGGAATAGCTGATGCTGGCCGCATAGAAATCACGATCCTTCATCGGGTTGGTATTGGTCACGGTCGGGATGCCCGAGATGGCGACGTTGTCGAAGCTGCGGCCACCGAAGAACGACGTGTAGCTGAGATCGGCCTTCCACTGTTCCTTGAGGGTCGCAGAAACACCGAGGCTCAAGGAACTGACGCCCTGGCTGAAGGTCGGGCTGACACCCTTCTGGCCACGCGAATAGGAGGCGCGCGGCGACAGGCGAATGGCGCCGATGGCGTTATTGTATTCAGCCGAAGTCGCCAGCACATAGCCCCAGGAGTTGCGGGATGCACCACCAAGGCCCATACCGACAGCGGGTGCGCCGTAGGTGCCGCTCGGCGTGGTTTCGCCGGTACCATTGAAGAAAAGGTTGGGCGGCAAGTCGAGGTAGGTGTAGCCAACTTCGCCAACGAGCACCAGTTGATCCGCACCGAGTACGACCGGGAAGGACTTGGTGCCGGTGACCTGCATCTGGTGCATCTTGACGCGGCGGTAGCCGCTGATTTCGGTGCCACCTGGCACGGCGCCAGCAGCGGCGGCACCGCCGGTGAGGCTATTGGCGAATCCGAGTGAGGCGGGCACCAGTGCGCCGGTGAGGGCAAGTTGCATCGGCTGGTTGTTGCGGTACGAGTATTCACCCTGCAGCGCCATGCCCCACGGGCCCATGGTGCTGAAGCTTGCACCGGTGAGATGCACGTCTTCGGGATACTCCACGAAGTAGGATACGCCGCCGGGTACCGATGCGTTGATGTTGGGCAGACCTCGGCGGAAGGAGATGACGGGGGTGCGATTGTGCACATTCATGTAATAGAGGCCGAACTCGGTGCTGTTTAGTTCGGGTGACATGACGCGCAGGGCGAGGCCGTATTCACCGCGGTCCCTGGCCTGGCGATCCGGTGCGCGGTCGAGCCAGACAGACAGGCCGTTAAAGTGCTGGTCGACGCCGAGTGCGTAGAGTCTGTTTCCGTCGTCGGAAATGATGTCGTTGGTACTGAAGAAGCTGCCACGTGGATCAAGACGGATCTTGTTGAAGTTGAAGATCGAGAACATCTCGGCGCGCACGTTCGTGCTGATTTCCTGGGCGGCCCAGAGCATTGGCGTCGGCATCAGTGCTTCTTTCAACTCCGAGCCGGGCGTGCGATAGCGTGCGAGGTCGATCGGGTTGATGGCGTTGAGGCTGTTCTGGATAAAGGTGCTCTCACCCCAGCTCACCACCTGGTTGCCAAGACGCACCTGGGTGCTGCGATCACCAAAGAGCTTGAAGTCGCCCCGGACGTAGGCGTCGAGAAATTGCGCATCACGGCCGGTGCGGCGCTCGGCGAGCGGGCCGAAGGTATAGCCGGTGCCTCTGATGCCATTGGCGACGGGTGCCGGGCCGGTGCGATGATCGACGTTTTCGAAATCGTAAAAATAGAAGGCCCGCGCGAAAAAGCCGAAGTTGCTGTAGCTGAGATCAAGATCATGATTGACCTTCAGCACTGAGGAAATCACCTTGTTCTTGTCATAGTTGAGGTTGCCATCATCGGTGTTAATGCTGGCGCTGCTGCCGCGTCCGCCGTTGCCCACCTGGATCAGTGTCGGGTCGCGCTCGTCAGCGCGCCACGCTGCACCATAAGAGATGGTTGTGTCGAAGGAACCATGCACGCCATCCGAATCGCCGAAGCTAAAGGCATGGGCGCTCAGTGGGAGTGTCATCACGGTCGTGGCGGCCAGTAGTGCCGAAACAATTGGTCGCATCGTCGTCTTGAATTTCATTGATTCCTCCTCATTGGATGAATGTTCGCAGAGTTGCGGTTCCGATGTCATCTTTGATCCTCGTTTTTATTGCATTTTGTAACAAACGTAAATAGCGGTGGGCACCGTGCTTTTGTTTTAAACGAAACGGTTCAGGGACGGTTCAGGATTGATTCTTGAGACGTGCCACAGCACGATAGAGCGCCTTCCGCAATGTATCGACCGATTGTCCGGCGGCTTGGGTGTGCTGCATCTGTGCGAGGATGTCCGTGATCTCGTCGCGGGCATCCCGGCTGTCGCTCCGGGTGGGTGCCTGTGGCGATGGAAGCGGTTGTCTGGTGGCGGCAGACGGTGTGGCATAGACCAGCTCGGCACGCTCGCCTGCGTCAGTGCGGCTCCCCGGTGTACCCGGTCGACGCGCCGTAATCAGCAAGGTGCCCGGCTTGCCGCGTGTCTTCGATGCCGACTTGCGTGTGGCCGGCGTGTTGATGACGATGCGCCGGCTTTCGCGCTTGAAGCGTTCAATGGCGCTGTGCAAGGTTGCGCGCAGTTTGTCGGTCGGCTTTTTGGCGGCCTCGGCGAGGCGAGTCTGGCGCAGGATTTCGTCGATTTCCGGCGGTGCTGCGACCGAGCGGACCGGTGTGCCGAAGCTGGTCGGATCGGCCTTCGCCGCCTGTGCGAATTCAAGCTGGCTGGACACCATTTGAGCAATGGTGAAATTCCCGTGACGCATAGCCCAGGTCAGTGCCGAGTCGCCGTGCTCGTTGATCGCCTGCGCATCGGCACCCGCATCGAGAATCTGCCGGGCCAGATCGGCATGGCCTTCGCGTGCTGCCATCATCAGTACCGTCGAGCCATTCGGAGCGCGCGCATTCACTTCGGCACCACGCTTGATTAGCAGGCGGGAAATATCGGGACGATTGGCGAAGGCCGCGTAGTGGAGAGCGGTCCAGTGGGCGCCGGGGCGGTTCGCTATGGCGCCGTGGTCTAGCAGCCACTGGACGGCCGCGAGGTGGCCGCGCCAGGCTGCGAGTTGCAACGCTTGTTCGTCGTAGCGGTTGGTCAGATCGACCGTTGCACCATGCCGGACGAACAGTTCCATCATCGCGACATTGCCTTCCCAGGCAGCGATCATCAGGCCGCTGCCGATGCGGTCGCCGCGAAAATCAGCTGGCAGCCCGGTAGCCAGCCATTCGCCGACACGGTCGAGGTCACCCTGTTCGACCGCCAGCGCAAAGCGCGTCGGGTCGGGACGTTCGCTTGGTGCAATGGCGCTTGGCTTTGGTGCCGTGGCCGCTTCACCCTGGGCCACTGCCAGAGCCGGCCCGCAGACGAGACAGGAGGCGAGCCAGACGAAGAAGAAGGCCGCAGTGCCCAGTGCCCTAAATGTCTTGTAAAAAATTGCAGTCATGAAGTTTGCTCGGATCATCGAAGCAGTAGCGAGGCCCAGGCCTGGATTTAGGCTGGGCGCGGAACGTGTCTTGTAGCAGAATGCGCGCTGATTTCAAAGTACCCTGCCGCCCTGCCTGCCATCATGCCTCACCTTTCCTTCACGCTGGCGTTGCTGCTTTCCGTCGTGCTGCATAGCCTGTTGTTCGGGGCAGGCGAAGTGACGCGCTTGTTCGCACCGGCAGCGCTTGAGCAACACACGCCGGCGCGACTCGATGCACGTCTTCTGCCAATGCCGCCGACGTCAACGATTCAGCCTTTGCTGAAGAACACGCTGGTGGCGACGACTGAAGTGCCGGCGCCGGTAGCGCCACCGCCAGCGACTTCTCCTCGCAGCAAACGCGCTTCCGTGTCCCGCACGCCACCTGCCGTCGAACAGAAGGCGCAGCGTAAACTCGCCGAGCACATGTTCTATCCCGAGGAGGCCGTTGCTCAGGGGTTGGAGGGCGAGGTTCGTCTGTTGTTGCGGCTGGCACCGGACGGCACCCTCATTGACGTACAGATCGCCAGCGGCAGCGGGCACGCGCTGCTCGACCAGGCGGCGCTGAATGCCGCACGGGCCATGCACCGTCTGCCTGATGCCGGTGTGACGGAGCTGATCCTGCCTGTTGTATTCAGGCTCCAGTAGCGCGATATTTTGTACGCAATGCAGTAAAGCACCTGGAGAAATACGCTTCGAACTTGCAGACTCCCGACATGTCGAACGCGTGTCATATCCTCATCATGAATCTCATACTTTTTATGAATCGCTTCCTTCCCCACTGGCTTTTGCGCATCCTGCCGCTCTGCGTGCTGCTGTTCGCGACAGCAATTCCGGGCAGTTTTGCTGCCGAGGTCCGGAGTGTGCCCATTCTCGCCTATCATCGCTTTGCGGATACGGCGGTGGACAGCATGACGATGCGCAATGAGGTATTCGTCGCGCAGATCAAGTATCTGCGCGACCAGGGCTATACCGTGGTGCCCTTGCGCCAGGTCGTGAACGCCCTGCAGGGCCGGGGCGCGCCGCTGCCGCCGAAGCCGGTCGTGATTACCGTTGATGATGGTCATCGCAGTGTGTTCAGTGACATGCGCCCGGTGATCGAGCGCGAGAAGATTCCGGTGACGCTGTTCATCTATCCCTCGGCAATTTCCAATGCCGCGTATGCGATGACTTGGTCGCAGCTAGCGCAGCTTCGCGACACCGGGCTGTTCGATATCCAGTCGCACACCTACTGGCATCCCAACTTCAAAATTGAAAAGCGGCGCCTCAGCCCGGAGGCCTGCCAGACCTTCGTGCGAACTCAGCTCGAAAAATCGCGCGCGACGCTAAAAAAGCATCTGGGTGGAGATGCTGATATCGACATGCTGGCCTGGCCGTTTGGCATCTACGACGAAGAACTGATGGCAGCGGCACACGCCGCCGGTTATGTGGCGGCCTTCAGTATCGACTCGCGTCATGCACGGGCGAGCGACCGACCGCTGGCTTTGCCGCGTTTATTGATGGTCGATGCGCAGGGTATGAAGGGCTTTATCAACCGTTTGAAGAACGAGGGTGGGGAATGAAACTCGAATTGTCGCGTGTGTTTTGCGCTGTGCTGGCAGGCTTGGGCCTTGCAACCATAATGTGTTCGGCCAATGCGCTGGCGCTGACCGGCAAGGTGGTCGATGCACAGAGCGGCAAACCGATTGAGGGCGCCATCATTACCGCCGACAAGCACGTCGTGCTGACTCGCCCCGACGGCGCATTTAGCATCGATGCTGCTGCCGCACAGGGCGCCGCGATTGGCGTGCGCGCGGTCGGCTATGGCCGCACCCGGATTCCCCAAGCGCTGCCGGCAGCACAGTCTGTATCGCCCGTGTCACCCTTGCAGCAAGTCCAGACGCCACTGACGATTAAGCTCGATCCGCTGCGTCCCAAGGCGCTCTATATGTCCTTTTATGGCATCGGCAGCCGCCAGATACGTAACGCGGCACTCGATCTGATTGACCAGACTGAGCTCAATGCACTGGTCGTCGACGTCAAGGGCGACCGCGGCATGATTCCTTACAAGAGCAAGGTGGCCTTGTCTGCAGAAATTGGTGGGCAACGCGTTATCACCGTGCGTGACATGAAGGAGATGATCGACCAATTGCATGATCGTGGCGTTTATCTGATTGGCCGCATCGTCGTCTTCAAGGACGACCTGCTCGCCACCGCACACCCGCAATGGACGATCAAGGGTGCCGACGGCAAGCCGTGGCAGGATCGCGAGCACCTTGGCTGGGTCGATGCCAACTTCCAGGAAGTCTGGAAATACAACATCGATATTGCCGAGGAGGCCGCCGCGCTAGGCTTCGACGAAATCCAGTTCGACTACGTGCGTTTTCCGGATACGCCCGGCCTGACATTCTCGCAGCCGAATACCGAGGAGATGCGCGTCAAGGCCATCAGCGGCTTTCTCGCTGCCGCGCGGCAACGCCTGACCCCTTACAACGTATTTATTTCTGCAGACATCTTTGGCTATGTCAGCTGGAATACCAATGACACCTTCATCGGTCAGCGCATCGACAGCATCGCGCCATATGTCGACTATCTCGCGCCGATGTTGTATCCGTCCGGTTTTCAGTTTGGCATTCCCGGTTATCGCAATCCCGTCGCCAATTCCTATGAGCTGATCTCGCTGACGCTCAAGCGCGCCGCCGAGCGCGGTGGTCTGCCGCCGACACGCTTCCGTCCCTGGCTGCAATCGTTCAAGGATTACGCTTTTGATCGTCGTCCGTTCGGCGCTGACGAAATCAGCGCGCAGATTCGTGCGTCCGAACAGTTCGGCAGTGGTGGCTGGATGCTCTGGAATCCGCGCAACAGCTACAGCAAGGCCGGCCTCAAGGAGCGTACGGCCAAGCTGCCCGCGCTGGCGCCTGCTGCCCGCGTCGCCACGCAATGAGTTTCGCTAGACCGCATCGCCGCGCAGCGGCACGCGGCCTGATCTTTGCCGCACTCTTGTTCGCCCTGGGTGCGCTCGCCGCACAGTCCGCACAGTCGCAGCCGCAGTCTGCGGCTGAGTTGCCAACCTTGCCGATGGCTCAGGTGCACGCTTTCGATGTTGAGCGACTGACACCGATTGCCGAAGTCGTTGAGGCGCAGATTCGTGCAGGCAAGTTGCCAGGCGCCGTGGTGCTGGTCGGCCATGAAGGCAAAGTCGTCTATCGGCGTGCCTTCGGCCTGCGCACGCTGCAGCCTGCAACGGCCATGACGGAAGACACCATCTTCGACCTCGCCTCACTGACCAAGCCGCTGGCGACGGCGACGGCGGTACTGCAACTGGTCGAGCGCGGTAAGCTCAAGCTGGATGCGCCGGCAGCCCGTTACTGGCCGGCTTTCGCCGCGCACGGCAAGGGAGGCATCACGCTGCGCCAGTTGCTTTCTCATACCTCCGGCTTGCGCGCCGGGCTGCCGCTGAAAAAAGCCTGGTATGGACGCGAGGCAGCGCTGGCGCTGATCGCTGCCGAAAAGCCCGTGACGCCGCCGGGCAGCGCCGTGATTTATAGCGACGTGAATTTCATCGTGCTCGGCGAACTCGTGCGGCGCGCCTCTGGCCAGACGCTGGCCGAGTACTCTAGTCAAAATATTTTTAAGCCGCTCGCTATGGACGACAGCGGTTTTCTGCCGAAGCCAGCACTACGTCCGCGCATCGCGCCGACCGGTTTCCTGCGCGGTCATCTGCGCGTTGGCGAAGTGCATGATCCGCTGGCCTGGCGCATGGGCGGCGTGGCGGGGAATGCCGGGCTGTTTGCCACGGCCGACGATCTTGCAAAGTATGCGCAGGCCATTCTCGATGGCGGCCAGCCCATCCTCAACGCAGAATCGCGGGCGCTGATATTCACGCCGCAGACCGATCCCGCCATTGTCGCCGCCAAGAACTCGCTGCGCTCGGCCGGTTGGCGCGTCGATCCGCCGCTGGCAACGAACCGTGATCAGCTACCGCCAATCGGCGCCATCGGCCATAACGGCTATACGGGCACCTCGCTGTGGATTGATCCGGTCAGCCGCAGCTATGTCGTCATCCTCAGTCATCGCGTTCATCCGGCTGAACAGGGTGATGTCGGGCCGCTGCGTGAGCGCATTGCCACCATCGTCAGCGACGCTGTGGGTGCGCTCAGCTTCGAGCAGGTTGTCGCCACCAATGCCGCAGCGGCGACTTATGCCAATGTCGCCCCGCGTCATCGTGCGGGCGGCGGTGTGGCCAGTGGCATCGATGTGCTCGCGGCAAACGACTTTGCGCCGCTGGCCGGCTTGCGCGTCGGTCTGATTACCCATCAGAGCGGTGTCGATGGCGCGGCTCGCCGCACCATCGATCTTTTGCGTCGCGCGCCGGGTGTGAAACTCGTGGCCCTGTTTAGCCCCGAACATGGCCTGCAGGGCAAGCTCGACAGCAAGGTCGCCTCCGCTGTCGATGCGGCGACGGGGCTGACCGTGCATAGCCTCTACGGCGAGACGCGGCGGCCGACGGCGGCGATGCTCGCCGGTATCGATGCCCTGGTGTTTGATCTGCAAGACGTTGGTGCGCGTTTTTACACCTACATCAGTACACTGGGTTACGCGATGGAGGCGGTGGCTGATGCGCGGCGAGAGGGCAAGGATGGTAAGCAGGGACGGAACATCCGCTTCTTCGTGCTCGACCGGCCGAATCCGGTCGGTGGACTGGCCGTGCAGGGGCCCATGCTCGATCCCGAGCGACGCTCATTTACCGCCTATTACCCGCTGCCGGTGCGTCACGGCATGACGGTCGGCGAACTCGCGCTGCTGTTCGATGATCAGCAGCATCTGAATGTGCATCCAGAAGTCATCCAGATGCGTGGCTACCGGCGTGCGCTGTGGTTTGACCAGTCGGGCCTGCCCTGGATTCCGCCATCACCCAATCTGCGCAATATGACCGCCGTGGCGCTCTATCCGGGGGTCGGCATGATCGAAGGGGCTAATGTCAGCGTGGGTCGTGGCACACCGACGCCGTTCGAAATTCTCGGCGCGCCGTGGATCGATGGCGTGGCACTCGCTGCCGAGCTTAACCGCCGTGCAATTCCCGGTGTGCGTTTTGAGCCGGCAAACTTTACCCCGAGCGAAAACAGTTATGCGAAGAAGCCGTGCGGCGGCGTGCGCATCATCCTGGTCGATCGTGAGCAGCTCGACGCGGGTCGTCTCGGCATCGAGCTTGCTGACGCACTGATGCGTCGTTATCCAGAAATCTTCGAGCTCGATCGGACCTTAGGTTCGATTGGTGCGCGTGCTGTCGTCGAGGCGATTCGTGTGGGCACACCACCGCTCGATATCGTCGCTGCGTGGCAGCCGGGTTTAACCCGGTTTCGTGCCCTGCGGCAGAAATATCTACTTTATTGATCTCGCCAAGAGCCGCATCAATGCTTGTTCTCCGTCATGCACTGGCTGGAGAACCGCATCAATGCTTGATCTCAGCCGTTTGCTGTCTGAAGATCCGCACCAATGCTTGATTGTAGCCAATAGTTGTAGTTGTAGTTGTAGGTCGGCTTAGCGAAGCGTAAGCCGACAATGGTCGCCAAATGGACGCCAGTCGATGACCGCAGGAAATCCCTTGAGGGAGGTTCTGCCGGTTTCAGAATTCATTTTTGGCATAGTATTCGGCGCTCGATATCCTTTGCTCAACCGGAGAATCATGGATTATTTTCACGACAAGGTGGCTGCCGTTACAGGTGCGGCTTCTGGCATGGGGCGCAGTCTGGCGCTCGAACTGGCACGCCGTGGCTGCCATCTCGCACTCAGCGATATCGATGAACAAGGACTACTGGAAACGGCCGGGCTGGCGCGTGCCGCGGCCGCGAAAGCGACCGTGAAGGTCACCACAGCCCGTGTGAATACGGCAGTGCGCGAGGAGGTTTATGCCTGGGCCGATCAGGTGGCGCAGGAGCATGGCAAGGTGAATCTGATTTTCAATAATGCCGGCGTCGCTCTTTCTGCACAGATGGAGAGCGTCAAGGCGGAAGATTTTCACTGGATCATGGGAATTAATTTTTGGGGTGTGGTCTGGGGTAGTCAGGCTTTTCTGCCTCATCTCAAGGCGTCGGGTGCCGGTCATGTGGTGAATACGTCCAGCCTGTTCGGCCTGCTGGCAGTGCCGGGCAACGGCGCTTACAACGCCAGCAAGTTCGCGGTGCGCGGTTATACCGAGGCGCTGCGCATGGAGCTTGAATTGAGTGGCGCACCGGTCAGTGCGACCTGCGTGCATCCAGGTGGGGTGCGGACAAGTATTGCCCGCTCGGCACGCATCGATCCGCAGGTGGGGTTCATGAACGGTATGACGCCTGAGGAGGCGATTAAGCGTTTCGACAAGATGCTCGACATCACCAGCGCGGAAAATGCGGCGTGCCAGATTCTGTGTGCCGTGGAAAAGAATCGGCGGCGTGCGCTGGTCGGCATCGACGCCTGGCTGCTCGACAAGCTGGTGCGCCTGTTGGGCGCGGGATATCAGCCTCTCGTGATCTTCCTTGCGCGTCGGTTGTTACGCCAAAAGCGCTAACGCCAAGATCAGGCCCTGCGTCACTTATTGCTCTGTATACCCCCAGAGCCGTTGCCAGTCATAGAGCATGAAGCGCTGGCATTCCTCACTCGCGTAGTTGCGGATTTCATAGGCGCCGTCGCCGATGGCGCGGTAGCGCGGCTCGGTGAACAGATGACCGTAGATGTCGCGGATTGAATAGGCCTCGCCCGGCTCACCGGCTGTGCCCATCACACTTTTTGCACCCATTGCATTTATTGCACCCATTGCACCTGGAATACGACGCGTGATGATGGCCAATTCGCCGTTGTTAATGCGTACCAAACTACCCGGTGGGAAGCGTCCGAGCGCGCGCGCGAGCTGGGTGGTCAGCGGCTGATCGAGGCGCTCCAGGTCGTTGCCGAAGATATGCCGGGCGAAACCCGTTGTGTTGGCGGTGCGGCGCAGGCTCCAGTGCAGCGGCTGGCGCGACTTGCGCCAGGTAATGCGCGCCGCGAAGGTGTCGGCGACACGGACGATGCGCGCGGACAGCGGAATGCCGCTGCCCTTGAGCGACCACGGATAGCCGCTGCCATCGATGTTTTCGTGGTGGGCACCGACCGCATCGACCCAGGGCTTGCTGAAACGGCCGATGTGTTCGAGCAGGCTCACGCCAGCCCCGGGGTGGGCGTGGATTTCATGCGTCTGCCGCTCGTCTGGACGTGCCGTGCTGTCATGCATTTCATCGTGGAGCGTCAGCCGGGCGAGATTCATGGTCAGTGCGCCACCCATGACGTTGATAATCTGGAAGCGATCCTGGCCGTTGATGGCGGCGAGTTCCGCAGCGATCAGCGCGACATGGACCGCGTGGCAGATGCTCGGCCGGCCGAACTTGCGCAGGCGTGCATAGCCGAGGCAGGCGTCCGCATCGAGCCGCCAGATGTTGTGCAGATCGCAGGCCAGACGAACGAACTCATCGGCCGAGACATGCTCGTTCCGCACGATGCGCTCGTCGAGGTGCGAGAGAATGCGGCCGATTTCCAGCATTTCTTCGATCGGGTTGAAGTCCGAAATCAGGTCGGCCTGTGTGCCGCGACAGAACACGCGGATCTGCTGCGCCGGTTGGCGTGAAAAGGTGTTGATGGCGAGTGATTCTGTAATCGGTGCCCCGGCCCTCACCAGCAGAATGCGACGTGCATTGAATAAATCGCAGGGGGCCGATTGCCCCAGCATTTCTTCGGGCACTATCACCGGTCGCAGGATGCCGTGCGCCTCCCTGTGACGCGCTGCGCCATAACCACCATATTCTGCAATGAAGGCGTTGCGTGGGCTGTGCTCGCTGGGGGTCGTGATGGTGGACGTCATGGATGCCTCCGGTGTTCAAGTGGATTCAGGAAGGGTATGAGAATCTTATGCAAGAATCAGGCCTGTCCGAAGTGGGCGTGCTCGGTGGAACGATGCTGGCGCAGTCGTCGTCGAATGGGGGAGAATTGCCGGATTTTTCCATTGTAGAAGGTCGGGCGGCGATTATTGCCGCCGGGCGCAGATGAGAATTGGAGTGTGAAACGTGAGGCGTGACGATGAATGGCTGAAGATTTCTGGTATCGCCCGCGGTGGCCGGGCACGCGGCCGACCGGGTGTGCTGGGGCGCTTGTTGTCTTATGTGGCGACGGCGGCTTTTCTGGTGTTGATCCTGATGTTTTCAGTGGCGATCTTCGCCGTGCTTGCGGTGGCTGGTGTCGTCGTCGGCGGCTGGTTCTGGTGGAAGACACGAGCCATGCGGCGTGAAATCAAGATCGCCGAAGAGGCGTGGCGTGGCGCCTCGAAAAGTCCAGAAAGCCCGGAAAGCCCCGGCAACACGGCCGACGCTGCTAGTGGTGTGGTGATCGAAGGCGAAGTGATTCGCGTCGATGATGCGCCCAACGTGCCGGCCGGGCGGGCAAACGAAGATCACAATATTCGCTAAATCTAATATTGTGATAGCATCGCCGCCTGCTGCGGTCGTGGGCTCAGTGTGCTACACGAATACGGATACGGATACGAACACGGCAGCAACCGTTCATTCATTGAGGAAACCCAATCATGCACAAGTCTTCCCTGAAATCGGGCATCGTCGGTCTTGCGGCGCTTTTATCGTTTGCGGCTGTTCATGCCGATGACGCTGCCATGATCGAGCAGGCACGCGGCGTCGCGAGCGCGATTCCACCCAAACTCCTGAACATGCTGACCGACGAGATTGCCAAAGGCGGCATGGATGGTGCGATCGCTGTCTGCCGCGAAAAGGCACCGCAAATGGCCAAAGCCGCCTCTGAGAAGACCGGCTGGAACGTGCGCCGTGTCAGCCTGAAAAACCGCAATCCGAAAGCCGTGCCCGATGCCTGGGAGCGGTCGGTGCTGGAAGATTTTGATGCGCGTGCCAAAGCCGGCGAGCCCGCGGCCAAGCTTGAACGCGGCGAAGTGGTCAGCGTCGGCAACGAGAAGTTCTATCGTTACATGAAGGCACTGCCGACCAACGACCTCTGCATGAACTGCCACGGCCCGGCCGAAGGCATCGCGCCGGCGGTCAGCCAGCGCCTGCATGAACTGTATCCGGACGACAAGGCAGTGGGCTATGCGCCGGGCGAGATTCGCGGCGCAATCACGCTGAAGCGGCCGCTCTAAATTTCCTTTCGCGCTTCAGCGGGTGGCTTCGGTGCTGCTGAAGTTGTCGATCCCGCTGAGGCTGCTGAGTCCGCTGAGTCCGCTAAGGTAGTCGACGAAGTTGGCTGGCGCCATCGGTCGTGCGAAGTGGTAGCCCTGGGCTTCGTCGCATTGCTGATGGTGAAGCATGGCAACGAGGCGCTCGTCCTCGACGCCTTCGGCGATCACTTGCAGGTTCAGGCTGCGTGCCATCTGGATGATGGCACGGACGATGGCGGCGTCGTTCTTGTTACTGGCCATGTCGCGGACGAAGGACTGGTCGATCTTAAGTTTGTCGACGTTGAAGCGCTTGAGATAGGACAGGCTCGAATAACCGGTGCCGAAGTCGTCGATTGACAGCTTCATGCCCATGGCCTTCAGGCGGCGCAGGGTTTCCAGTGCGCGGTCGGTATCGTGGATCAGGATGGACTCGGTGAGTTCAAGTTCCAGATAGTTGGGGTCGTGGCCAGACTCATGGAGGGCTTGCAGCACGCTTTTCTCGATGTCTCCCCGCTTGAACTGGACAGCAGAGAGATTCACCGCCATCACGATCGGTGACAGACCCGCCTGTCGCCACTCGACGGCTTGCATACAGGCGTGCTTGAGCACCCAATCGCCGATGGGTACGATCAGGCCGCTGTCCTCGGCAATGGAGATGAAACGTGCCGGCTGGAGAATGCCCAGCTCCGGGTGGCGCCAGCGGATCAGCGCCTCGACGCCGACCACCTTGCCGTCGGCAAGATTGATCTGCGGCTGGTAGTGCAGCAGAAACTCCTCGTTGATCAGCGCCAGGCGCAGGCCGTTACGAATCTTCAGATATTCAATGGCCTCGCCGTTCATTTGCTCGGTGTAGAACTGGTAGGCATTACGCCCACCTTCCTTGGCTTTGTAGAGCGCGGTGTCAGCCTTCTTGAGCAGGATGTCGAAGTCCTTGCCATCCTCTGGATATACGGCGATGCCGATCGAGACCGACGTCGTTAATTCGTGCCCCTGCACTTTGAACGTGCTGCCCAGCGTCTCCTGTACCTTGACGGCGATGCTCGAGATGATTTCCGGATCGATGACATTGGACAAGATGATGAGGAACTCGTCGCCACCAAGACGTGCAATGGTGTCCGTGTCGCGCACGCAATCCTGCAGCTTGGTGGCCATCTCTTTGATCAGCGCATCGCCGATCGGGTGACCCAGTGAATCGTTGATCGCCTTGAAATGGTCAAGGTCGAGATGCAGCACGCCAACGCCACTCTTTTCCCGTGCGGCATAGGCAACGGCATGGTCGAGACGGTCCTTGGCCAGCTGGCGATTGGGCAAGCCTGTCAATGCGTCATGGAAGGCCAGATAGTTGATTTGAGCCTCGGCCTGCTTGCGTGTGCCGATATCCTCGATCATCGGCATGAAGTAGAGCGGCTGGCCCGCAGCGTCGCGCACCAGATTCATCAAAACCTGGGTGCAGACGATATTTCCGTCCCGGGAGAGATAGCGGCATTCGTTGCTGTATTGCTCGATCTCGCCATCGAGCAACTGCTGCATCTGAGCGAGTTCGCGCGGTAACTCTTCAGGATGGGCAATGTGCTGGAATTGCTTGGTCAGCAGTTCCTCGCGTGTGTAGCCAAGAATACGGCAGAGACTGTCATTGACGTTGATGAGCTGTCGATCCACCGTCATCACAGCGGCACCCATTGGCGACTGGTCGAAGATCTTGCGCCAGCGCCGCTCGCCTTGAAGCAGCGCCTGTTTTGAGGCGGCCAGCGATTCGATGGTGGCGTTCTGCCGCGTCCACAAGCGCAGTAGCATGCGTGAAACGACGAGTGAAGCCAGCATGAAGAAAATCAGCGCTGCCGCCGCGGCGAAGAGGCCCTTGCGCCAGGGTGAGAGAAGTTCGTTCTGGTCCTGGTCGAGACTGATGTAGAGCGGGTAATCAGCGAGCTTGCGGTATTGGTAGAGATGCTTGTCTTTGGCGCTGTTGGTCCCGTCAATCTTGTCGGTTATGCCGGTTATGCCGGTTATGCCGGTGCTGCCGGTCCCGGGCAGCGCCGGGTGACGCAGAATCACATTCAGATCACGGTCACGTAGTTCGACGGCGTCACCGGGGCTCAGCTTCGCTGCGGCCAGCTTCAGGTCGAATGCGTCGAGGGCCAGCAGACCGAGGACCATGCCCGCGTAACTGCCGTCGGGCATATTGAGTCGACGAGCGAATGGCAGTTGGCTTGTTGGGTTCAGTGATTCAGTGGAACTGGAGGACGCAGGTGGCGGCAACACGAGCGGCTGGCCCACGATCAAGCCAGCATTGGCATCTTTTTTCAGTTGCGCAAAGTCGCTATTGGCCGCAATGCGGGCAAGCATCGTGGAGACATTTTCGGCCAGGCCGGCGCCATGGATGAGGCTTCCCTCTGCGTCGCTGATCCAGACCTGCGTCATGCCCGGTAGCATGGCCTGGACACGCTCGAGCCGACGCGCAGCACCCTCCTTGTCGAGGAAGCCATCACCTGCCAGTTGCTGCTCGATTTCATCGCGTGACAATGATATGGTCATGTCAGCTCGGTCGATGACGCCACTTACGGCCAGCTCTAGTGTCGAGGAGAGATTATGTGCGGCGGTGCTCGCCCGGTCTTCCATCTGCTGGCGGGTGTTGGTGAGAACAATCGCCACCAGGAGAATCAACAAGGCATTGGAAGCGATCAGGGTCAGCGTGACGACCTTGCGGAAATTGGTGGCTGGCAGCGGTACAGCGGATTTGCGCATTAACAGGTTTACCCGGTTATCCCAATGTTGCGACGAGCGCATTTTCCTGAGCATCGTGGCTCGCGAGTAAATGTCGTCGTTTGAGCAGCCGACTTTAATGGGCGACCGAAAAACCTGCAAGAACTGCCGGGGATAAATGTTCAGACAGCTGTTTGAATTTCACCGGGCCGGCGTCTTATTCCGGCGTTCCCACCGAATAATCAACGCGGTTCCACTCAATTGCCCGCTTGCGCCAGTGCGTTTCGATGGCCTGGGTAAAGTCAGAGCGCACCAGCTTGGCGCGGGCCTCACACCAGTCGGATGATTCGCGGCGCACCACCACGCCTTCATCGGCGAGCAGGGCGGCGATCTCATCGGCGGTCAGCAGCTTGTCATCGCGCGGCGCGCCTTCACTCACCCGCGCTGCTGCACCCGCCTTGAAACTGAATTTCAGGGAGAACTGGCGCGGGGCAGAGCTGTCCTGCCGCAACAGATTGTCAAAGCCGCCGAAGTTGAATAAGTCATTGATCTCGTCGCCGCCCAGATTCAGGTGGATGCTGCGATCGGGTGACTGCACCGTTTGTTTGAGCAGCAACAGGCTTTGAATCAGCGTGGATTTGCCCGATGAATTGGTGCCCAGCAGCATGGTGACCGGCCTGAGCAGAATGTCACCCGTGTCTTCCCAGGCCTTGAAATTGGTCAGTCTTAGCTTCGTCAGCATTCGTGCAGATCTCCTGTTTCCCGCTTGTTCGTCAGCCGTGCTGTGCGATATCCACCGAATTCACGATCCTCGCTTTTATTCAGTACGCGAAACGCGTTCGAGGATTTGTCTTCACCCATTATCTACAAAAACCCGGGAGATTCAGTTTCCGGGATAATTACGCTCTTCGATCACGCTTCAAGAGGCCCTCATGAGCTATTTCAAACACCATGTTTTCTTCTGCAACAACCAGCGCGATGCGGGCATCGTCTGCTGTGGCGCACGCGGTGCCGACGAGCTGCGCGCTTACGCCAAGGACCGCATCAAGGCCCTCGGCCTCAACGAAGGCGGGCCGGACAAGAAGATCCGCATCAATTCCTCGGGCTGTCTTGACCGTTGTGATGATGGCCCGGTGGTCGTCGTGTATCCGGAAGGTGTCTGGTACACCTATATAGACAAGGAAGATATCGACGAAATTATCGATTCGCATCTTGTCGGCGGCAAGGTTGTCGAGCGTCTGAAGATCTAGGCGCAATTGACGATGAGCGAGCAGATTCTGCTCGACGGGCCGGATGGTCGTATCGAGATTTTCGTCGATACGCTTGAGAATCCACGCGGCATCGCGCTGATTGCCCATCCGCATCCGCTGTTCGGTGGTACCGCCGACAACAAGGTGGTGACGACGCTGGCGAAGACTTTCCGTAGCCTGGGTTATGCGACGCTGCGGCCCAGTTTTCGGGGCGTCGGTGCCAGCGAAGGCGAGCACGACCACGGCTTTGCCGAAACCACCGATTTGCTGGTTGTCCATGATTACGCGCAGCAGCGCTTCGGCACTTTGCCCGTGGTGCTGGCCGGTTTTTCCTTCGGCGCTTATGTGATCACCCGCCTGGCCAAGGTGTTGGCGGCGCGCGGCACACCTGCCGAACGTCTGGTGCTTGTCGGCACGGCCGCCGGCCACATCGAAGGCGCGCGGGCTTATGTGACCGAGGCGGTCGCGGCGGATACCATCGTCATTCACGGCGCAATCGATGAGACAGTGCCGCTGGTCAATGTTCTCGCCTGGGCCGAACCACTGGAATTGCCGGTCAGCGTGGTACCCGGTGCCGATCATTTCTTTCATCGCAAGCTGCACATCATTCGCAACATCATCCGCTCCGCATGGCTGCCGTCCCTTCATCCTCACCCCTGAGCGTCACCGACCTGCGCAAGTCTTTTGCCGAGCGCGAAGTGGTCGCCGGCGTGAGCTTCGCGCTGCGCCGTGGCGAGTGCTACGGCTTGCTCGGCCCCAATGGCGCCGGCAAGACCACCACATTGCGCTGCTGCCTGGGACTGACGACGCCCGATAGCGGCGACATCCGTTTGGTTGGCGAGCCGGTGCCGCAGCGAGCGCGTGAGGCGCGTGCGCGTGTCGGCGTGGTGCCGCAATTCGATAATCTCGATCCGGATTTCAGCGTGACGGAAAATCTGCTGGTGTTCGCCCGCTACTTCGGTCTGCCTGATACCGCAACGCGCCAGCGCATTCCGGCGCTACTCGATTTCGCCGGACTCACCGGCAAGGAGTCTGCGCCACTCGCGACACTCTCCGGCGGCATGAAGCGGCGCCTGACGTTGGCACGCGCGCTGGTGAACGATCCTGACTTGCTGCTGCTCGACGAGCCGACCACCGGCCTCGATCCGCAGGCGCGTCACCTGATCTGGGAGCGCCTGAAGCGTCTGCTGCAGGAAGGCAAGACGATTCTGCTGACGACGCATTTCATGGACGAAGCGGAGCGACTCTGCGACCGCCTCGCGATTCTCGACGCAGGCCGCATTGTGGCCGAGGGCGCACCGCGCGATCTGATTGCGCAGCATATCGAGCCGCAGGTCGTCGAACTGTATGGCGAAGGCGCGCCGGCCTGGGTACAGACGCACGCGCAGAAACTCGCGCGGCGCATCGAGGTCAGTGGCGAGACGGCGTTTTGTTATGTCACCGATGAACAGA
>CAZAOQ010000016.1:22567-25053 GCA_964486795.1 uncultured Rhodocyclaceae bacterium
CGGCGCATCGAGGTCAGTGGCGAGACGGCGTTTTGTTATGTCACCGATGAACAGATCACGCCGCTGTTGGCGCTGACGGCGGGTGAGCCGGCGCTGCGTGTACTGCACCGCCCGGCGAATCTCGAAGATGTGTTCCTCAAGCTCACCGGGCGTGAACTGCGCGACTGATGATGAACACAATAAACCGCCTGGTCGCCTCGCTGCCGCGTTTTTCCCTGCGCGCCATCGCCGTCTGGCGACGCAATTTCCTCGTCTGGCGCAAGCTCGCCGTGCCGTCGGTGCTCGGCAATTTGGCCGATCCCATGATCTATCTGTTCGGCCTCGGCTACGGCCTTGGCAGCCTCTTGCCGGAAGTCGGCGGGGTCAGCTACATCGTCTTTCTCGCCAGCGGCACAGTGTGTTCGAGCACCATGAATGCCGCCTCGTTCGAGGCGCTCTACTCCAGTTTTTCGCGCATGCATGTGCAAAAAACCTGGGAGGCGATTCTCAACGCACCCGTCGCGCTGGATGACGTGCTCGCTGGCGAATGTCTCTGGGCAGCGTCAAAGGCCACGCTATCGGGGCTGGCCATTCTGCTTGTGGTGACGGTGCTCGGCTTCGTGGCTTCGCCGCTGGCGCTGTGGGCGCTGCCGGTGATCTTTCTGATCGGTGTGACCTTTGCAGCGCTGGGCCTCGTCGTCACCGCATTGGCGAAGTCCTACGATTTTTTCATGTATTACTTCACCCTGCTGATTACACCGATGACGCTGCTCTGTGGTGTTTTCTACCCCGTCGAGCAGTTGCCGGCGGCAATACAAGACGTGGCTGGCGCGCTGCCGCTGGCCCATGCCGTGCGTCTCGTGCGGCCACTGCTGCAAGGCCAGATTCCGCAGGATGTCGTTCTGCACGTCGGGGTGCTGCTGGTCACGGCATTTGCCGCTTATTGGGTGGCGCTGGTGCTGACGCGGCGACGCCTTCTCAAGTAATCGCCCGGATGTAATCAGCGGCGTTTGCTATGCGATGAGGTGCCCGGAGAGCAAGCATCCACGCGCCTTTCAGCGATGCCTGCCTGAAGAACAAGCATCCATGCGGGTTCCAAGCCGATGGCCAGTTGGCTATTGCTTCTGGATCGCGATGACCCGGGGTTTCTTCATCTTGCCGATGACATGCATTTCACAGGGCTTGCAGTCGAAGCGCAGGGTCAGGCGTTCCTTGCCGTTGACCAGCGTCATCGGGTCCGGGCGGATGCCCTTGACCTGCTTGGGGCAGAGATTGAAGCTGTAGCGCAGGCAGTGCCGGGTGATCATCAGCGAAACTTCACCGGTTTCCTGGTTGCTTTCATAAGCGTCGGCGATCAGTTGTACGCCGTGGCGGGTGTAGAACGCGCGGGCTTTCTGGTTTAGCACGTTGCCGAGATAGCTAAGTTCATTTTCCGGATACGGTGCCGGCGGCTCAACGGCAAGGGCGCGCGGCAGACGTTGCCAGGCGGCGTGGCGTGCCGCTTCAAGGCGGGCAACGGCTTCGCGGCGCAGCGCATTGATGGCGGCGGCAGGCAGGAAACAGGGTGGGTCGAGTTCGACGCGCAGGTCGTCGGCATGGCGCAGGCAGAACAGCGTGCCGCCGAGTTTGGCGAGGCCGCTGCGCAGTGTTTCCAGCGCCTTCGCTGCGTCGCGCGCCGGCTCCAGTCCCTGCTTGAATTCGGCGCTGCCGCACTGGCCGTCCTCATCTTCCAGCATGAGCTGCAAACCGGCGTCACTGCGACGCAGCGTCATGCGCACATCGATGCGGCGTTCAGCAGATTTCTTTTCCAGCAGGCGTTCGAAGGCTTGGTCGCGGTTGCGATAGAGCGTGGTACCAACGGCGAGGCCGGCAAGGTCAACGGTTGGCTCGGCGGGGAAGATGCGCCCGTCTTCGGCACGATTGACGCGCAGACCGGCAAGAATTCCGTCGGCCGTGTAGTAGCTGAGGCCGTCGCCGTTGTGGATGGTCTCGTGGCTGCCTTCCTCGTCGTCGGCATCGATGAGGTTTAAGTCCACATCAAAATATCGCTCGTCAATGGCGCGTACCGTGCCGATCGGCACACCGGCGAACTTGGGTGAGTCGAAGGCGCCGATGTCCGTTTTGCGGCCCTGGACGAAGTAATCGGTGGCGCCGCGATTGAAGGTCTTTTCGGGACGTGGCGTGAAGCTCAATTCGCTGCGGCCCGCTGAGGCACGTCGATAATCCGGCAATTCGCTGAGTAATTCATCCAGCAGCTGGCGGTAGTGGGCGGTGATGTTCTTGACGTAGGAAAGGTCCTTGAGGCGGCCCTCGATTTTGAAGGAGCTGATGCCCGCCTCGATCAGCGCGCGCAGGTTGGTGCTCTGATCGTTGTCCTTCATCGACAGCAGGTGCTTGTCCGTCGTGATGGTCGTGCCGTCGGAACCTTCCAGCGTGTAAGGCAGGCGGCAGGCCTGCGAACATTCGCCGCGATTGGCGCTGCGCCCGGTGTGGGCGTGGCTGATGTA
>CAZAOQ010000017.1:0-24870 GCA_964486795.1 uncultured Rhodocyclaceae bacterium
TACTCGTTCCTCTCCGAATGGACCATGGAACACACCAAGATGGAAATCCAGGAGAAGTGCCAGGCCGCCGGCTGTCCGATCACGGCGGTCTATACGGTGGCTGAGGCCGCCGAGCAGCCGCACCTCAAGGCGCGCGACTACTTTGTGGACATGGTGCATCCCGAGCTCGGTCAGTTGAAGAATCTCGGTGCGCCGTTCAAGCTGCCGGCCAGTCCCGGTGGCCCGACTGAGGCGGCACCACTGCTCGGTCAGCATAACAACGAAATCTACGGTGGCCTGCTTGGCCTGGCCGCGACCGGAATCGAGAACCTGCGCACGCAGGGTGCGATCTGAACGCTGAAAAGGGAACGCACATGAGTAATGCATTGCCATTGAAAGGCATCCGCGTCATCAATTTCGGCTGGGTCTGGGCCGGTCCGGTCGTCGGCCAGACACTCGCCTTCCTCGGCGCTGAAGTGTTCAAGGTCGAATCGCGTGCCCGCGTCGACATGACGCGCAACCTGCCACCGTTTGCCGAAGGCAAGCCTGATCCTAACCGTAGCCTGTCGAACCACGCCTGCTGGGCGGGCAACGGTTCGGTTTCGCTGAATCTCAAGGAACCCGAGGCGCTACAACTGGTCAAGGATCTGATCGCCCAGTCCGACGTTGTCGTCGAGAATTTCGGCCCCGGCGTCATGGAGCGCCTCGGCCTTGGCTACGTAGAGCTCTGTAAGCTCAAGAAGGACATCATCCTGTTCTCGATGCCGGGCGCTGGTCTTTATGGACCAATGAAAGATCTACGCACTTATGGCCTCAGTTTGACGTCGACTACCGGCCTCGACAGTCTGGTGGGCTACAAGGGGGGCGACCCGATTCCGGTCGAGAATGCCTACTCCGATCCGTATGCCGGCATCTTTGGTGCATTTGCCATCGTGACCGCGCTGAATCATCGTCGCAATAGTGGTGTCGGTCAGCACATTGATTTCTCGCAACAGGAAGCGGTGATGCAGATGGTCGGTCCGGCGTATATGGACTATGCACTCAACGGTCGCAGCGGCGGTCCGAAGGGCAACGAACATCCACTGAATATCGCCGCACCGCACAGCGTCTTTCCCTGCAAGGGCGACGACCGCTGGATCAGCATTGCTGTCGCCAGTGATGAGGAATGGCATAAGTTGCTCACGGCGTTCAAGCATCCCGAGTGGCTGAAGGTTGCCGAGTTTGCCACCCTGGAAGAGCGCCTCAAGCACATCGACACGCTCCACAAGCTGATTGGCGAGTGGACCGTGCAGTTCGACGACCGCGAACTGGCCGAGTTGCTGCAAAGCCACGGCGTCGCCGCTGCGCCGGTGCTCAATGTCGGTGACCTGCTCGAAGACCCTCACTACAAGGCACGCAAGACTTTTGTCGAAGTGACGCATCCGCTTGGCTTTAAGGAAACCATCTACGGTGCTTACGTCAAGACCAGCGTCAGTGAACCCGTGGTGAAGCCTGGCCCGGTGATCGGTCAGGACAACGACCATGTCTTCAAGGAAATCCTGGGTATGTCAGCAGAACGTTATGACGATCTGGTGAAGCGGCAGATCATCTATTGATCGGGTAGACTGGGCAGTTGGGCAGCACACAGATTTTTAGAGTTGACGAGATCGGGTGACCGAGAAAATTTTAGGAGAGCAATCACATGAAATTCGCATTGGCCGCTTGCGGCATGGACAATTACCCGCCCGCGATGGCGCCCTGGGAACCCAATGCTGGCAGTGAGGAAATCCTCCGCTACGCGAAAAAGGCTGACAGCCTGAGCTGGGACTGGCTGACCATTCCCGAACACGTGGTCATGCCAACCGCGATGGCTGAGCACATGGGCACGCGTTTCGTCGAAGGCATTACCGCTGCTGCCGTGCTGATGGGCGCCACGCAGCGCATCCACATGCTGACCTTCGTGCTGGTCCTGCCGTATCGTCACCCGCTGTTGCTGGCCAAGCAGATCGCCACCATGGAATTCATCGCTGGCGGCCGCTTTACGCTGGGAACTGCGGTGGGTCACTTGGAACATGAGTTCGACTGTCTCAACGTGCCCTTTGAAAAGCGCGGCCCGATGGCGGATGAATACATCGCCGCACTGAAGGAAGCCTGGACTTCCGACAAGCCGACCTTCAACGGGGAGTATGTCAAGTTCAGCGACGTCATCATTGAGCCGAAGCCGATGCAGAAGCCGTATCCGCCAATCTTCATCGGCGGCAATTCCAAGCCCGCCATGCGCCGTGCTGCGAAGCTGGGTGATGGCTGGATCCCATGGCTGGTGACGGCTGAAGACCTGCCTGAGTGCATCAAGTACATGAAGAGTCTGCCCGAGTTCGAGGCCAAGAAGGATACCTTCGAGTTCATGTGCACGACGACCGCTTACAACGTCAATGACGCACATATTGACAAGGGTGAGACGCACATTTCGGCCGACCGCGACAGCGTGCTGCGTGAAGTCGAGTCGCTGCAGAAGGCAGGTGCCACCTCTGTTCAGGTGCGTCCGCCGCGCCTGCCGACCTTTGAGGCCTGCCTCGAATGGATCGAGTGGTACGACAAGGACATCATCCCTCAATTCCGTTGATAGATGCCGTCTGCGGCGCCGTGGCATAGGTATGTGAGCCCGGCGTCGCAGGTATTAAAAGAAGCTAACAAGACGCTACACACCAGGAATTCACCATGGCCGAAGAATCCAAGCAGCTCCAGTTCCGACTCGAAGACAATGTCGGCATCATTACCTTGAATCGCCCCGATAAGCTCAATGCAGTGAGCTGGAATCTGGCCGAGGAGCTCGCCACCCTGCTCCTCAAGCTGCGCTTCCAGGATGAGGTGCGTACCATCTTGCTGACCGGCGCCGGCCGTGCCTTCTGCGCCGGGGGCGATGTCGACTTCCTTTCTGGCGAGGGCGATCGCCCGATGCCGGGTACCTCCGACGCCGCGCGCACGATTCCGCGCTCGCAGCGCAAGTCACCGGGTGGCCCGTACTTTGAAGTGGCGCGCCAGCTGGTGCTGGTCGACAAACCGGTGATCGCTGCGATCCACGGCCATGCCGTTGGTGCCGGCCTTGCCTATGCGCTGGCCTGTGACCGCCGCTTTGGCGATACTACAACCAAGATGGCGGCGATCTTCACCAATGTCGGTGTCGCGCCTGATTGCGGCATGTCCTACTTCCTGCCGCGCATCGTCGGCTTTTCGAACGCGCTGATGATGGTCGAGACCGCTAAGGTCTTCAAGGCCGAGGAGTGTAAAGAGATGAAGCTGCTTGACGAGTTAGTGCCAGAAGGCAAGGCTTTCGAGGCCGCCTTTGAATACGCTCGCATGCTCGCCCAACGCGCCAGTGTGGCGGTGGATGCAGCGCGCCGCCTGATTCACATGTCGCAATATATGACGCTCGACGAAATCCTCGAGTTTGAGGGCTCTGTAGGCGTCTGCGTTGCCGGCAGTCTCGACGCCAAGGAAGGCACCATGGCTTTCATGGAAAAGCGCAAGCCGGTTTATCGCGGCGTCTGATTCGGCCCCTTACGCCATCTTTCATAATCCTCGTATTGATTGCCTGGCGCCCGGGCTTGAGCGATATTTCCGCTTAAGCCCGGTGCTTGGTGTATCCTCGATTTTTGGCAGTAAACTGCGCAGACTTGGATGATCGGAGTGACCAGAGCGACCCGGACAACTCGAACCAAGACGCCTGACATCGCGACAGCGCCACCGTCGGGTGCAAAGGTGGAGCCGTTGCCGCTGTCGTTCGAGCAGTTCAGCGAACTCGTTGGACAAATCTACGAAGGCCCCCTCGAAGACGTGCCCTGGGCGAGCGCCATGCGCATGGTGCGCAAGTACCTCAACGCCAACTGGGTGACGTTGATCCTGCGTCCCGCCTCAATCAGCCAGCAGGCTATCTTGGTTCGTGCCGGCGAGCACGGCGAGGATCTTTACGGCGCTGCCTACAATCATTTCCAGGTATTTTCGCTCGACCCCTTCGTTGGCCTGCCGCCGGACAAAGTTCTCGCGATCGATGAAATGATTGATACGCAAAAGTGGACCAGTGGCGAGTTCTACAAGCAGTTCATTGAGCCTAACCAAATCCGTTACATCATCGGTGCCGACATTCGCATTGAAGGAGGTGGCGAATGCCGGCTGCGCATCACCCGATTGCCGGGCGATCAAGACTTCAGTGCCCAAGACAAGGAATTTTGTCAGCAATTGCTGCCGCATCTTAAGCGCTCCGTGAAGTTGCACTCGCGTGTTGAAGGCATCGAGTCGGAACGCCGACTTTACGCCGTCACCATGGATCGCATGCAGATTGGCACGGTGGTACTCAACGAGCAAGGCATGATCGTGCGCTGTAACGGTGTCGCCGATGGCATCCTTGCGGAGAAAGACGGTATCCAGGTCGTCAAGGGGCGCCTGCATGCCGAATACGCACTGGAAGACCGTGAGCTGCAGCGCCTCATCAAAGTCGGCCTCGCGAACACGTCGCGCACTGCACCGGCCGTGGCGGAGGCGATCTCGCTGACGCGGCCCTCCGGTGAGCCTAAGCTTGGCGTGCTGGTGCGCTCGATCCCCTCCAATGAGTTGTCGGAAGGTAATGACTGGCCGCAGGTGGCTGTATTCATCCGCGACCCCAAGCATCAGCCGCATCCTTCACATGAGCTGGTACGCCGTCTGTTTGGTTTTACCTCTGCCGAGGTGGCGCTGGCGTTGCTGCTCACCAACGGCCTGACGCTGGATGAAGCAGCCACTGAACTCAGTATTCGCAAAAATACGGCCCGCGCTCATCTGCGTTCGATCTTTTCAAAAACGGGCGTCACGCGCCAAACCATGCTGGTGCGCCTGCTGTTGAATAGTGTGGCCTCGGTGAGCTAGAAGTCGCGGTGGTTTCCAACTGCATTGAACACATACCGTGACGCTGAGACCAGTACTTTATGAAACGGTGACGCGCAATTTGCACACGCAGCTGGTCGAAGCTTCAATGCGGCGTGCCATCAGCAAAATTGCTTGAGGTTGATGTGAATTGGGTCGATTCGACACAAAGCCGCACAGCGACATCTGGCCCGGCTGTAAATAAATCCTTTGTGTAACTCGGTAAACTGCGGTATAAAGCCGTCAGGCATTTGAATCCTTAGGTTCTGCGATACTGGTTAGTCCATGTGCATTCTTTGATTCAAATACTTTCGCGGGGGAATTTCCCCGTATTTTTTAGTTGAGGAAGTACAAACATGGCAACTGGTACAGTTAAGTGGTTTAACGATGCAAAAGGTTTTGGTTTTGTTACTCCGGATGATGGTGGCGAGGATCTGTTCGCACACTTTTCCGCGATCAACATGAGCGGCTTCAAGTCGCTGAAGGAAGGCCAGAAGGTCTCTTTCGAAGTGACGCAAGGCGCCAAGGGTAAGCAAGCATCCAACATTCAAGCCGCCTAATCGGTTTTTAAGTTGGTCGAAAAAGCCCGGCATGAAAATGCCGGGCTTTTTTGTTTTATGCATTCCGCCAGAGCAGGAATGTGAAAGAGTATCTATGCTTAGATTTTGAGATTCACGGGAGACTCGTATCATGTACCTCACCATTCAGGATTGCATCGACATGTCGGAGCTCACCGAGGAGGAAATCCTCGCCATCGCCGAACATGAGCAGATTCCCGAAGTGCTTGCCATTGAGCTAGGTTGCTATCTGGTGCAGCAACCCGGCGGCGAAAAGCGCATCAAGCGCATGATCCAGGATGACATCCAGCGTTCCATGGAAAATGGCGACATGAAGCATGTGGCCCTCCTCAAGGGCGTGCTCAGACACTACCTGGAACATCACGCAACAACCGAAAATAACTAGATGCTGACTTGCTATTTCAGGGGTTGGCAATATAGACTTTAGTTATACGTAGCGTTTCAGTTTGCTACTGCTTGTAGTGGGGCATACTTAGTGCCGTGCAGCGATACTCTTAGGGTTTTGAGTTTCGCAGATTGAGGGTGTGATGGATCCGATTTCTCGTACCGTTCCGCTTGAAGAGGCGCTGCCGGACATGGTTCTCGCTGAGGATTTGCGCCAGCCCGATGGAGGGCTGCTGCTGCCGGTTGGATTTCGGCTTGGTGCGGTGCAAATCAAGGCGTTACGCCAGCGGGGTATTTTAGCAATTGTGATTGCTATTCCCGCCACTGAGGTCGACGGTGACCCGGTCGCCTTACGCCTGGCCCGCGAAGAGGCTGTGCGGTCGGAAATTGCCCACATGTTTCGCAAGTCGGAAAGCGATATCGCGACTCAGGCATTGATCCGGGCCGTGCTCGAGTATCGACTGGAAAAAATCGAATGAAGCCAATTACCCTGGGCACAGTGATCGGAGATTTCGGTAATCTACCTTCTGCACCAGAAGTCGTGACGCAACTTGCCGAGTATCTTCGGCAGGAGGGTGCGGACATCGCGGTTTTGGCGAAGATGATTTCACGAGACCCGATTCTTGCTGCCAAGATGCTGCGCCTGGCCAACTCTCCGGCGTACGGCGTGCAGCGTCGGGTTTCCAATATTCATGATGCCGTCGTTGTGCTGGGGCATAAGTCGATCGAGACTATGATTACAGCCATGGCCGTGACCGGTCGGTTCCAGGCTGTGCAGATCCCGGGTTACGACCAGCGCCGCTTCTGGCTCCACAATGTGGGTACGGCGATCTGTGCGCGGGTGCTGGCAAAGTGCGTTGGCGCCAATACCGAAAGCGCCTTTACGGCAGGTCTGATTCATGATATCGGCAAGCTTGTTCTTGCGGTACGCTTCCCCGAGCACTATGCAGCGGTTCTCGATCATCAGCGACAGATGGATTGTCGCTTGCTTGATGCAGAACGGACCGTGCTTGGTTTTGAACACAGCCAGGTTGGCGAGGCGCTTGCCACCGAATGGAAATTTACCGCTGAGATATCCAAGGCGGTGAGCGCGCACCACACGCCGGAGGATCACCCAGCAAGCACCTTGGCCAGCCTGATTCATCTGGCCGATATCATGTCCCATATCCTTAACTTCGCCGCCGAGAAGAACAACCTCGCGCCGCGTTTCTCGGAATTCGCTTGGGATCGCATTAACATTGACTGGAAAGAATTCAAGGTTGTGCTGGCGGAGGCCGATGCCCAGCGTCAGGATGCCGATCTGTTGTTTGCCTGAACCCCCCCTTCCCCTTCCTCCACGATGCACCCGGCGCATCGAAAAGTCGTCTTTTTTCTCAATGGCTTAGGAGGGGCTTCCTGCCTCCTGTGCTAGTCCTATCGGACGATGAGCCTGCCTGCGATTACCGGGAGAATGCACCGGTCGTGCGTGGCCGTGGTGATTCCATGAAGATATTCATGGCGTTGCCCCTGTCTCCCAACCTGCTTTCCAGAAAGGACATGGCGTCAGCAAATGAATAAACCTCTCAACAAGCAGATGAGCGCCGCCGCCGCGGTGGCCAACATCAAAAGTGGCATGACGGTCGGCATCGGTGGCTGGGGGCCGCGACGCAAGCCGATGGCGCTGGTTCGTGCGCTGATGCGTTCCGATGTCAAGGATCTGACAATCGTTGCTTACGGCGGTCCCGAAGTCGGCATGCTCTGCGCTGCTGGCAAGGTCAAGAAGCTGATCTTTGGTTTCGTCACCATGGATGCCATTCCCCTTGAGCCCTATTACCGCAAGGCCCGCGAGGCGGGCACGCTGGAAGTCATGGAACTCGACGAAGGCATGTTCGAGTGGGGCCTGCGTGCAGCCGGCATGCGTTTGCCTTTTCTGCCGACGCGTTGTGGACTCGGTACTGATGTGGTCAAGCATAACCCGGACCTGAAAATGGTCAAATCGCCCTATGCTGATGGTGAAGTGCTGCTGGCGATGCCGGCGCTGAAGCTCGACGTTGCCCTGCTCCACGTCGATGCCGCCGACAAGCTTGGCAACACGCTGAACACAGCAAACGATCCTCTCTTCGACGGCCTTTTTGCGCGTGCCGCTGACGCCTGCTATGTCTGCACCGAAACGCTCGAAGACAAGTTCGAACTCACTGCTGACGAGGCGCGCTTCAACTATTTCGAGCGTTATCTCGTCAAGGGTGTCGTGCATACGCCAGGCGGCGGTCACCCGACGTACTGCGGCAAGAGCTACGGCTGGGACATGGATCATCTGAAGAAGTACAACGCCAGCGCCAGCGAAGAGGGCGGCTGGCAGAAATACTATGACGAATTCATCGCCTGTAGCGAGGAGGAATACCTTGCCAAGAACGGCGGCATGGAGCGCATCGCTAAGCTGCGCACGCCCATTTTCTGAGGTGACCGGATATGACTATTGATTGCACTCTCGCGGAACTGATGATCGTTGCCTGCTCCGAAGCTTGGCGTGGCGATGGCGAGGTCCTTGCCTCCGGTATCACCACCGGGCCGCGTCTCGGCGCCAGTCTTGCCAAACTGACCCATTCGCCCGACCTGTTGATGACTGACAGTGAGACCTTCCTCGTCTCTGAACCTGTGCCACTCGGCGCGCGTGGCGACTATGTGCCGAAATATGAAGGGTACATGGGCTTCGATCGCGTCTTCGAATGCGTCTGGGGTGGCAAGCGTCATGCCATGATCGGTCCGACTCAGATCGACCGTTTCGGCCAGTCAAATCTGTCTTGCGTCGGTGGTGACTATGCCAAGCCGAAGTCCGCCGTGCTCGGCGTGCGTGGGCTGCCGGGTAACAATATCAATCATGCCAACTCCTACTTCGTGCCCAATCATGGTCCGCGCGTGTTTGTTGCCAATGAAGTGGATATGGTCTCCGGCCCTGGCTACAACCCGGCTCGCTTCGAGCCTGGCATGAAGAGCTTTGTCGATCTGCGTGTGATTGTTACTGATCTCTGCGTGCTTGACTTCAAGGGTCCCGAGCACGCGATCCGCGTCAAGTCGCTGCATCCCGGCGTGAGCTTCGAACAGGTGCAGGCCGCTACCGGCTTTCCGTTGCTGAAGGCCGATAGCTTGGGTGAGACCCCGATGCCAACGGCTGCGCAGCTGGAGATCATTCGCCGCCTTGACCCGCACAATATGCGCGGCATGGTGATCAAGAATAACCCGCCCGCCATTCGGCCGGCCGCTTGAGGAACAGCGATGAGCGCAACGAGTGAAAAGGCCCGCGTGCCCGTCCTCGACGGCTGGTTCTCCACGGAAGGCAAGGAGCCGCACCTGATCGGTTCGCGCTGCGAAGCCTGCGGCACCTACTACTTTCCCAAGCTGACGACGTTCTGCCGCAATCCGGATTGCAACAGCGAGAAGTTCACCGAAGTGCCGCTGTCGCGTACCGGCAAGTTGTGGTCGTACACCAATGCCGCCTACAAACCACCCGAGCCCTACATCGCGTCCGAGCCGTTCGAGCCCTTCGGTATTGCTGCCGTCGAGCTCGATAAGGAACGTATGGTCGTGCTTGGTCAGCTTGTGAAGGGTGTTAACCTCGCTGACTTGAAGGTTGGTATGGCCATGGAACTCGTTATCGACGTGCTCTCGGAAGACGAGACTGCTGCCAAGACGACCTGGAAATGGAAACCCGCAGGAGGTCAGGCATGAACAAGGAAATCGCCATCATCGGCGCTGGCATGCACCCTTGGGGCAAGTTCGGCCGTAATTTCGTTGAATATGGTGTCGCCGCAGCACGTGCTGCACTGGCGGATGCCGGCATCCACTGGCGCGATGTGCAGTTCGTTTCTGGTGCTGCCACCATGCGTTGCGGTTATCCCGGCTATGTCGCCGGAGCAACCTTCTGCCAGGCACTTGGCTGGCAGGGTGCCGAAGTGAATACCTCGTATGCGGCCTGTGCTTCCGGTTCGCAGGCGCTCGCTGCGGCACGCGCCAAGATCCTCGCCGGCGAATGTGAAGTTGCGCTGGTGATCGGTGCTGACACAACGCCGAAGGGCTTCCTCGCACCGCAGAAGGGTGAGCGTCCGGATGACCCGGACTGGGTGCGCTTCCGTCTTGGCATCACTAACCCGACCTACTTCGCACTCTATGCGCGCCGCCGCATGGCGCTGTATGGCGATACCCAGGCCGATTTCGCCCTAGTCAAGGTGAAGAACTCGGAGCACGGTTTCGAGAATCCGAACGCACGCTACCGCAAAAAGTTCACTGCTGAAGACGTAGCGGCATCGGCAGCACTCGCTGATCCGCTGCGTCTGATGGACGTCTGCGCGGTATCCGATGGTGGTGCCGCACTGATCGTCTGCAGCCTCGAGTATGCTAAAAAGATTGGCAAGGTCGATGCGCCGCGCATCGCCGCGATCTCGACAGTGACACCGACCTTTGCCTCGGAGTCTCTGGAAATGCCCGATATGGCGACCGATTCGGCGTTGGCTGCCGAGGCCCATCGTTTCCGCGCCGCCTTGCCGCGCAAGGCTTACGAAGAAGCGGGCATCGGCCCTGAAGATATCAGTATTGCCGAGGTCTATGACCTGTCCACCGCGCTTGAGCTTGACTGGTACGAAGATCTGCAGCTTTGTGCGCGTGGTGATGCCGCCAAGCTGGTGCGCGATGGTGTCACTCGCATCGGTGGTCGTTTGCCGGTGAATACCTCTGGTGGTCTCGCCTGCTTCGGCGAAGCCGTCCCGGCACAGGCGCTGGCCCAGGTTTGCGAGCTGACCTGGCAACTACGCGGTCTGGCAGGTGCACGCCAGGTGGCAGGTGCCAAGGTCGGCATTACGGCCAACCAGGGACTGTTTGGCCATGGGTCATCGGTAATCGTCAAGAAATAGTCTTGATCGGATCTGGGCGTAAAACGCTCAGATCCACTCTTCCGACCCCGCTCCCGCTCCCGCACCTGCGTGAGGGAAGTATAAAAAGGGAATCACCCGTCATGAGTACTATTCTTCATACGCCGTTGTGTGACTTGCTCGGCTGCAAATATCCAGTCGTGCAGACTGCAATGGGTTGGGTTGCCGATGCCAATATGGTTGCCGCCACCTGCAACGCCGGCGGCTTCGGCTTCCTTGCCGGCGCGGTAATGACGCCGGCCGAGGTCGAGGCAGCCATCCTTAAGACGAAGTCGCTGACCGAAAAGCAGTTCGGTCTCAACTTTCATATGTTCCAGGCCGGCGCCAATGAGATTATCGACATTGCCATCAAGCATAGCGACAAGGTGCGTGCCGTCAGCTATGGTCGTGGCCCGGACAAGAAGATGATCCAGCGCTTCAAGGACGCGGGCATCCTTTGTATGCCGACGGTCGGTGCTGTCAAGCACGCGATCAAGGCGATCGAACTCGGTGCTGACATCGTCACCGTACAGGGTGGCGAAGGTGGTGGGCACACTGGCAGCGTCCCTTCCTCCATTCTGTTGCCGCAGGTGCTCGATGCAGTGAAAGTGCCGGTGGTGGCGGCCGGTGGCTATTACGATGGTCGCGGCCTTGCTTCTGCGCTGGCTTGTGGCGCGGCAGGTATCGCCATGGGTACACGCTTCCTGATGACCAAGGAGTCGCCGGTACCGCAGAACACCCTCAAGCATTATCTGGCCGTCAAGGACCCCGCAGCGATTCGCACCACGCAAGCTGTCGATGGCCTGCCGCAGCGTTTCCTCGATAAACCGACGCTGCATGCACTGGAAAATGCCAGCCCGGCCCGACGTGTGCTGATCAGTGCGAAGAATGCCTGGCACTGGCGCAGCCGCACCGGCATGACCATCAAGCAGATGGCGGACTTCGCCTTCAAGGCGCTGAAGGACGGCAGCAGTATTTCGGAAACCATCATGTCGGCGAACGCGCCGGTGGTGATCCAGCGCGCCATGGTCGAAGGTGTTCCCGACGAAGGTCTGATGCCGAGCGGCCAGGTTGCCGCGATGATCCGTGAGCTGCAGAGCTGTGAGGATGTCATCGCCGGCATCGCCGCGCAGGCCACCGCGCGCCTCGAATCATTCTGCAGCAAATAAGGAGCCACAACATGAGTCAGACCCCTACACTCAACACGCCCTATCACACCCAGATTGCCGACGGCATCGCCGAGCTCATCATCAACCGGCCGCCGGTCAACGCGCTCGATAGCGTCAGCCAGCTTGCCCTGGCGAACGAGATCGACGCGCTGGGCCGGAATGACGCCGTGCG
Organism: uncultured Rhodocyclaceae bacterium; assembly: GCA_964486795.1. GTDB lineage: Bacteria > Pseudomonadota > Gammaproteobacteria > Burkholderiales > Rhodocyclaceae > Sterolibacterium. The sequence goes on from CAZAOQ010000017.1 coordinate 12,038, forward strand.
CGTCATCATCATTCGCTCCGAAGGTCGTGGCTTCTGCGCTGGCGTGGATATCAAGGAACTCGACGCCAATCCTGATCTGATCGTCGTCGTCAATCACGCCAACTATGAGACCTTCCGTGCTGTGCATCGCAATCCCAAGCCGGTGATCGTCGCCGTGCATGGTTTCGTGCTCGGTGGTGGCATTGGTATCGCCGGCGCCGCTGATATTCTCGTTGCTTCCGAGTGCGCGACTTTCGGCGTCCCCGAGGTCGACCGCGGTGCGATGGGCGGTGCCGCCCACTTGCAACGCATGTTTCCGGTACAGAAGGTGCGCCATATGTATTTCACCGGCGAAGCAATCACCGCCGCCGATGCGTATCGCCTCGGTGCTGTTGAGAAGCTGGTGCCACATAAGGACCAGTTGCGCGAGGCCGCGCTGGGTATCGCGCGCAAGATCGCCGCGAAGAGCCCGGCGATGATCCAAATTGCCAAGGAATCGCTGAACGGTATTGAGGATGGCAACCTTGAAGACAAGTATCGCTGGGAGCAGGGCTTCACGCTACAGGCTTACCTGCATCCGGAATCTGCTGAGACACGTCGCGCCTTCGTCGAGAAGCGCGACGCGAAATTCTAATTTTCTGCCGCACCCGAATACCGGAAACGGAGATCGACTGAATGGAACTGGAATATACCGAACGACATCACGCCTTCCGTGCCGAAATTCGTGCCTGGCTGGCTGGAAATGTGCCGAAGGCGCCGCTGAAGAGCTTCGATACCGCCGAGGGTTTTGAGGAGCACCGGCAGTGGGAGGCCAAGCTGTATTCGGGCCGCTGGAGCATGGTCACCTGGCCGGTCGAACTCGGCGGCCGTGGCTGCGATCTGATTGAATGGCTGATTTTCGAAGAGGAATACTGGCGCGCTGGTGCACCGTTGCGCGTGAATCAGAACGGAATCTTCCTGCTTGGCCCTACCCTGATGGAGTACGGGACGCCGGAGCAGAAGAAGCGCTTTCTTCCGAAAATGGCGACTGGTGAGGACATCTGGGCGCAGGGCTGGTCTGAGCCGAACGCCGGTTCCGACATGGCGGCCGTGCGCACCAAGGCCATCCTTGATGACGATGGCAAAAATTACGTTATCAACGGTCAGAAAATCTGGTCGACGCGCGCCGTCTGGGCCGACTGGTGTTTTGGTCTGTTCCGCACCGATCCGGAAACCACCAATCACCGCGGCCTCACCTTCGTGCTGGTGCCGCTCGACACGCCGGGTATTACCGTGCGACCAATCAAGCAACTGAATGGCCTGCCGGGTTTCGCCGAAGTATTCTTCGATGACGTAAAAGTCCCCGTGGAGAATCGTCTTGGCGACACCGGTGCTGGCTGGCAGGTGGCGATGGCCACCGCCGGTTTTGAACGCGGCCTGATGCTGCGCTCGCCGGCGCGCTTCCAGGAAACTGCGCGCGCACTGGTCAATCTGTATCAGGATAACCGTGCCAAGGCAGACACCGACCCAGCGATCCGCGATGCCGTGCTGAAGGCCTGGATGGGGGCCGAGGCGTATACCTTGGCCACCTACCGCACCGCCAGCGAAATCATGAAGGGCAAGCATATCGGCGTTGAGTCCAGCACCAACAAGATCTTCTGGTCGGAACTCGATCAGACGATGCACGAGACTGCACTCGACATCCTCGGTGCGCGTGCCGAGTTGTTGCCGCACGCACCCGATGCGCAAGGCGTCGGCAACTGGCTGGATGGCTTCCTGTTCGCGCAGGCTGGGCCGATCTATGCCGGGACCAACGAGATCCAGCGCAACATCATTGCCGAGCGCATGCTTGGCATGCCGCGCATCTAAATTTACGCCACGGAGAAGACATGGATTTCACTTTTTCCGAAGACCAGATCCTGTTCCGCGACAGCATACGCAGCGTCTTCCTCAAGGAAGTCGCGCCCGAGCTGCTGCGCGAACTCTGGAACACACCGGAAGGCCGCTCGCAGGCGCTGTGGGCGTTGTTGGCCGAACAGGGGCTGTGTGGTTTCTCGGTGCCGGAGGAATACGGTGGCATGGCGATGAGCGATCTCGACTGGATACTGATCGCCCAAGAAGTCGGCTACTTCGCATTGCCTGAGCCGCTGCTGGATACCGCTTGGCTTGGTGTCGGCATGCTGGTCGACCTGCCCGTCACTCCGGCTGCTGATGCACTGCGAACTGAATGGTTGCCGCGCGTTGCTGCCGGTGAAGCGCGTATTGCCATTGGCGGCCCGCTCAATCCTCTGGTGGCCGACGCGCATGTCGCCGACCTGTTACTGCTGCATCATCAGGGAGAGATGCATGCCGTGTCGAAGAGTGCGGTGAAGCTCGTCGCCAATCCTAGTCTCGAGCAGTCACGCCGCCTGTTTCGTGTCGAGTGGACCCCATCCGAAAAGACACGCGTCAGCGATGCCGCACAAGGCAAGGTGATCTGGGATAAAGCCGTGAATCGCGGCGTGCTGGCCGGGGCCGCGCAGCTTTCTGGCCTCGCCAGTCGCATGCTTGACCTCTCCGTCGACTACAGCGTCGATCGCAAGCAGTTTGGCAAGCAGATCGGCTCGTTCCAGGCGCTCAAGCATTACATGGCCGATGTGGCAGTCAAGATCGAGTTTGCCCGGCCAGTGATCTTCCGCGCCGCCTATGCGCTCAATAACGATCAACAGCGCACGCCGGTGCATGTCTCGCATGCTTTCCTCGCCGCGTTGGAAGCCGCATTGTTCGCTGCTAAGAAGGGCATCCAGGTCCATGGTGCGATGGGTTACACGTGGGAAGTCGATCTGCAGATTTTCATGAAGCGCGCCTGGGTGCTCGCTGCAGCCTGGGGCGACAAGGGCTTCCACAAGTCGCGCATTGCCGCATTCGTGCTGGACGAGAAGGCTTCCATGGCACACCTTGGCCCCGGCCACACTTTCATCGAATAAGGATTAATCATGGCTGAAGCCTATATTGTCGATGCCCTGCGTTCGCCGACCGGCAAGCGCAAGGGTTCCCTGGCCACGGTGCATGGCGCCGATCTTGGCGCGCACGTCATCAAGGCCATTGTCGAACGCAATGCGATTCCTGCCGAAGACTATGACGACGTGATCTTCGGTTGCGTCGATACCATTGGTCCACTGGCCGGCGACATCGCGCGCACCTCGTGGTTGGCAGCCGGCATGCCGATGTCTGTGCCGGGTACCACCATCGATCGCCAGTGTGGCTCTTCGCAACAGGCCGTGCATTTCGCTGCCCAGGCAGTGATGAGCGGCACGCAGGATGTCGTGCTGACGGGTGGCGTGCAGACTATGACCGCGATCCCGATTTCTGCAGCCATGTTGGCCGGCCAGCAATACGGTTTCACCACGCCGTTCGCGGAAAGCAAGGGCTGGAAGGCGCGCTTCGGCGATGCCCCGGTGAACCAGTTCTATGCTGCGCAACGTATCGCCGACCACTGGAAGCATAGTCGCGTCGACATGGAAGTTTTCGCGTTGGAAAGCCATACGCGTGCGTTGCGCGCGATTGCCGAAGGCCGTTTCGACCGTGAAGTCGTACCGTTTGGTGATTTCAAGATGGACGAAACTGCACGTGCTTCGACGCTCGAAAAAATGGCCACGCTACAACCCGTCGATCCGAACTATCCGGGAATTACTGCCGCTGTGTCGAGCTCGACCTGCGACGCTGCATCGGCCGTGCTGGTTGTTTCCGAAGCTGCGTTGAAGCGTTACAACTTAGTGCCGCGAGCACGCATCCATCACATCAGTGTCCTCGCCGACGATCCGATTTGGCACCTCACTGCACCGATTGCCGCCACCGCCCGCGCCCTCAAAAAAGCCGGCATGAAGATGGACGATATTGACCTCGTCGAGATCAACGAAGCCTTTGCTTCGGTGGTGATGGCCTGGCTCAAGGAAACGGGTTACTCGCACGCCAAGACCAACGTCAATGGCGGTGCGATTGCCCTCGGCCATCCGCTCGGCGCATCCGGTACTAAGCTGATGACCACGCTGCTGCATGAACTGGAGCGGACCAAGGGCCGCTATGGCCTGCAGACCATGTGCGAAGGCGGTGGCCAGGCGAACGTGACCATCATCGAACGTCTGGGTTAAGAGGCTGGCGGCACGCGCTAAGGTGGCGTGTCGTCTGCCGTCTGCTTGACCATTCCAGACGCATTGAACATAATCGGAACGCGTCATCCTGATCAAATTTTGGTGGAGTGGAATATGGGTTGGACAGCTAGATTGCCGTCCTTGCAGTTGCCTGTGGCGCTTGAGGGTTCTTCGCGCGAGAGTTTCTCGCCATTGGCGGTGCGTCGCCGCACCATTCTGTGCTTGACCTTAATGGTATTGACGGCTTTGTGTTTGTCAGGAATGTCGGCGACTACGTATGCGCAAAGTGCGCGCAAGGGTATTTCTAAAGATGCCCCCCCATTTCCCAGCGATGCGCTTGACGAAGGTGTTTCGAGTGGTAGTGTGAAGGTACGCCTTTCGGTGGCGGCAGACGGCAGCGTCACGAAAGTCGACATCCTCGAATCTAATCCGAAAGATATTTTCGACAGGGCTGTAAAGCGGACGCTGATACGCTGGAAATACGAGCCCGGTGCCGCAGAAACCATCGATACGCTGGTGAGTTTTAAGGATCATTGAGTATCGAGTGCGCCGCGCGCTAGCGGTCGTTCAGTTCTTCCACTTTACTACCAGGAATACTTTCGATGCTGGGTTCTGTCAGGATTGGCCCGCGGCTGCTTGCCGCCTTCATGGTCGTCGTTGCATTCATGGTGGCGCTGGCCGGGTTTGGCTTCATCGGAACGCGTGAGTTAGCGCATGAGTTCGACATTTCGGTGAATGAGAATAACCGGAAGCTGGCATTGGCACAGGAGATGCGAGAAAACCTGAACGTCATTATGCGTTCCGTGCGCAATGTGCTGCTTTACCAAGACAACGCAAATTTTGTCCGGGCACAGCAAAAGCGAACCGAAAAAGCCCGCGCCGATTATCAGACGAGTTTTGAGCAGATGGGCAAGTTGCTGCGCACTGACGACGAGCGAAGAATCTTCGCGGAAATCGACACGCGTCGTGTTCCCTCGCAGAAGGCCACCGATGATGCCATTTCGCTCGCAAAACCCGAGTCGGTGACCGACGCCGCCAAGGCACTAAAGGAAGCCGTGCAGCCCCTGCAGAATGAATGGCACGATTCCATCCAGGCAATGATCGACTTGCAGACCAGGCAGAACGAAACCTTGGCTGCCCATGCGCAGATAACTTTCAAGCAGACCATGGTGGTGTTCGGCGGCTTTACGGCTTTGGCGGCGCTGCTGGCCATTGGTATGGCCGTGTGGATTACGCGCAGCATCACACGTCCGCTGGAGTACGCCGGTGAGGTCGCAGCGGCCGTTGCCTCCGGGGATCTGAGCTCGACGGTACAAGCGCATAGTCGTGATGAAACGGGCAACCTGTTGCGCATCTTGCAGCAAATGAAGGATAGCCTGGCTGGCATGGTGACGTCTGTACGCAAGGGAGCTGACGCTTTGTCGAAGTCGTCGGGCGATTTGGTCGATGCTGCGCAGGACGTTTCGGCCTACTCTTCACGTCAGTCATCGATGGCGAGTTCGGCAGCTGCTTCGCTGGAGGAAATTTCCGCCAGCATTGAAACAGTGGCCCAGGCCGCACAGGAAATTCGTAAGCTTGCCGGAACCACTCAGTTGATGACTCGCGAAAGCAGCGATAACATGAGTAAGCTCTCGGACGAGATCGAAGTGCTCGGCCAGACCGTCGGGGCAATTTCGGCGACCTTCCAGAAGTTCGTCGAATCCAGTCAGTCGATCAGCGGCATGACGCAGCAAGTGCGGGAGATCGCTGACCAAACCAATCTCCTTGCACTCAATGCCGCCATCGAGGCAGCACGTGCTGGCGAACAGGGGCGGGGTTTTGCTGTAGTGGCCGACGAAGTTCGCAAGCTTGCTGAGAAATCGAGTCAGTCGGTCAACGAAATTGACTCAGTTAACCGGACGCTGAATTCACATTCAGGTGAGGTGCTGGATGCCATTCGGGATGGCATGCAGGCGATCGAAACCAGCAAACGTCATGTTAAAAACGTGATCGGCTCACTGGTTCAGGCTGACGAAGCATCTCGCCAGTCCGCCGACGGTATCGACAGCATTGCCGCATCGGTTGGCGAGCAACACGCCGCCAGTAGCGAAATTTCCAGAAATGTCGAGCAGATGGCGCAGCTCGCTGATCAAAATCTCGATGCTGTGACGCGCTCTAGTGAGGCCGCGGGGCGCTTGCAGAGTCTTTCGGGTGATCTCTCGAATTCGGTGGCTAGGTTCCGGATCTGATCTAGGTGCCAAAATAGAAAAAGGCCGGGGATACCCGGCCTTTTTCTTTGTGCGAAGAACGGTAAGGGCTTACAGCTTTTGCAGTTCGTCGTTAACCGCAGCCAGCATTTCCTTGGTGATCTTGCCGCCAGAGAAGCCGGCGATCATCTTCAGGGACATGCCACGGGCCATGGCGATTTGCGGGTTGGTGGCGAGCTCAGGCATGTGCTGGTCAATGACGGCACGCGGTGCAGCGTTGTCGAGCAGTTCGCCAACTTTGGAGTCGATGCTGTAAGCCATGTTGATTTCCTTTGGTTTAGTTTTAATCAGAGTTGCGGGGTTTGGCGGAAAAGTCGGCCCCGAGAACCAGCCGAATATGAATTATTCGGGCCGGGGTGCGCTGCGCCTCTAAGCAATTTTCCGAAGACTTCCGGAGTGGTCTGAAAGAGGTTGTTGCAATTCTAGGCTGCCGCTATTATGAGTCAACTGAATTGTTCTCATGTGACAATTATGAACAACATCGATATTAGGCGCATCGACTTGAACCTGCTGGTGGTGTTTGAGGCGATTTATCGTGAAGGCGCCGTCACCCGCGCAAGCGAAAGATTGCATCTCACGCAATCCTCGGTCAGCCATGCGCTGGGGCGTTTGCGCGAACTGTTTGGCGACCCTCTGTTCCAGCGCCAGTACAACGGGATGACGCCGACGCCGCTGGCGCGAGAGCTGTATCAACCCATTCTTTCCGCGCTGCGGATTCTCGAGGATACGCTCAACCAGAAGCCAGCAACGATGCAGCCCAGGGTGCGTCGAACATTGACAATCGGCACGATCACGACCGACGAGGCGGCCTATCTACCGCAATTGATGGAGCGTCAGGGGAGCACACCCGCGTACGAAATCGTCACAGCACTCTTCGAGCCGGGCCGCTTCGAGAATCGCCTTGCTACGGGCAAGTTTGATGTTGCGCTGCAGCCCTTTGCTTACTCGTATCCTTCGACAAACGTGTTGAGTCGGCTGCTCACGCGTGAGGGACTCTCTGTGATGATTCGCCGGAATCACCCGGCTTTGCGCAAGGGTGCGCTTGATCTGGACACCTATCTCAAGCTGCGGCACATCGTCGTCGCGCCACGCCGCGTCGAAACGAACTTTCTGGACATGGAGTTTGCACGCCGTCGGTTGGATCGTGAAGTAGTGTTGCGCTGCCAGGACTACTGGACTGCTGCGCGCATCGTTGCCCAGACAGATTGCATTCTGACCGCGCCGCACCGGCCGATGTCGTTTCTGGTTGGCGATGTGCGTGCCAACAAGCTGGTGCCGCTCCCAGAAGGGCTGAATATGCCCGAGGCCGCAGACATCTATCTCTACTGGCATGCCTCGGCTGATGAGGACGCCGACAACCTCTGGCTGCGCCAGAGCCTGGTTGAAATCTTCCAGGCACCGAAGTCCGGCGGCTGAGCGGCCGGAATTTCAGATTTCCACTATTCAAGCGTAAAAAAGCCGCCCCTCGTGAGGGCGGCTTTTTCAATTCGCTTGCCGGGCGTACCCGGCAAGAATACAAGAATGCTTAGTCTTAGTACTTGTAGGTCAGGTCGAGGCCGACGGTGCGCGGCTCGCCCCAGTTGCCCGACATATCGGTGACCCAACCCGGATTGGCCATGGTCAGGTACTTCTTGTCGGACAGGTTCTTGACCCACAGTGCGACTCCAACCCGTCCCTCGTCTCCCGAGCCGGCCTTGATCTGGGACAGCGCAATACGTGCGTTCCAAAGACTGTAAGCTGGCGCGGTGGTGTAGATATCGAGGTTCTTGGCCATGACACGATCGAACGGTGTGGAAGATGCGCCGCGACGCGTGTAGTTCAAGTTGGCATCGAGCTTGCCCGGCAGACCGAAGCTGGGGAAACGATAGTCGAGATTAACCGCAATATCGTTCTTCGGTACGATCAGATCACGTTGGTTGGTAATATCCGCACCGGTTGTCGGATCGATCCAAAGATCGTACTTGTGACGAATCGTCGCAAAGTTCAGGCCGAGGCGCAAATACTGGGTCAGGGCAGCGGTCAGGTCAAATTCGATACCCTGATACGTTGATCTGCCGACGTTGACGGTTTGCCAACCACCCGTGGTCTGCGGCACTGATTTCTGCTCATTGGTAAATTTGCTCTGGAACACCGCCAGATTGGTCCGCAGACGACGCTCAAGGAACTCCCCCTTCATGCCGAGTTCGAAGGACTTGATTGTTTCTGGGTCGAAGCCGTTGGCGAACTGTCCAGCACTCACTGGGGGACCCGCTACCGGATCGAAGCCGCCGCTGGTGTAGGCCGTCGAGTACTTGAAGTACGTCATCAGGTCTTTCTGCCAGTGGTAGTTAAACGAGATTGCTGGGGTCAGCTTCGACCAGGCGCGGTCGCCTGCTGCGTTGACCATGCCGGGACCTGCCGGACCAGCGAGAACCGCAGCTCCCGTGGCCGGATCGACCGCATACTGCGCTGACCAGCCCGTGTTGTAGCCGACCACCTTGCGGTGGTCGTGGGTGAACCGAGCGCCGGGAACGATGTCCAGCTTGTTATCGAGGATTTCAGGCGTCCAGGACAGATGCGCAAAAACCGCCCAGGAAGTGCTCTTCGCAGACGACAGGCCCTTGCTATCGAGCATCAGCAAATCAGGGTTTGCCGGGAAATACGAGGCCATAACGTCCGGCACGTACACGCCAATGTTCGGGCCAGAGCTCTGATGCCCTTCTTCCGAGGAGAAATACAGGCCGGTCGTATATTTCAGATTCTTACTGAGATCGCCAAGAAACTGGAATTCCTGCGACCAGGCTTCGTTGTACAACACCATTGGCAGACCCAGTTTGCCACCATTGGGAAGGCCAGCACCGGTAAAGGTCACCGGATAGCTATCCGACCGCACTGCGTCACCGCCCGCATAGCCGGCGTAGTTGTAGTGGTTGCTGGTATCGACCGTATTGAAGCCGGTGATGGAGCGTACGGTCAGCGCCGGGTTAACTTCCCAGTTGATGTTGAGTGTGTGTGCTTCAGTCCTATTGACATTTTTGCTAAAATTGGAAGACACGTAGAGCTTATCCAGCTTGCTCGTGGAGCAGCCCGTCGCGAAAGCGGCCACGCGTGGGTCGCCCAGGAAATACGACATGCCACCCTGGTAACCACGGTTGACGTTACCGGCAACCAAACACTGCGGCGGGGTATCGTAGCTCTTCGAATCGGAGTTCTCGTAGCCGTAATCAACCATCACGCCACTGACCGGTTTCCAGCGAACATCGATACGGACGGAGTCGGCATTCTGCTTACCAAACTGGACGCCACCAGGCGCACTGTTGGTGACGCCGTCGTCATCCTTCTGGCGGTGCAGATAAGACAGCTTCATGGCCAGATCGTCTTTGATCGGCAGATTAACCACGGTCCTGGAGAGGAACTGGCCGCGGTCGGCGAAAGTGAATTGCTGCTTGAAGCCGATCTGGCCGAATTCTGGCCGGGCCGTAAATACATTGACTGCGCCGCCCGTGGCGTTGCGGCCAGAGAGCACGCCCTGCGGGCCTTTCAGCACTTCGATGCGCTCGAGGTCGCCGGCGGGGTTGTTCAGGCCGACCAACTGGGAGCGGAACACACCATCCACATGGAAAGCAGTAGCGGCAGGAGCGCTGATGAACACCGCATTGGTGGTGATACCACGGAACGTCGGGAAGAAAGCTTCGCTGCTGCCCGGATAGGGTGCGAGGTTGAGACCCGGTACTTCGGCACCGACGTCCGACAGTGTGACGATATTGTGTTTCTCGAGATCCTTGGTGCTCATCGCCTGGATGGAGATTGGCACGTTCTGCAAGTTTTCCGAGCGTTTCTGCGCCGTGACGACGACTTCTTCGATGGCGCCAGACGTGGCGGTTGCATCCTGTGCATAGACTGCCGGCGCGGCGAAGATCTGCGCGATTGCCAGGGACAGTGTCAGGGCCGCGGGCTTGCGGGGGAAGTGAGGTTTCAAATCAGTCTCCTTGTTTGTATGTACTTGATTTACAACGTTCGAACTTGTGTTGCCACATGTGGCCGCCCCCCCCTTTGTGGAGACGAGTCCCAAACGACCCACCATTGTATACCCTGCGTATCCTATTGGCTGCAGATGTCCAAGCATCGTCTGTTTGGACTATTTCGCGGGTGGAGTTTCCTGGCGCTCTTTGGCCGTTTGGCGCCGGTCACGGAATCGGCGCCAAACGAAGAATACGCTAACGAGCCCTCATGCGTCATGGATCGTCCATTCAGACGAGGATTGCCCCTCCGCTTTCGCGTAGATTGACCCGGAGCCTAAATCCGCCGCCGGCCGAAAAACATAAGAATTACATCGCGCTGCGCAGCTTTCTCCTTTCTGTACGACCAACTGTACGATCAACCGGGAAACGAACCATGACTCCTGAAGAAACCAAAGCGTTTGAAGCGAAAATCCAGGCCTATGTCGGCCGGGAACTCGGCGCGCCGAAGCGCGGCAAGGACGACGTCAATAAGGCCATGATTCGTCACTGGGCCGAAGTGATGGGCGATGAGAACCCCGTTTATACCGACGAGACATTCGCCGCCAAATCGAGCAAGGGCGGCCTCATTGCGCCGCCGACCATGCTGCAGATCTGGAGCATGGAAGGCTATCCGATGTGTCAGACGCCGGCGATGGACCTGCAGCGCGAGCTGCACAATGTCTTCGATGCCCACGGCTTCAGCGGTGTGCTCGGCACTAATACCAACACCGAATACGTTCGCGACCTGCGCCCTGACGACCAGGTGTTTGCTCACACCGTCATCGACAAGATTTCCGAGCAGAAGGCGACTTCGCGCGGCGTCGGTTACTTCATCGAAACGCTGACCAAATTCACCGACCAGAACGGCGAGGAAATCGGTCGTCAGGTGTTCCGCGTCCTCAAGTTCATTCCTAAGGCGGGCGAAGAGCCGGCAGCGGCTGGCGGCGACGCGGGCGCTCCGGCGGTACCGACGCGCCTCGCCTCACCGCGTGGTCACGACAACGCCTGGTGGTGGGAAGCCGTGGATCAGGGCAAGCTGCCGATCCAGCGCTGCAAGAGCTGCAAAACGCTGCGCCACCCGCCGCGTCCGATGTGCGGCGAGTGCCAATCCACGGAATGGGATTCGATTGAATCGAAGCTCGAAGGCGAAATCCTCAGCTTCACACAGATGCACTACCCGAAGTTCCCGGGCTACCCCTATCCGCTGATCTGCGCCGTTATCAAGCTGAGTGAAGGCACCAATCTGGTCGCCAACCTTGTCGGCTGCGAACCCGAAGCCATCAAGATCGGCATGAAGGTCAAGGGCAAGGTCGAGCAGGTCGATGCGAAGACCTGGCTGCCGCAGTTCTATCTGGCCTGAACATAGCGCATAGCGAGGAAACATCATGAACCTGAATACCCTGAAATATAGCCAGGTCGCCATCGGTGACAAGCTGCCCGAGCTCAAGATCGACATCACCTCCGGCCTGATCATCGGCGCGGCCATCGCCTCGCGCGATTTCACCCCGGTGCACCATGACAAGAAAGTCGCGCAAGCCACCGGCCTGCCGGATGTCTTTATGAACATCCTGACCAGCAACGGCTTTATGGGCCGTTTTGTCACCGACTGGGCCGGCCCCGACTGCACGCTGAAGGGCATCGACATCAAGTTGGGCGCGCCCAATCTGCCCGGCTTCGTGATGACCGTCACTGGTGAAGTCAAGGCCAAGGACGATGCCAGCGGCGTCGTCACCGTCGCCGTTGAAGGCGTCAATAATGTCTGGGGTACGCACATGACCGGCACGGTGCGCGTTGCGTTGCCACTGCCCAAGGAGGCTTGAACATGGTTGCCAATATTGCGAACAAGGCCGCGATCGTCGGCATCGGCTCGACCGAGTTCTCCAAGAACTCCGGTCGCTCGGAACTCTCCCTGGCGGCCGAGGCCGTCAAGGCCGCCCTCAACGACGCCGGCCTGAAGCCTTCCGATGTCGATGGCATGGTGACCTTCACCATGGACCAGAATGAGGAAGTCGACGTCGCCCGTGCTCTCGGTTGTAACGACCTAAGTTTTTTCTCGCGGGTGCCTTACGGCGGTGGCGCGGCCACCGGCACGCTGATGCAGGCTGCGATGGCGGTGGCGACCGGCATGGCCGAAGTCGTCGTCTGCTATCGCGCGCTCAACGGCCGCTCCGGCCATCGTTATTCCGACGGCGTTTCGGGTTCGCTGATCACCGGCAGCGCGATTCACTACGGCTGGTACATGCCCTTCGGCCTGCTCACGCCGACTTCCTGGGTGGCGATGTTTACCCAGCGCTATATGCACCTGACGGGCTGTACCCAGGAAGCCTTGTTCGAAGTCGCCCACGCGACGCGCGAATACGCTGTCAAGAATCCCGCCGCCTTCTTCTACCAGCAGCCCTTCACGCGTGAAGAGTACGACAATGCCCGCCGCATCTGCGAGCCGCTGCGTCTGTTCGATTGCTGCCAGGAAAGCGACGGCGGTTCGGCGGTGATCATCACCACGCCGGAGCGTGCGCGTG
>CAZAOQ010000018.1:0-24415 GCA_964486795.1 uncultured Rhodocyclaceae bacterium
AATGCAATCGCGGCAATCTTTCTGGAGTGTTCCCCGCGTCCGCGGGGATGAACCGACGACGCTCTTGGGCTTGGCGAATAGCTCTGGGTGTTCCCCGCGTCCGCGGGGATGAACCAGGTGATGGTTCCTGTGAAGGTTCCGCTCCCTGCGTGTTCCCCGCGTCCGCGGGGATGAATCGCTCGATGTTGAAAATAATGATACGGGTCAAAGTGGGTACATCACGGAGTACCCAGTCAATCGTTTGGCAGGGTTGCTGCCTTGGGCGGTTACTGATTAACTCGTCAGAAACTTCACCGAACTCCGCTCTTGACGATTGAGTTCATTTGGGAAGTCGGTGATGGCCGGCCGCTTACTTTTTCTTCGATACCGACCGGCATGCGAAGGACGAGGTGGTGATCGATGCCGCTTATGTCGACAGCCGGCTCAAGGAATTGTCGCTGAGCGAAGACCTGGCGCGCTACGTCCTGTAGTTCGCGCTTTTTCGGGCCCTGCCCGGAGAGTAAGTGTCCATGCGGTTCTTGGCGGTATCCCTGCTGAAAAGCGCGTGGATATTGCCTCTCAGGGCTATGCGTTGACAGGGTGCTTGCCCAGCTTGCGCTGCAATGTGCGCCGGTGCATTTTCAGCGCACGTGCTGTCGCAGAGATGTTTCCGTCATTCTCGAGAAGCACGCGCTGGATGTGCTCCCACGTCAGGCGGTCGACTGAGAGTGGTTCGCTGGGCGGTGGCTGGATGGTCGTTCGCGCCGTGGTGGCATTGCCCGAATTGTCCGCATCGTCTGCATCGTTTGCCTCGGCGGCGATGAAGGTGGCGAGCAGCGTATCGACATCGACTGGTTTGGCAAGATAGTGTGTCGCGCCGAGCTTGATCGCATCGACGGCTGTGGCGATGCTGGCATAGCCTGTCAGCAGAACGATGTGGCAGTTCGGACAGACGCGTTTGAGTGGTTCGATCAGCGCCAGACCGTTGTCATTGCTGCCCCAGCCAGCGAGGTTGAGGTCGAGGACGATGCGCCCGGGCTGCTCGCGCTCGGCGATTTTCAGGGCTTCTGCAGCACTTTGAGCGCCGCTGGCGGTATGGCCGCGCCGCGTCAAGGCGCGGCATAGTACGCCGTTGAAGGCTTCGTCGTCATCGATTACAAGGATTTTTGGTAGTGCTGTGGTCATGCGGCGTCTCCTTGCGCGAGCAATGCGCGGAGCGGTAGCTCTACGCGGGTCAGCGTGCCACCGCCAGCGCGTGGCTCCATGGTGATCGTGCCGCCATAGCGCTTGAGCGCGGCGTGGGCGAGGAACAGACCGATACCAATGCCTTCCTCGCGCGTGCTGAAAAATTCATGTCCGGCCTGCGCGAGCAGCGCAGCATCGATGCCAGGGCCGCGGTCGAAGATGTCGATGCGCAGCCACTCGGCATTCCATTGTGCGGCGATCTCAATGTGATCCAGACTCGCGTCGGCGGCGTTGTTGAAGAGGTTGAGCAGCGCCTGCTCCAGCGTGGTTTCGGCGAATAGACGCGGTGCTGCTTGCGTGTAGTCGCTCTTGGCAGTCAGCGTCAGTTGTGGCGCGACTTGTGGGCGCAGCGCTCGCCAGCGTGCGACGAGCTGCTCAAGCCAGTGGTCGACGGCGATTGCCTTGCCGCCTTCGGCGCGCTTGATGCCGGCGCGATCCGCTAGGCCGCTGATGATGCCTTTGCAGGCACCGATCTGCTCGCAGAGTAGTTTGACCTCTTCGCGCAGATCAGCGGTGAGGGTCGGATCGTGGGCCAGTTCGCCGGCGATGACGGCCATCGTGGCGAGCGGTGTGCCGAGCTCGTGCGCCGCGCCGGCAGCGAGGTTACCGAGGGCGACGATGCGTTCGTCGCGCAGTGTTTGCTCGCGCGCTGCCGCGAGCTGCTGTTCGCGTTCACGCAAGGCCACGGTGATGCGACCGATGAAGCCGGCGATGAGTAGTGCCGAGACGGCGAAGGTCAGCCACATCCCGGTCAGGTGCATCTGCATGGCGCGATCAACGTCTTCAACGGTGAGCGGCAGACTGAACTTCCAGAGCAGCGAATAGGCCGCCACGCTGAGTAGCGCGACGAGCCAGGCATGGCGTGCTGGTAACACCGCAGCGGCGATGGCGACGGTCGGCAGGTAGAGCGCGGTCAGGGGATTCGCCGGGCCACCGGAAACAGCAAGCAATGCAGTCAGCATGACGAGATCGATGCCGATCTGAAACAGTAATTCACGCGACGTGACGGGTCTTGCGTGACGCAGGCGTATCCAGGTGGCGATGCTGATGGCGATCCACAGGCCGAGCAAGGTAGCGGCGGGGGCGAGCGGCACCAGCGTGCGAAAGAGCGGCTCGGCGATGCCGACTAGCAGAGCGAGTCCGGCGATGGCGAAGTCGCGCAGCCATTGCAGGCGGCGCAGGTCGTCGTGGCCGTTGGTGTGCGGCATGTCCGGGTGTGGCGGCATCGAAAAGGTGGTCTTGGGGCGAAACCACAATTTTAGCGCAGGGCTTCGTGCATGCCCTGCGTCAATCTGCCGCATCGCGGCTGCAGGGTGATGGCCAGTGGATGGCCAGTGGTAAAGTGATGCTCTAAATTTTCGGCGGGCCATCTTTGTGGCGTTCGCTTGTGCAAGGACAGATCATGCGGGTCGAGTCAGTTGTATGCGGGTTGATGATGGTCGCCGCTTTATTGGCGACACCGGTGTGGGCGCAGCCGCCTGAGGTTACGGTCGCCACGGCCTGGGCGCGTGGCACGGTGGCCGGGCAGGGGGCGACCGGAGCTTTCATGGAGTTGACGGCGCGTGAGGATGCAGCGCTGGTGGGTGTCAGTAGTCCGCGTGCCGGGCTGACCGAGATTCATGAAATGATCATGGATGGTGGCGTGATGAAAATGCGCGCCATTTCTCGTCTTGAACTGCCTGCGGGCAAGACTGTCGCCCTGAAGTCGGGCAGTTACCACCTCATGCTGATGAATCTGAAGCAGCCGCTTAGAAAGGGCGAGATGGTGCCGCTGATGCTGCGCATCGAGGGCAAAGACAAGAAGTTGAGTGTGCTTGAGGTACAGGCTGAAGTGCGCGATTTGACCGCATCGAGTGGCAGCCCGAGTACTCACTCGGAGCCGACTTCACACGCGCATCACATGCATTGATGCTGGCACCGGAGCGTGCACCGGTGCCAGTATCCCTGCGGTCGCCGACTGTCCACGATGCCTGAGGATCAGGGCAGCACGGCCTCGTGTTCGAATAGCTGCTTGACGTCTTCGCGTTGGCGGATCAGGTGTGCCTGGTCGCCATCGACCCTGACTTCGGCAGCGCGCGGCCGCGAGTTGTAGTTGGAGCTCATCGCCATGCCGTAGGCGCCGGCCGACATCACGGCGAGCAGGTCGCCTTCATCCAGCGCGAGCTCGCGGCCTTGGCCGAGGAAGTCACCGCTTTCACAGACAGGACCGACGATTTCATAGGTGCGTGGTGGGTTCGTCGAGTGTTCCGTCACTGGCAGGATGTCGTGCCAGGCGTCATACAGCGCGGGACGCATCAGGTCGTTCATCGCCGCATCGACGATGGCGAAATTCTTTTCGGTTCCGCATTTGATGACTTCGACGCGCGTCAGCAGCAGGCCGGCGTTGCCGACCAATGAGCGGCCGGGTTCGATGAGCAACTTTTCCTTGCGGCCCTTGAGTAGTGCGAGGATTGGACCAAGATATTCGTCGGCGCTGGGTACTGCTTCGTCGCGATAGCGGATGCCCATGCCACCGCCGAGGTCGATGTGGGCCAGCGGCATGCCTTCGGCGGCGAGTGTGTCGGCGAGTCCGAGGATTTTTTGCGCTGCTTCGGTGGCCGGTGCGGGGTCGAGCAACTGCGAGCCGATGTGGCAGTCGATGCCGCGAATCACGAGGTTCGGCAGTTCGCGGGCGCGTCGGTAGAGCGGCAGCGCATCGGCGAAGGGCACGCCGAACTTGTTGTTTTTGAGGCCCGTCGAAATGTAGGGATGGGTCTTTGGGTCGACATCAGGATTCACGCGTAGCGAAATCGGCGCCTTTAAATTGAGCGTGCCGGCGATTTCGTTGATGCGTTCGAGTTCGCTGGCCGATTCGACGTTGAAGCAGTGAATGCCAGCACGCAGGGCTTGCTCGATTTCGGTGTGAGACTTGGCGACGCCGGAGAACACCACCTTGGCCGGATCGCCACCGGCGGCGATGACGCGGCTGAGTTCGCCACCTGAGACGATGTCGAAGCCGGCACCGAGGCGTGCGAAGACATTGAGAATAGCCAGGTTGGAGTTCGCCTTGACGGCGTAGCAGATCAGCGTGTCGTGTCCCTGCGGGCCTTGCAGCACGCGGCGATAGCTCTCGTAGGCAGCCGTCAGCGCGGCGCGTGAGTAGATGTAGCAGGGCGTGCCGAAGTGCGTGGCAAGTTTGGCAAGCGGCAGTCCTTCGACGTGGAGGCTGCCATCTCGATAGGTGAAGTGTGATGAGTTCATGGCGATGGTGTCACTGCTTCGCTGATGGGTTTGTTATCATCAACGGCTTCTGTTGGCTTGGCCACTTCGGCTTTCGGCATGGTAGTCGCGGTGGCTGCCTGAGCGGGTGTACTGGTGCCGAACAGTGGCGACTGTACGTAGCCAGGCGGCAGCGTCAGTGGTGTTTTCGTGCCGCATGCAGACAGCGTTGCCGTGGCAGCGAGCAGGACAAATAACGAATAAGGGAGTGGTGAACGCATGAGGCGGGAAGTCCGGGGAAAGCGGATGAAATGGGTGAAACAAAAAGCCTTTTATCCTAACACAGCAGTGCAAATAACGACGGCCATTGGGGCTAGTGACGGGAGGTGGCGTCATGGATGAACGGGAATTCAACGCGCAGGCGGATGCGATGCTGGCATGCATCGAGGCGGCGCTCGACGAGTGCGCGACAGATTTTGATTACGAGATTCAGGCCGGTGGTGTCATCGAGCTTGAGTTCGACCATGCGGGTGGTAGCAAGATCATCATCAACCGGCATGGTGCCGCACGCGAAATCTGGGTTGCGGCGAAGTCGGGTGGCTACCACTTCCGACCGGATGCCGAGGTGCCGGGCCGCTGGTTGGGAACGCGCGATGGTGTCGAACTGCTGGAGCGACTCGGGCGTTGCATGAGCGAGCAGACAGGCGAGCCAGTTGAACTGAGGCAGGCTTGAACGCTGGTTAGTTCTTCTTGATCGGCTTCGGGTGAGCGTCCTGCACCGGGGCGGGTGCCTGCAGTCTTTCGGGTGGCGGTGCAGGTGCCGGGGCGGGCTGCGCCGGGTTTTCTGCGGTGGCCGCTGGCGTTTCATCGGTAGCGGGCAGATGTTCGCTGTAGACGTATTCCGGTCCCTTGCTCTTGCCGGTGGGGTCGTTGGCGTTGATTGTGATCAGGCCTTCAGGTTGTTCCATATAGCTTTCTGATACTCCCTGCAGCGCTTTTTCCATGAAGCCGATCCACATGGGGAGTGCGGCGGAGCCACCGGTTTCGCCATTGCCGAGCCTCTTGGGGCGATCAAAGCCGATCCAGGCGATACCGACGACGGTCGGCTGATAGCCACAGAACCAGGCGTCAACGTAGTCGTTGGTGGTGCCTGTCTTGCCGGCAAGGTCGCCACGTTTCAGGGACATGGCCTTGACCGCGGTACCACGCCGCACGACGTCGTGCATCATGCTGTCCATCAGGTAAGCATTGCGCGCGTCGATGACACGCAAGCCTTCGTCGCCGGCTACTTGCGGTTGTGTTTCAGCGACGACCTTGCCCTTGTCGTCGAGGATCTGACGCACGATAAAGGGCGTGATCTTGTAGCCACCGTTGGCGAAAACCGAATAGCCAGTGAGTTGTTGCCAAGGGGTTACCGAGCCGGCGCCAAGCGCCATGGTCAAATAGGGTGGGTGCTTGTCGGCATCGAAGCCGAAGTGTGTGATGTAGTCCTGTGCGTATTGTGTGCCAATGGACTTGAGCAGGCGGATCGAAACCATGTTCTTCGACTTGGTCAGCGCGGTGCGCATGGACATCGGACCTTCGTACTTGCCATCGTAGTTCTTTGGCTCCCAGGCCTGGCTGCCGGTCTCTGAGGCGGAGATGACGATGGGCTCATCGGAGATCACCGAGGCCGGGGTGTAGCCTTTTTCCAGGGCTGCCGAGTAGATGAAGGGTTTGAAGCTTGATCCTGGCTGGCGCCAGGCTTGTGTGACGTGATTGAATTTATTGCGGTTGAAGTCGAAGCCGCCAACGAGTGCGCGTATGGCGCCGTCGATCGGGCTGGCAGCGACGAAGGCGGCTTCGGCTTCGGGTACCTGGGTGATTTGCCACTGCTTTTTGGCATCGCGCGAGACGCGGATGATCGCACCGCGACGGATGCGCTTGTTGGGCGGGGCCTTGTCGTCGAGCATGCGTGCCGCGAACTTGAGACCCTCGCCGCTGATGGTGACGATTTCACCGCCACGCAGATAGGCGCGCACGCTCGTGGGTTTGGCGTCGAGCGTGACGGCGGCAAGCAGGTCGTCGGAGTCGTCGTGGTCGGTGAGGGCTTCTTCCAGTGATTCGTCTTGATCCGACGGAATTTCGTTCATATCGACGTAGGCCTCAGCACCACGATACCCGTGGCGCCGGTCGTAGTCCATGACGCCCTTGCGCAGGCTGTTATAGGCGGCTTCCTGGTCGGCCAGGGTGATCGTCGTGATGATCGTGTAGCCCTTGCTGTAGGTGCTGTCCTGAAACTGTTCGAAAGCGATCTGCCGAGCCATTTCGGCAACAAACTCAGCGTGTACCCCGAAATCGTTGGTATCACGTTTGATTGTCAGAGTGACATTTTGCGCTTCGGCAAGCTGAGTGTCGTCAATAAACCGAAGCTCGTGCATGCGCCGCAAGACGTAGAGTTGGCGAAGCTTGGCCCGCCTGGGATTGGCGACGGGATTGTACGAGGAAGGGGCTTTCGGAAGGCCGGCAAGCATTGCAGCTTCGGCAACCGTGATGTCCTTGAGTGCCTTGCCGTAGTAGATCTGGGCTGCTGAGGAAAAACCATAGGCACGCTGGCCGAGGTAGATCTGGTTGATATAGAGCTGGAGGATTTCGTTCTTGGAAAGGTTGTGTTCGATCTTGAACGAAAGCAGCGCTTCATAAAGCTTGCGCGACAAGGTCTTCTCGCTCGACAGGAAGAAGTTGCGCGCCACCTGCATGGTGATTGTCGACGCCCCTTGCCGCTTGCCGCCACCGATGAAATTGGAATACGCGGCGCGCAGTACGCCCAGCGTGTCGACGCCACCATGGGTATAGAAGCGTTCATCCTCGGCGGAAATAATGGCCTGCTTCATGATGGCAGGGACATCTTCAATACGGACGAGGGCACGGCGCTCTTCACCGAATTCGCCAATCAGGTGGTTGTCGGCGGTATAGACGCGCAACGGGATCTTGGGCTGATAGTCCGTCAACACCTCGAGGGAGGGTAGTTGTGGGTACGCAAGAACGACCACAGTGCCAAGCAACGCCGCAGCGGCGAGACAAGCACCGATGAGTGAGAGAACAATATAGAGGGGCCAGCGGAGGATGGCAGACAAAACAAAAAGCCCTGAAAAGATATAGCCGAACATTATATGCCGGCATGTGAAAAATTCCCCGGGCCAGCCAAACGTTGTGTGAGAAGATACAAACGGAATTTTTTCACCAGAAAATTGTTTACACTGAAGAAGCTTGCTGCTAGCATTTAATGTAAATTATCTGTGTAGCGCCTAACGCAAGATTTTATAAGGAAAATTTTCTTGCAAATTGACTTGTCAATTTTTAATCCGAAAGCACGGCCGCTGATTGGTGTGGATATCAGCTCCTCGGCGGTCAAGATGGTCGAGCTTGCGGATGCGGGCAAGGGTGTTCATCGTATCGAGCGCTATGCGATCGAGCCACTGCCACGTGACGCGGTGGTGGATGGGAATATCGCCAATTTCGATCAGGTCGCCGAGGGCGTGAAGCGCGCATGGAAGCGTCTCGGTTCGTCGACCAAGTATGCGGCGCTGGCGTTGCCAGCTGCTGCAGTAATCACCAAGAAGATCATTCTTGCTGCAGGTATGCGCGAGCAGGAGATGGAAGTTCAGGTTGAATCGGAGGCCAATCAGTACATTCCGTTTGCTCTCGACGAGGTCAATCTGGATTTTCAGGTCGTCGGTCCGGCGCCCTCCAGTCAGGACGAAGTCGAAGTGCTGATCGCAGCTTCACGTAAGGAAAAGGTCGAGGATCGTGTGGCGTGTGCCGAAGCAGCTGGACTGCGAGCCATGGTGGTCGACGTGGAGTCTTATGCCGCACAGGCGGCCTTCGAACTGGTCGAGCGACAGTTGGTAGGTGGTGGCAAGGATCTGCTGATTGCTCTCGTTGATGTCGGTGCTAATGTCACAAACGTGTCAATGTTGCGTAACGGCCAGCAGGTCTACGCTCGTGAGCAGGCGTTTGGTGGTAACCAGCTGACGCAGGAGATTATGCGCACCTATGGCATGAGTTTTGAGGAGGCCGATGCGGCAAAGCGAAATCGGTCGCTGCCAGAAAATTACGAACCCGATCTGCTCAAGCCGTTCATGGACAATCTCGCGCTCGAGGTCTCACGTGCCCTTCAGTTCTTCTTTACATCGGGGCAATCGCAATTCACACAGGTCGATCAGATCGTTCTCGCAGGTGGATGTGCCGTTATCCCTGGACTCGATGCAGCGGTCAAGGCGCGCACCAGTGTTGAGACGCATATCGCCAACCCGTTTGTCGATATGTTGACTTCGTCACGCATCCGGCCCAAGCAACTGCTTGCCGATGCGCCTTCCTTGCTTGTCGCCTGTGGTCTGGCTTTGCGGAGGTTCGATCAGTGATCCGCATTAATCTTCTACCGCACCGCGAGGAAAAGCGTGCGGCGCGTCGCCAGCAGTTTTATGCCGTATTCGGACTGATCGCGATTCTTGCCTGCGCGATATGGTTTGCCGGCTATGGCGTCATTAATGGATACATTGGCGCCCAGGACAACAAGAACTCTTTTCTCAAGTCGCAGATCGCTGTGCTCGACAAGGATATTGAGGAGATCAAGCGACTCAAGGAGCAGACCGACGCACTGCTGTCCCGCAAGCGCATCATCGAATCATTGCAGGCAAATCGAGCTGAGACTGTACATTTGTTCAATGAGTTGGCGCGCCAGATGCCTGAGGGTACTTATCTGAAAAGCATCAAGCAAAGCGGCGACAAGGTGAACTTGGTCGGCTATGCACAAAGCAACTCGCGGGTTTCGACCATGATGCGCAATCTCGAAGCATCACCCCTGCTTGAGCGCCCTAATCTCGTCGAAATCCAGTTAGTGAATGTCGGTACGCGGCCGCTGAATCAGTTCAACATGGACGTATATTTCACCCGCCAGACAACCGAGGATGACAAGAAGGGCAAGGCGGCTGCTCCGGTTGCGGGCTCTGCTGCGAAGGAGAGTCAACGATGAAATCGCCCGCCTTGCCAAAGATTTCATTGCCGGCGATTAACTTTCAGTCGCTGATCGAAGAATTTAAGACACTTGATCCGAAGGATCCCGGCGTCTGGCCGCTCGCTCCGCGTATCGTGATTCTGGCGGGTGCCTTTCTCGTGATGCTGGCATGTGCGTGGTGGTTTGGCTGGAATCCCCAACTTGATGAGTTGCAAGTCAAACAGCAGGAAGAGGCAAAGCTGAAGGAAGATTGGCTCGACAAGAAGAAGCGTGCCGTTAATCTTGATGAGTACAGTAAGCAGTTGGCTGAGATCGATCGCTCTTTCGGCACGCTGCTCCGACAGTTGCCAAACAAGGCGGAGATGGAGTCGATGTTGATCGACATAAACCAGTCGGGGGTTGGCCGGGGTTTGAAGTTCGAGTTGTTCAAGCCCGGTGTCGAAGCCACGAAGGACTTCTATGCGGAGTTGCCCATCACAATCAAGCTGGTGGGGAAATATCACGACCTTGGGGCGTTTACGGGTGATGTCGCGAAGCTGTCGCGTATTGTTACGCTCAATGATATCGATGTCACCATGCAGAAGGACGACACGCTGACAATGACGATGGTGGCAAAAACTTTCCGCTATCTGGATGATGCCGAAGTTTCGAAGCAGAAGCGTGAAAAGGCAGCGAAAGGAAAGGGTGGCAAGAAATGAGCCCTCGCTCCATTTCAGTAACAGTGCTCTCAGTGGCCCTGTTGGCAGCTTGCGCAGTTGATGAGCACCATGATCTCAAGCAGTGGATGCAGGATGCGAGCACGGATATCAAGGGGCGTATTCCCCCTTTGCCCGAGATTAAACCGTTCCCTATCGTTTCATATGAGGCGGGAGGTTTGGTCGACCCATTTAGTTCGAGCAAGATTGAACCCGACAAACGAGCCACTTCCGCGGGTGGTGGACTTAGACCGGATTTAAATCGCTATCGTGAACCTCTCGAGGCTTATCCGTTGGAGTCGCTGAAAATGGTTGGGGTTCTGAGAGAAAAAGGCAGGATGAGCGCGATTGTTTTGGCCGACAAGGCTGTGCATACCGTTCATGTCGGCAATTACATGGGGCAGAATTTCGGGATGATCACCAAAATTACCGATAGTGAAGTTCAAGTCAAAGAACTGGTGCAGGATCCCAGTAATGACTGGGTGGAACGAGCAACCTCGCTGCAGTTGCAGGAACAGGAGACCAAGAAATGAGCCCCTTCAGCAAATACCTACGATGGCTGGCGCCTGCCGCAGCCTTGTGTTGCTTGGCTCCGGCTTGCTGGGCTCAGCAAGTCGCCACTTCCGCGATTGACGCACCGGCGACAACGAACAGCATCGATAACCTTCAAGTTAGCCAATCCGAGGGTGTCATTATCGTCAAGCTGACGATGAAGCAAGCGCTTCCGGCGTCGCCCGCGAGCTTCAGTATCGCGAATCCTGCGCGTGTCGCGTTTGATTTTCCCGACACGGGGAATGGCTTGGCGCGTACCGTCCAGCAGGTGAATCAGGGTGATCTGCGCAGCATCAACATTATTCAGGTTGGTGATCGCACGCGCATGGTCCTTAATATGACCAGGATGTCTCCCTACGAAACTCGAGTCGAGGGATCCGTGCTTTATGTGACATTGGCTGCAGCAACCGGTGGAGTTAACGCCTCCACTGCTGCACCGGAAGTTTCCCACTTTGCCACGACGAAGCCGCTACAGGTGCCGCAGGGTATTCGCGATATCAATTTTCGCCGTGGCCGGGATGGTGAGGCTCGTGTTGTTGTCGAGCTTTCCGATCCCAACGTCGGTATTGACCTACAGAAGCAGGGTAAGAATCTGATCGTCACGTTTAAGAAATCGGTCCTACCGGCGAATCTTAGTCGTCGCCTCGATGTGAGTGATTTTGCGACGTCGGTTACGACGGTGAATACGCAAGCGCAAGGCGAAAACGTCCTGATGACGATTACGCCGCATGGCCTGTGGGAGCACAACGCCTATCAGAGCGACAATCAGTTCGTCGTCGAGGTTCGCCCTGTAGCCGAGAATCCCAATCAACTCGTGCAGGGCACTGGCATTGGGGCCCAAGGCGAAAAGTTGTCTCTGAACTTCCAGAACATCGAGGTTCGTGCGGTGCTGCAGGTGATTGCCGACTTCACTAACTACAACATTATTACTAGCGATACTGTCACCGGCAACGTGACGCTACGTCTCAAGGATGTGCCATGGGATCAGGCACTCGACATCATCCTGCAGGCCAAGGGTCTCGGAATGCGTAAAAACGGTAATGTCATCTGGATTGCCCCGGACAAGGAGATCATTGATCGCGACGAATATCAGTCCCGATCGCGCCAGGCATCAAGCGTTGCAGAGCCGATGCAGACACAGACTTTCCATCTAAGCTACGCCAAGGCTGAAGATGTCGCTAAGCTTATTTCGGGTGAGCAGGTCAAGAAAGCCACGCCGACTGACGCAGCCGGTTCGATCGCCGGCGTTTCTGGCGAGACGCCGCAGATTAAGGGGGCAATTTCGACAGCAGCGGAGCGGGGCAATTACCTGTCGCCATTCGGCACGGTGACCATGGACGCACGGACTAATCAGATGTTTGTCACCGACTATCCGCAGTATCTCGAGCGCATCAAGAAACTGATTGCGCAGGTTGACAAGCCGGTACGCCAGGTGTTGATCGAAGCACGGATTGTCAGCGCGGAAGATAATTTTGGACGCAGCCTCGGTGTTCGTCTTGGTTACAACGATCTCAGTTCTACGGTGCCTGGAATGGGGGTTGGCAGCAAGATGCCTGGAACGAACAGTACCTACGCTACCGTGGGAGGGTCGCTCGAAGGCGTATTCAGTCAAACTGGCCAGGCGCTTGGCGGAGGTGTGGCGAGTGGTTCCCCCGCGACGCTTGCGCAATCGACATTTGTCAATTTGCCGGCAATCGGACAAGGAGGCGCCGCGCCAAGCACATTTGCCATCAGTTTGTTCAAAACCGGCTTGGCGAGCTTTATCAACCTGGAACTACAGGCCGCAGAAACCGATGGTCGTGTTAAGGGTATCGCAAGTCCGCGGGTGGTCACTGCTAACTCCCGTCAGGCCGAAATTGCCCAGGGGGTTGAGATTCCTTACACAGTGCAAACGCAGAATGGCCCGGTGACGATGTTCAAGAAGGCTGTTCTGAAACTGTCAGTCACACCGCAAATCACCACCGATGGCACGGTGATCCTTGACCTCGATGTTTCCAATGACGAAGTGGGGTCTATCTACGCGGATGGGATTTCCATCAATACCAAGAACATCAAGACAAAAGTCACTGTCGAGAATGGCGGAACGGTCGTGCTTGGTGGTGTTTATCAGCAAAACGAACAAGAGACCACTAATAAGGTTCCGCTACTCGGTGATCTGCCGATCATTGGCAATCTGTTTAGGAGCAGTAACCGGACCAAGGCACGAAAGGAGCTGTTGGTCTTCATCACCCCGAAGATCATTGACGAACAAATTCAGGCTGCGGTTCGCTGAAGATCAACTAGACAGGAATTTGGAAGATGAAACTGAGAACGAAGAGATTGTTGCTGGTTGCTGGCTTGCCGGTTCTGTTAGGCCTCATTGGTTGTAGCGGTGGTGGTGGCGCTTCCGGTAGCACTTCGACCACGGCGGCGCCGACATCGACACCGCCGGCAGCTCTGTTATTGGCGTCTAGCAGTCGTTCGGTGAAGTCTGACGGATCGGATAGCGCAACTATTACAGCGAACGTCGTTGATTCAAACAATATCGGCGTTTCGGGTGCGACAGTCAGATTCACCGCCGCATCGGGACAACTTGGCACCAGCTCGGGGGTCTCTGACAGTTCCGGTCGGGTAGTGATTACGTATTCGGCCGGATTGGATCCCTCAAATCGCACGGACTCCATCATTGCCACGGTTAATAACACGGCCATCACTGCGGCTATCCCAGTGAAAGTGACAGGGTCCACCTTGACGCTGAGTACGAGTCCGCTAGGTAACGCTTCTAACGATATTAAGGTTGCCGCCGTTGCAAAGGATGTTTCGAATGCGGCTGTCGAGAACCAGGAAGTCCGTTTTTCCGTTGACACCACCGAATGTACAACGACTGCATCGTGCGGTAACGGTACTTTAAGCAGCAGTTCAGCAAAAACGGATGCGGATGGTTTCGCCCGGGTGACGTTGACACCAACTGCCTCCGGGCCCGTCACCATCAAGGCCCAGTGGTTTAACGGCGCAGGAACGAGCACCTACACGACTACTTCGACCGTCTCGGCTACGGCAGTGGGTACATCCTTCGTCGTGACCAGTCCGGAAGGGAACAACATTGCGGTTCCGCTTGGAACCACCGTGCCTATCAATGTGACGGTTCCGGCTACGGTGTCTGGCAAATCGGTCGCCAATGTGCGCTTTGCTACGACGCTGGGTGCGTGGTCCAACAGTGCCAAGAGCTATACCAAGGCGTATACCG
Organism: uncultured Rhodocyclaceae bacterium; assembly: GCA_964486795.1. Classification (GTDB taxonomy): domain Bacteria; phylum Pseudomonadota; class Gammaproteobacteria; order Burkholderiales; family Rhodocyclaceae; genus Sterolibacterium. The sequence goes on from CAZAOQ010000018.1 coordinate 13,892, forward strand.
GGAATGCCATGAGTGAAGTTTTTTCAACGCTACTCAGTGGTGCTGCCGGGAAGGCAAATATCCAGGTCGACCTGCTTGATTCGAACGGAGTCATCCTTGCCTCGCTCTACCGGGTTTTCGCACTGAGTGCGCCAGCAAATCAGGCGGGAATCATCACTCTTCAGCCAAGCGTATCCAATGTGGCTCCGAGTACCGGTGGCACGACCAATTCCGCCACACTGACCGCGACCGTACGAACTGCTGGTGCACCTGCTAACGCCGTTGGCGGTGCTCCGGTTCTTTTCGAAATCGTGAACTCTACAGGCAGCGGCGAGGAGATTTCCCCCGCCATTGCTTACACAAATTCAAGTGGTCAGGCAACGACCACATTCACTTCCGGATCACAGTCGACGGTTGGCGGATTGCAGATCAGGGCAACCGTACTGGTCAATGATTCTCTATCTGCGGTCAGCGCAACCACTTCATTATTCGTGAATGCCACCGGAGTGTCGGTATCTCTCGGGCATGCTAATACCGAGAAGTCTGCTGCGAACGATGCTAACTATGAAATGGGGATGTCCGTGCTGGTGGTCGACAATGCAGGGACGGCCGTCAAGAATGCTCTGGTAACCTTGTCGGCGTTTCCCACACGTTATAACACCGGCAGCAGAGACGCGACTTGCAGCCCGGTATATAACGTACCAACGGGATACCCGAATGAAGACGTCAACGAAAACGATATTCTCGATCCGGGTGAGGACACAAGTGTGGATGGATACATCACGCCGGCTCATGCGACCGCAGGTACGGTTCCGTCGACGGTGACGACGGATGAGAACGGTGTGGCTGCATTCACTTATACTTATCAGAAGACCTATGCAGACTGGCTTGAGGTGCGTATTCGTGCGAAGGTGGTGATTGCCACCGGGACCACAGAGTCGACGAATGAACTTCGGTTCGTCCTGCCTCATTTAGCCGCTGATGCGACGCCCTGTACTCTGCCAAATTCACCCGCAAACTGGTAATGCAGCGCTTTTGCTAAAGCTTCAAGGGCCGGCCCATGCCGGCTCTTTTTTCATGTGCTTTGTTGGTATTCCTCGGTTAGGATACGAACGTCAAGACCATATAAGGTAATCGACCCACAAATGAATATTTCAGATTTGCTCCTGCAGCGTGGATCGGGTGGCGAGGCATTGCCAGAGTTTGTGAACTTCTTGGTTGATCAGATCCCCGGTATCGAACGTGGAATCGCCCATCTCAAGAGAAAGCCGGATGATTCAGCCCTGATTGCGGAGTTGATGCAAGGTCTGCATCTGATCGGTGAAGATGCACGGGCTTGCAAGATCGAACTTGGAAGCTTGATTACGCACCCGATTGAAATCCTTGTAAGCCGCGCGAGCCGTGGAGATTTCTTGTTTTCAGACCTGTTTGCGGAACTGATTCTATTGACGCTTGATCGTCTGGAGCTGGCAGTGGAAGCGCTTAGCGGCAATCGTCCTTTGACGCAATTAAAGCTGGTCGAGCTTGTAAGCGGTCTGGATGCACTTAGCCATATTTCTGCACCTCAGTTTGAGGAGGAGGCAATCCGTCTTATCGAGACCGTAACTGGTTTTCGTCCGTCACTGCCGGTACGAGAGGAACGCGTGCCAATCTCTGCAATCGCGAAAAGTTCAGAGCAGGTGGCGGCGGATCTGCTGTTCTTTCGTCTATTGACCAAGCAGTATGAGGCACGGTCCTCGCTCTTCAAGGGGCGACGCCAGCGACTCCTGCAGCTTACGCTGGATACCAACGACCATGCCGGAAAGCCGGTGGATTCGGTGCAGCTCGAGGCTGCGGTCTATATGCATGATATTGGTATGATGTTTTTGCCGGAATCGCTTTGGCTCAAGGTTGGGAAGCTCACTGATGATGAGCGTTTCCAAATGCAGGTGCACCCGACCATGGGCGCGGGAATACTCGAGCGGATGGCGGGATGGGAGTCGGCAGCCAGTATGGTAGCCCAGCATCATGAAATGCCGGATGGCGGCGGTTATCCGCGCCGCCTGAAGGATGATCAGATTTGTCCAGGGGCTAAGTTGCTGGCGATTGCGGATGCATTTGAAGCGGTGATGCTCAAGCACAGTGATCGAGGGCTCTCGCGCTCCATGCTGCGCGCGATTGCTGAAATCAACGCTTGCGACAGTCAGTTCGCTGCGGAATGGATTGAACCCTTCAATGTGGTGATCCGCCGGATGCTGGAGACATAGCCTTGCTGTTGGCGGTTGGTTAAGGAACGTCTTCTATGGATCTACGTAACAAATCAGGACTCCTGATCGATGATGTGGCGGAGATGCGCACGTCGGTGCGTATCCAGCTTTCGGATTGCGGTCTCGAAAAGTGCATCTGTGTGCGGAACATCAAAGAGGCGATTGATAAGCTGTCCGCGAACAAGTTCGACCTCGTGGTTTGCGATTACAACCTGGGGCAAGGTTCGGATGGACAGCAGTTTCTGGAGCTCGTGCGTCGTAAGCACCTGCTGCCTCTCTCAACGGCATTTTTGATCATCACGGGTGAAACTGCTTATCAACAGGTATCAACTGCCGCCGAATATTCCCCGGACGACTATTTGTTGAAGCCATTTACTGCGCAGACTCTAGCGACTCGTCTGCTGCGCATCATAGAAAAAAAAGATGCGCTTAAACCGATTTATCTGCATATGGGTGCCAAGGGTGATCGCGTTAAAGCAATTGCTGCATGCGACGCGCTGCTGAAGGATGCAACGCGATATGCCTCCGACGTCCTGCGACTGAAAGGTGACTTGCTGCGGCAAAACGCTCAGACCGATGAGGCGCTGGCTTTATACGAAGGCGTTCTTCAGCAACGTGCCACGCCATGGGCGGTGGTTGGTAAGGCGCTCGTACTGCGGGATGCAGGTAAAGCCGACGAAGCGCAAGGCTTGTTGGAAGCCGCACTGACGACCTACCCGAACTATCTCGCTACCTATGACTCGCTGGTCGACATGCTTAAGCAGAACGACCCGCTCGCGGCACAAGAGGTTGTCGAGAAAGCTTTGAAGATATCCGGGTCGACACAGCGTCAGCGTGATCTCGGTGAGCTGGCGCTGGAAAACAAGAATTTCGAAAGAGCGGAGGCTGCCTATCGTACGGCGGTCGAGCGTGATCGTACCGGCTTCTTCAAGAGCCACGACGACTATGCGGCGCTTTCCAGAAGTTGTGTTGAACAGGGCAAGCATAAAGAGGCTCTGGCCGCTGTCAAGGACATGGGGCAGCACTTTTCGAACACACCTGATCTTGCCGCTCGGCAAGCAGCGCTTGAGTGCCAGATCCAGATTCGCGCAGGCAATGAAGAAGCCGCCGCAGCAGCGTTGGACAAAGCCATGGCGCTGGCGACGGCTGGTGGACTGGACGCCAGTGCATCACTCGAGATCGCGCAGGCCTGCTTTTCTTCCGGAAGAGACGAGGATGCAAAGCAGATTATCCAGGTAGTTGCCGAAGATCATCACGAAAACGAAGAGGTATTGCTGCGTGCGCAGGCGGTTTTTGAAGCTGCAGGGCTTAAGGATGAAGGTGCAGAGTTCCTCGAGGCCACTTGCAAACGAATGATCCGTCTCAACAACGATGCGGTTGCGCTCGCCAAGAGTGGCGAGCTTGACCAGGCGATTGTCATGCTGGTCGAGGCCGCTAATCGCTTGCGCAACAACGCCCAGGTTGCAATCAATGCCGCTCAGGCCATCCTGATGCGACTGACCCGGCAGGGCATGGACAAGGGACAGTTGATTGAGGCACATCGTTACATCATGCAGGCGGTGCAGGCGAATCCGGAGCATCCCAAGCTGGCGGGTGTCGTGTCGTTTTATCAGAAGGTCGCTCCGCCCGAAGCACCGGTTCTGGTGATTGAGTCGTAGCTATGGACTCACTGGTTGCTGTAGCGATCCATGATGCCAAAAATTCCTTGAATGCGCTCGGTGTCTGGCTTGACAGGGCGCGTCACGAAGCCACTGCGACAGGTTGCAAAACCGTGTCGCCGGCGCTGGAAATGGCGACAGAAATTACTGTGGCGTTGACCGGCCAGCTGGTCGAACTGCTGGCGCTTTATCGGGTTGGTGAGGGATCATTACGAATGGCGGTGGAAGACCACAGTCTCGCAGACTTTCTCGAAGATCTCATGTCGGAGGTGAGGGGGGCGAGTGCGGAAAAAGCTGTACTTGTCATTGAAACAGACTTCGCGGCGGCAACGGAAATCGGCGAATGGGCGTTCGATGCCTATCTGGTCAGGTTTGTTTTGCTAGATGCCTTGCGTAATGCCCGGCGTCACGCAAGGCAGGCCATTCGCTTCAGCCTTGTGTCGCAACACGCCGGCGGCCTTTGCTTCTCAGTCGAAGATGATGGTTCCGGTTATCCGGATGACATTCTGCGCAGTGCCGCAGGAGGCGGTGCAGCCGATTCGTCGGTGATGAGTGCCACGAGCAGCGGTCTTGGTCTGACGTTTGCGCGAGTCATTGCAGGGAGCCATAAAGCGCCCGGAGACCAGCATGGTCGTCTGGAACTTGCCAATGACGGCCTCGGCAAAGGTGGAGCGCGTTTCTCACTGCTGCTGCCGTAGCAGCAGCAGATTGAGCATTGCTTAGTTGAGTCCGAGGAGCTCGACTTCGAATAGCAGGGTCGCATTCGGTGGAATCGCGCCGCCAGCGCCGCGGGCGCCATAACCTAAGTTTGGCGGAATGGTCAGCTTGCGTGTGCCGCCGATTTTCATGCCTGCCACACCTTCATCCCAACCAGCGATCACCTCGCGGCCACCGAGCTGAAACGCGAAGGGCTCCGAGCGGTCCTTACTCGAATCGAACTTGCGGCCGTCCATCAGCCATCCGGTGTAATGAACCGTGACTAACTGGCCGGGGCAGGCCTCAGCACCTTCGCCCAGTTTGATATCCTCAATGCCGAGGCCGCTTTCAGTCGTAATCTGGCTCATCTGCTGAATCTCCTGTGAAAACGGCCATTATGCCGTAGCTGGCTGCCCCATTTCTACCCTACTGACGAAGTGGTTCTCGTGCTTGTTGCAGTGGGTCAGTTGCTGTGCATCAGCGTGGGGCGAGCACGGGTGGGAAAAATATTTCGGCAGCCATTGTGGCGGGTAGCGGATGCGAGAATAGATAGCCCTGAAATTGCTGACAGCCGAAGCTGAGTAGTGTCTGCAACTGCGCGTCGGTTTCCACGCCTTCGGCCATTGTTTGCAGACCGAGGTGGTTCGCCATGGCGACAATGGTGGAAATGATCGCTGCATCGTCTTTATCGTGGCAGAGATCACGCACGAAGCCACGGTCGATCTTTAGTCGGCTGACTGCGAATTTCTTCAGGTACGAGAGGCTCGAGTAGCCCGTGCCGAAGTCATCGATCGCTAGCGTGATGCCCATTTCCGTTAGCTGCCGCAGTTTGACGATCGTCTCGTCGGCATCGTGCATCAAGGAAGATTCGGTGATTTCCAGTTCCAGTAAGTCTGGTGGCATTTCCGTTTCGTGCAGAATCCTGCTCACCATGGCGACAAGATCTTTCTGCCGGAACTGACGAGCCGAAAGATTGACGGATACACGTCGCGCCGGGTAACCCTCCCTCTGCCATGCGATATTCTGCCGACAGGCCTCGCGCAGTACCCACTCACCCAGTGGCAATATCAGGCCAATTTCCTCAGCGACAGGGATGAAGTCATCCGGAAGTAACAGGCCACCTTCGGGATCGTTCCAGCGCACCAAAGCTTCCATGCCGCAGACTTCGCCGCTGGCATGGTCATACAAGGGTTGGTAGTGCAGCACGAACTGCCCCTGATCGAGTCCTTGGCGTAGGCGCTGCTCCAGCGTGAAAATCCGGTTGGTCTTCTCGTTCATTTGTGCTGTGAAGAACTGAAAGGTGTTGCGGCCATTTTCTTTTGCGTGATACATCGCTGTATCGGCATTCTTCATCAGTGCATAGGCCTCTTCGCCATCGTCCGGGTAAACGCTGATACCGATTGAGGGTGTTGCATACATGGTGTGACCTTCTATGGTCACGGCGGTCGATAGAGCCATGAGGATTTTCTCGGCGACCATTGTTGCGTCATCTGGAGCCTGAATTTCGTGTAGCACCACGACGAATTCGTCGCCACCGAGGCGTGACACGGTATCGACAGCACGCACCGATTCGCGCAGGCGCTCGGCCACGTGCTTAAGCAACAGGTCGCCCACATGGTGGCCGAGCGTATCGTTGACGCTCTTGAAGCGATCAAGATCGAGAAACATGATCGCCGCGCGGTGTTTGGAACGCGCCGCCTTGGTCAGCGCCTGGTCGAGGCGGTCGAGCAGCAGGCTGCGGTTGGGCAGAGCGGTCAGCGCGTCGTGGTGGGCAACGTGCCAGATACGCTGCTCTGCCTGCAGGCGCTCGTAGATTTCCGCCTGCAACTGACTGTTGGTGCGTGCCAGCTCGGAAGTGCGTTCGACGACGCGCTGTTCGAGCTCGTCGTGGGCTCGTATCAACGCATCCTCGGCTCTATGGCGTTCGGTCACATCCTCATAGATCCAGATGACGTCGAGCCCTGGTCCGGGTACGTCGGTGCGATGCCCGGTGGCACGTATCCATACCAGGCTGCCATCCTTGCGTCGTAAGGGACGCTCAGTAATTGCCGTCTCACCGCGGCGCAGCGTCTCATAGACTTGAGTGCCATCGTCATCATAATCACGCAGCGTGGGATACAAGACCAGCGTTGAGTTGCCGACCAGCTCACCTTCGGCATAGCCGAAGGTGTCCTCGAATTTTCGGTTACAACGGCTAACGATGCGGTTGCGCACGAACACCATGCCCACTGCGGCGTTGTTGAAGATCAGCTCCTGCTCGGCTAGTGCAGCACGTATGCGCTCATCGGCGCTCTTGCGGTCGGTAATGTCCTCGATCATCCATACCGAGCCTTTGTCGGGTCGGGCCAGATCGAACGGGCGTGCAGAAATATGCGCCCAGATACGAGTGCCGTTCTTGCGGCAAAGCTCAAGTTCGCGTTGATGCTCCCCGCCGTCCTGCAAGTCGGCGTGAAAGGCGATCATCGCCGCCTCGTAGTCTGCGTCCGTCGGGTACAGCTTGCGCATCGTATGGCTGATGAGCTCGGTGGCCGTGTAGCCGAGCAACTCTGCGCAGAAGGGATTGCAGCGCAGAACGATCTCTTCGTGAATTACGGCGATGCCGATGAAGGAGGTTTCGAAGACTGCCTGGAGTTCGTGGGTCGTCTGCTCGAGCTCTTCGCGAACTTCGCGCTCCCGCGTGATGTCGGCGATGATCCAGATCGTGCCTTCTTGCGGGTGTTGAGGATCGATGGCCTTAGCGGAAGTTCGTGCCCAGAAGGTCGAGCCATCCTTGCGCCGGTACATGATTTCGTCATGAAACGATGCGCCAGCGGCCAGGACTGGTCCCACCCTCTTGGCCATAAGCTGGTAGGCCTGTTCCGATGGATAGAGGAGGATGCCGGGGAGCCCGATCAGCTCATCTTCAGCGTAGCCGAGTGTTTCGGCACACAGCGCGTTGCAGGACACCACCACGCGGTTGCGCGAGAACAGGATGCCGACCGTGACATTGTCGAAAATTGCCCGCTGCTCAAGCATTGTCTTGCGCAGCTCGTCTACGGCCAGCTGGTCGAGGCGTTTGTTCATCCGGGGCTTGATGGAGCCACCATGTGGAAATGCGAAGAAGATACCAGATCAGCACCTTTCTTGGTGTCGGGTTTCACCTACGCGGCGTCCTCAATAAGTGTCTGGAAGAGGCTCTAACTCAATCGCCGACGGCTTCGACTATCAGTGGTGCGAGTGCCTCGGGCAATCTGATTTCCGACAAGGCGAAGGTACGGCCGGCCGGCGACATCTTTTTCCAAGTCTTCTGCAGGATATCAATCCATTTCGCCTTGTCGTACTCGGGATGCTGCGCCGCAAAGCCGCTCAGGTAATGCTCGATAAAAACCAGGTTGGCCACATCTTCGAGCATCTGGGCCTCAGGATTGATCTTGATACCCAGTTTGCCGATGCTGGTTTTGACACGCACGATGAACTCATCGTCATAGCCCGCTTGTTTCATCAGCTCACCGGCAGTTTCCGAATGGAACTTGTAGAGCTGCGTGCGCCACTGCTTGTAGCCAAGCGATGTTTTCGGGAAGTCAGCGCGTGGAATCTTCCAGCGCTGGATATGCTGGGCGCGTACGGCGATACACACGGCCCCCGAGGCCTCGGGGGCGAAGCGTTCGAGCATTTCGCTCATGCGCCTGCCGTAGAGCAGTTCCTTGGGGAACTCGTCACCGCTGGTGGCATCGATCTCGCGATTCGGGTCGGCGGCATTGGCGGCGTCGATCAGTTCGATCGTTCTAGTGTAGCGAGTGGATTCGGCAAGCATGGTGTGGTGAGATGGTTTTGACCTAAACGGACCGATTATAGAGGCCATTTAGTGCGTCGATGCCAATAGTTCCAGCGACGATCCAGCGACGAATGACCGAGTGGACATTGCACCGGAATGGAGCGCCAAGCATCACGAACGCACCAGAAGCAGCTTGGAACTATGCGGGTATTGCACGGCATGCCTCTGTTTCCGGGGCTTGTGCTCCTGGCATGGGCATTGCAATGGATGCTCGTGAGAGGAGGCATCATGGCCGAAATCAGATCCACATGTTGCTATTGCGGCGTCGGTTGCGGCGTCATCATCGAAACCGAGCTTCTTGCCGGGCAACCGCGCATTGTCGGGGTGCGCGGTGATCCTGAACACCCGGCCAATTTCGGTCGCCTGTGCAGCAAGGGCAGCAGTCTGCATCTGACGGTCGCACCGGAAACGCTTGCTGCGCGCGCCTTGCTTCCCGAGCTGCGTGATCGGCTGAACAAGTCGCGCACGTCAGTTTCCTGGGATGTTGCGCTCGATCATGCCACTGAGCGCTTTGCCGCGGTCATCGAGCGATACGGTCCGGACAGTGTTGCTTTTTATGTCTCCGGCCAACTTCTGACAGAGGATTACCACGCCTTTAACAAGTTGGTGCGCGGATTGATTGGCACCAACAATATCGACTCGAATTCGCGGCTCTGCATGTCGTCGGCCAGTGCAGGCTACAAAGCCACGCTCGGCGCTGATGCGCCGCCATGCAACTACGAAGACACCGCGCTGACAGACTGCCTGCTGGTTGCCGGAGCCAATCCTTCCTGGGCGCATCCAGTGCTGTTTCGCCGCATCGAAGAAGCGCGCCGCGCCAACCCTGCGTTACGCATGATCGTCATCGACCCACGCCGCACCGAGACGGCAGCCGCTGCTGATTTGCACCTAGCGATTCGGCCCGGCAGCGACGTATTCCTCTACAACGCCATGCTGAATGTGTTGATCGAAGAAGGGCGCATTGATCCTGTCTACATCGAACGACACACCGAAGGATATTCAGCGCTTGCCATCGCGTTACGCGAATTCACCCCGGCGCAGGCCGCACGCCGCTGCGGGCTCGGTCTGCATGGCGCGAACGACATCATCAAGGCGGCGCGGATGTTCGGAAGTGCCCCGCGTGCGCTGTCGCTTTACTGTCAGGGAGTCAATCAGTCGACGCATGGCGTGGCTAACAATGGCGCCTTGATAAATCTGCATCTTGCAACGGGCAAGATCGGCAGGCCAGGCTGTGGCCCGTTTTCGCTGACCGGGCAGCCCAATGCCATGGGTGGCCGTGAGACCGGTGCGCTGGCACCGCTGCTGCCAGGGCATCGTGAAGTGGCAAATGCCGATCATCGCGCCGAGGTTGCGCGTCTGTGGGGTGTTCCCTCTTTGCCGGCGACACCCGGTAAGACGGCGGTTGAGATGTTTGCCGCACTAAAGCAGGGGACCATCAAGGCCGTGTGGATTGTCGGCAGTAATCCGGCGCAGTCGATGCCGGATGCGGGTTCAGTCCGCGACGCCTTGCGCGCCGCTGAGTTTGTTGTCGTCCAGGATGCCTACGCGAACACGGACACGACCGCTTATGCCGACCTGCTGCTACCAGCCGCGAGCTGGGGCGAAAAGGAAGGCGTGGTGACCAACTCGGAGCGCCGCATTAGCCGCGTCAGGGCCGCCATTGCGCCACCTGGCGAGGCGCGTACCGACTGGTCGATTGCCGCCGATTTTGCACGCCGCCTCGGTGCGCGGCTTGGCAAGGCGGAACTCGCACAGCGCATGTTCGGTTGGACGCAAACCACCGAAATCTTCGACGAGCATCGTGCCGCAACACTCGGTCGTGACCTGGATATCGGCGGGCTGACATACGCCATACTTGAGCGTGACGGCCCTCAGCAGTGGCCCTATCCGACGGGCGCGGCGGCGGGTACGTCGCGCCTCTTCGGTGACGGCCAGTTCTGCACTGCCAGCCGGCGCGCACGCTTCGCTAACGTCGCCAATATCGGTTTGGGCGATGCCGCACTTGCCGAAGATGTGGACGTGAACTATCCGCTGCACCTGACGTCGGGACGTCTGCGCGACCAGTGGCATGGCATGAGCCGCACGGGTACGGTGCCGCGGCTCTGCACACACCAGCCTGAGCCGCTGCTAG
>CAZAOQ010000019.1:0-24295 GCA_964486795.1 uncultured Rhodocyclaceae bacterium
CATTCAACATGGTCGTTTCCGACCTGCGCATGGCGCCGATGGATGGACTCGAACTATTGCGCGGGATCCGTGCCCGCTGGCCCGGGTTGCCCGTGTTGCTGATGACTGCATTCGGTGACGTCGACAAGGCGGTCGCAGCAATGCGCGGCGGTGCCTGTGACTTCATGATGAAGCCGTTCGAGCCGAAGGCGCTGATCGACCAGATCGCACGATATGCCACGGCACCGCTTGCCGACAATGTGGTGGCCGAGGACGCGCAGACACGCAGTATCCTGCTGCTCGCCGCGCGCGTAGCGAAGAGCGACGCCACGGTGCTGCTGACCGGCGAATCAGGGGTGGGCAAGGAAGTGTTCGCTCGTTACATCCATGACCAGTCGGCACGCAGCAAGGGCCCTTTCGTGGCCATCAACTGTGCGGCGATTCCCGACAACCTGCTCGAGGCAACCCTGTTTGGTTACGAGAAGGGTGCCTTTACCGGCGCGCAGACGGCGCAAGCCGGCAAGTTCGAGCAGGCCAACGGCGGCACCCTGCTTCTCGACGAAATCTCGGAGATGCCCTTGTCACTGCAGGCGAAGCTGTTGCGCGTACTGCAGGAACGCGAGGTGGAGCGTGTCGGCGGCAAAAAACCGGTGCCGCTCGATATCCGCATCCTGGCGACGAGTAACCGCGACATGGCCGATGAGGTGAAGCAGGGCGGCTTCCGCGAGGATCTCTATTACCGCCTCAATGTTTTTCCGCTCGAGATTCCGGCCCTGCGCCAGCGTCCGGCAGACATCGTGCCGCTGGCACGCTATTTCCTTGCCCTGCATGGCCAGCGAACAGGGCGAACGGCAAGCCTTGCCGCCGCAGCCGAGGCAAAACTTGCCGCCTGGCCGTGGCCGGGCAATGTTCGCGAGTTGGAGAATGTCATCCAGCGTGCCCTGATTCTGGCGCCGGCGGAAATCATGGAGGCCGAACATCTGCTCTTCAGCGCAGGTGGTGCGGCTGCATCCACGGCACTGGCGGCGGCATCGCTTGCTCCGGCAGCACCATCAGCACCATCAGCACCATCGGCATCCACGGTTTCTGTGGCGTCTGCGGTATCCACGGCAGCCGGAGCCGCCACCATGCAGGATCTCGAGCGCCGGCATATTCTTGAAACCCTCGCCAATGTTGGTGGATCGCGCAAGCTGGCAGTCGAGCGGCTGGGCATTTCGGAACGTACCTTGCGCTACAAGCTCAAACAGTATCGTGAGGAAGGCTGGCTTGACGGCAAGCCTGGTGACGAGGAATAACTAACCATGAACAGCTTTTCTGGCATGCGCTTTGCTACTACAATGAAAAACAAGCGGGAAAGGCTCGCCGGTCGGGCCAGGAGATAAACCATGTCGATCGACACTCGAAATCTTGATCAGATGCTGACGGAGCTGCGCTCGGTCAGCTCCGTTACATCAGCCAAACCGGCAGCGCAGACTGCTGCTGCGGCGGGTGGTGCCGATTTCTCGGCGGCACTGAAGAACGCCATTGACGAGGTCAACCAGGCCCAGCAGTCGGCACAGCAGATGACGCAGGACTTCGCCGCGGGTAACAGTAATGTCAATCTGCAGGACGTCATGGTCAACTTGCAGAAGGCCAATCTTTCCTTCCAGCAAATGGTGCAGGTGCGTAACAAGCTGGTCACGGCCTACCACGACATCATGAACATGCCGGTGTGATCGTGACCTTCGCTTGACGCGTGTCGCGCATCCCTTGCCTGTTCTGGCAGCATATTTTCATTTTCGCCCATGCCTCTAAATCAGATCGTCGAACAAGCGATACGAGCGTCGACTCCGGAAGAAACACCGGCAGGCTCAGCAGAGCACGCCGCCGCAGCCATCACCCGCCCCAATACTGCGAATAGCCTCGATCCCCAGGACTGGGGTGAGATGCGGGCCCAGGCCCATCGCATGCTGGATGACATCCTCGATTACCAGCAGAACATCCGCCAACGACCGGTCTGGCAGCCCGTGCCGCAAGCCGTGCGTGCGTCCTTTCAGCAGGCCTTGCCACGACAGTCAGCCGAGCTGGGTGATGTGCACGATGTCTTCATGGAGGACATTCTGCCCTATGCCATCGGCAACGCGCACCCTGGCTTTATGGGCTGGGTGCATGGTGCCGGTACGCCCGTTGGCATGCTCGCGGAGATGCTGGCCGCCGGGTTGAACGCCAATCTGGGCGGGCGTGAACAGATCCCCGTCGAGGTCGAGCGTCAGGTGACACGCTGGATGTGCGAACTGTTCAGCTTTCCCGAGAGCGCCAGTGGTCTGTTTGTCACCGGTACTTCGATGGCCAACCTGATCGCCCTGCTGGTGGCACGCGCCAAAGCGCTTGGTGCCGAGGTGCGTCGGCAGGGACTGTTCTCGAATGGCGTGCAACTCACCGCCTACGCTTCCGCCGGGGCGCACAAGTGCATCTACAAGGCGATGGAAGTGGCCGGCATCGGCAGCGATTTTCTTCGCGTCATTCCGATGACCGAACGCTTCCAGATGGATGTTGTAGCGCTTGAGCGCGCCATCGCCGAAGATCGCGCCGCCGGTCGACGGCCCTTCTTCATTGCCGGTACCGCCGGCTCCGTCGATGTCGGCGCCATTGATCCGCTCCAGCAGCTCGCCGAGATCGCGCAGCGTGAGAACCTCTGGTTCCATGTCGACGGCGCATTCGGTGCGTTGGGTATGCTGGCCGCAGACATTGCGCCGCGTCTTGCCGGTATCGAGCGCGCCGACTCGATCGCCTTCGATTTTCATAAATGGCTGCAGGTGCCGTATGACGCTGGCTTTGTTCTGGTGCGTGACGGCGCCTTGCATTTCGACACCTTCGCGCTGCCCGTCGCCTATCTCAGCCGCGACTCTAAAGGCATGGCAGCGGGCTCGCCGTGGCCCTGCGATTTCGGCCTCGACCTGTCGCGCAGCTTCAAGGCGCTGAAGACCTGGTTCACCATTAAAGTCTACGGCACCGAGCGTCTCGGCCAGATGATCTCGACCACCTGTGCGCTGGCGCGCTATTTGGCGCAGCGCATCGAAGTCACGCCGCAGCTCGAACTACTGGCGCCGGTCGAACTCAACATCGTCTGCTTCCGCTATCGCTGCGCGCCTGACGTGAATGCCAATTTGGTGAATGCCGAGATTGTTGTCGCACTGCAGGAATCGGGCATCGCGGCGCCGTCGACTACCACCATCAATGGCCATCTCGCGATTCGCGTCGCCATCGTCAATCACCGCACCGAGCGCAGCGACATCGACGCCATGCTCACGGCGACGCTGGATTTCGGTGCAGCGCTTCTGGAGAGTGGTATCGGCGGAAATGCGGGTGGTTTTGGCATACGCCAGGACGAATCTGAATGACGATGCCGCTGATCGGCAACGCCGCGCTGATGCGCATGGCGATGTCCAACGTTGACCTCGCTCGGTTGGGCAAACAGTTGCTGGCGCGTGCGGCGGCTGATGCGCAGGACGCGAATGCGCTGATGGACATGTCGATGGTTCTGCAGCTCTCCGGCCAGCGCGAGCTGGCACTGGCCATGCAGAGGCAAGCACTCGAAATCCAGTTGCTCTACCACTTGCCTGCGTCGTGTGCAGCGTCGAGTGAAGCCACTAAAACCTGTATTCGCCTGCTCGCCTTCATGACGCCGGGCGACCTGATGACCAACACGCCGCTCGATTGTCTGATTGAAAATGGCGACGTCGCACTCGACATGCTCTACCTCGGCGCCGGCCTCGCGCCGCCGGCTGAGTTGCCCGAGCATGACCTGCTGTTCATCGCCATCGGCGCGTCCGATCGCAATGCGCCGCTACTGGCGGAGCTGGCCGAGGTGACGCGCAATTGGCCGCGCCCGGTGCTCAATCTTCCCGAACATACCGCGCTGACCTCGCGTGAAGGTGCTTGTGCGCGGCTGCGCGGTGCGCCGGGCATTGCCATGCCGGCGACGGTGCGCATGGCGCGTGAAACGCTGGCGGGCATTGGCCGTGGTGAATTACCGTTGGCTGAGGCGCTTGATGACGGCGTCTTTCCAATCATCGCCCGGCCCATCGACACTCATGCCGGCCAGGGGCTGGTGAAAATCGACGCGCCCGCCGGCATCGCCGCGTTTCTGGAAGGCGCACCGGATGCCGAGTTTCATGTGTCGCGTTTCATCGATTACAGCGGTGCCGACGGTCAGTTTCGCAAGTATCGGATCGTCCTTATCGACGGCCGGCCGTATGCCTGTCACATGGGGATCTCGCGTGACTGGATGATTCATTACCTCAACGCCGGCATGGCGGAGAGCGCGGAGAAGCGTGCTGAGGAAGCGCGTTTCATGAGCGGCTTCGACGAGGATTTCGCGCCACGTCATACGACAGCCTTCGCTGCCATCCAGGCACGCATGCAGCTCGACTATCTGATCATCGACTGCGCCGAAACGCGGGACGGCGAGCTGTTGATCTTTGAAGTCGACACCGGCGCGGTCGTTCATGCCATGGATCCCGTCGACCTCTTTCCCTATAAACAGCCGCAGATGCAAAAAGTGTTTGCCGCATTCCGCGCCATGCTCGGTGCGGCGCGTGACCGTGACCGTGACCGTGGCTACGGCCATTGCAGCATGGCAGCGCCTGAGCACGCGGAGCAATGACGCGCACGCATCGCAGGGTGACGACGATCGAAGTGTCTGCCGGCAGTGTCTTGCCGCCGACGGCACAGCTGCTCACCGAGGGTGGTGACGCGCGCATTGCGCTGGATTCGGCGCTGGCCATCAACCAATACGGCTGCCCCGCCGTGCCCGATCCCGCGCTGCTGGCGTTCGGCTCATCCACGGCATCGGTGATTTCAGCGCATGGTTTCGATGCCGCTGATCGCCTGCGCGTCCGTTTGCAGCACGCCATCTCCAGCGATACCGCCGAAGCTATTTACGCACGAGAACTTGAGCGCGTGCGTGGTGACTTGCGTCAGTTGTGCGGGATCGTGGATGCAGATATCGTCTTTGCCACATCGGGCACCGATCTGCACCTGATCGCCGCGCAGCTCGTTGCGAGTGATATCGCGGGTGATGTCGAAAAGCCGCCATTGATCGTCAGCATCGAGGCGACGGAAACCGGCAGCCAGGTGCCGACGGCGCTGCGCGGCATGCATTTCGGCACCGGCGGCCATGAGCTGGCTGAAGAAGGTCATGTCATTGAGGCCGCAGTGCCGTGTGAAATCGCCAGTATCGCGGTGCGTGAAGCGAACGGTGAGCCCCGGCCAGCGGCGACGGTCGATGCCGAGGTCGCGGCGCAGGTGACGCGCGGTGTCGCGGAAGGGCGGCACGTGCTGCTGATCCTCGTCGATGTGAGCAAGAGTGGTCTGTTGGCACCGAGCCCGTCCTGCGCCATCGCGCTCCGGCAGTGCTATTCCGGGCAGCTTGATGTCATGATCGATGCCTGCCAGTTCCGTCTTGCAGCGGCCACCCTGCATGCCTATCTGGATCAAGGATTCATGGTTGCGCTGACCGGCTCGAAGTTCATGAGCGGGCCGACATTTTCAGGTGCCTTGCTGTTGCCGCAAGTGCGGGTTGCGCAGTTGCGTGGACGCCCGCTGCCGGCAGCACTGCACGACTATTCCACGCGAGCCGAATGGCCCGCCGGCTGGGATGTCGCGGAACTGCCCGAGCATGCCAACTTCGGCCTGCTGCTGCGCTGGGAGGCTGCGCTTGCCGAAATGCGCGCCTTCTGCGCTGTGCCTGAAAGCACGGTGAAGCGCACGCTCAACGCATTCGCCGACGCGGTTCGCCAGCGTCTGGATGATGATCCGCTGCTGGAAGCCATCACCGTGCCGCCGCTCAATCGACATGGACTGATTGACGCATCGGGTTGGGATGAGTGCCAGACGATCTTTCCCTTCCTCTTGCGGCGGCCCGACGGCTGCTACCTGTCGCTTGCGGAAACCACCATGATCTATCGCTTGCTGTCACAAGGTGCGGACGGCCTGCGTTGTCAGCTCGGCCAACCGGTGTCATGCGGCCGGCGCGGCGGTCAGCCGGTTGCGGCCCTGCGTCTATGCCACAGCGCACGACTGGCGGTCGAAGCGGCGTTTAATGCCGAAGCCGCTGCCATAGTCATCGCCCGCGCCATGCGTGCGCTCGATCAGGTGGTGATGCGGGTGCGTGTTCTGCCGCGTTCCTGACCCGGTGCGGCGAACGGGCGGGTAAAATCCCAGCCTCGTCATTTCAGCAGACAGAAGGTTCATTCCATGTGGTTTCGTAATCTCCAGATCTACCGTCTTACCGATGCCTGGCAGCTTGATGCTGCCGGCTTGCAGGCCCGGCTTGAGACGCACATTTTTCGTGGCTGTGCAGCCAGCGACCAGCAGGCGCGTGGTTGGGTACCGCCGCGCGGCAATGAGGGCGAGCTGGTCATCTCCGTGCAGAAGCATCTGCTGATCTGTCTTGGTGTCGAGCAGAAACTGCTGCCGGCTTCAGTCGTGCGCCAGTACGCGCAGGAGCGGCTCGAAGACCTCGAAGAACAGCAGGGCTTCAAACCCGGGCGCAAACAGGCGCTCGAAGTACGCGAAGCGGTGACGGCCGAGCTCTTGCCGCGTGCTTTCGTCAAGCGCCGCCTCACCTACGTCTGGATTGATCCGCAGGGCCGCTGGTTTGCTATCGATGCCGGCAGCCCGGCCAAGGCCGAAGAAGTGATTGAGCATCTCAAGATGTCGCTCGGTGAATTGCCCCTGGGCTTGCTGCGCACCCAGCTTTCGCCAACCACAGCGATGACCGGGTGGCTCGCCGGTGGCGAGGCGCCGGCAGGTTTTACCATCGACCGTGATTGCGAACTGCGCGCTGCGGGCGAAGATCGCGCCACCGTGCGCTATGCGCGGCACACGCTGGAATCAGCGGAAATCGCCAGCCACATCGCCGACGGAAAATCGGCCACGCGTCTGGCGCTCACCTGGCAGGAACGGATTTCCTTCGTGCTGACCGAACAGATGCAAGTCAAGCGACTCGCCTTCCTCGATGTCCTCAAGGAAGAATCGGAACGCCAGTCTGAAAATGCCGACGAATTGTTTGAGGCCGATTTCGCCATCATGTCAGGTGAGTTTTCCCAATTGCTGCCGCAGCTCGTTGAGGCGCTGGGCGGTGAGGGCGAATAAGCTGTTGCCACGTCGGGTGACGCCCTGCGGGCTAACCCGACCTACAAAACCAGCACGGTGCGTAGTACGTAGGTCGGGTTAGCGCAGCGTCCCCCAAGAGGACTTCCTTCGGGGCGTAACCCGACGTTGCGGTGATGGTTAACCCGCAGTGTCCCCGGATTCCTTCAAATCCCCCCCCCCACAGGATCACCCGCCATGAACTACATCCACTACGGAACAGACGGCACGATCGAATCGATGACCCTCGCCACGGGCGAGCGTCCGCAACCGGGCGACGGTGAAATCCTCATCGAGGTCGGCTATGCCGGCGTTAACCGCCCAGACTTGCTGCAACGTTCCGGACTGTATCCGCCGCCACCGAATGCCTCACCCGTGCTGGGTCTCGAAGTCGCCGGGCACGTTTCTGAGCTTGGTTCCGGCGTGAGCGAATGGCGGATCGGTGACCGCGTTGCGGCGCTGACGCCGGGTGGTGGCTATGCCGAGTATTGTGTCGCACCCGCTGCCCACGCCTTGCCGGTGCCCGAAGGCATGAGCCTCGCGTCAGCCGCAGCTTTACCGGAAACCTGGTTCACCGCTTGGGCCAATCTCGTCGATCTCGGGCGTCTCAAAGCCGGCGAGCGGTTGCTGGTACATGGTGGGTCGAGTGGCATCGGCCTGGCCGCAATCCAGCTCGCGCGGCACATCGGTGCTGAGGTTTTTGTCACCGTCGGCAATGCCGAGAAGCGAGCTTTCTGCACGAACTTCGGCGCGCACCACGTCATCGATTACCGGCAGGAAGACTTCCTCACACGCGTCAAGGAAATCACGGCGGGCGAGGGTGTCGATGTGGTGGTCGACATGGTCGGCGGCGCTTATCTGCAGAAGGACGTGAGTGCGCTGCGCCGCGACGGGCGACTGGTGCTGATCGCCTTTCTCGAAGGCAGCAAGACACCGTTCGATTTCATGTCCGTGATGATGAAGCGCCTGACCATCACCGGTTCGACGATGCGCTCACGCACGCGTACCGAGAAAGCAGCGATCCGCGATGCCTTGCGTCGCGAAGTCTGGCCGGCACTCGCAGCGGGGACACTGAAGCATCACGTCTGCGCCACTTTCCCGCTGGCGCAGGCCGGTGCAGCGCATCGCCTGATGGAGAGCGGCCAGCACATCGGCAAGATCGTGCTTGAGGTGGGTGGAGAATTGTCAAAGTAGGGTGGCTGGAAAGGCGCGCCAGTGCTTGATTCCAAGAGGCATGCCATGAAGAAGCGCATCAATGCTTGATTCCATGGCATTAGCCCATAAAGAAGCGCGCCAATGCTTGTGCTTAGGGCAGTTGTAGGTCGGCTTAGCCCACAGGGCGTCCCCCAAGAGGACTTCCTTCGGGGCGTAAGCCGACCTACGGATGCTGCGGATACTCCGTCAGCCACCCCTCACGAACTACGCCAGACCGGATTCGCGGGCCTTGCGCTCGCGCTCGGCTTTGATGATGAAGCGCTGCAGAAGCATCTGCTGTTGCCCGGGCAGGTCGAGGAATTGACAGCCGGCGCGCTTGTGGCGGGCACCGGTGCGCAGGGTCACGTCATACACGCTGCGAATCCGCATGGTGACGGTGATCATGCCGACACCGGGCAGGTCGATGCGGCAGTTTTCCAGCAGCATGTCGACATCCAGTTCGACGCCCTCGGACTTGGCAATGATGCCGACGCCGCCACCGCTGATGTCGATGACATTGACCTCCATCGACTTGCTGCTGTCGTCGTAGGTTTTCAGGGGAATGGTGCAGCGGAGTGGCTGTAGCACCGGCATGACGAGCCGGTAGAAATCGCGGCGTTGCAGGCGCAGCAGGGCTTGCGGCGTGTTGGCAAGAAAGGCTTGCCGGCCCTCGAACTGGATGGAATCGACACCGTCGAGGATGAACTGGATCTTGACCCTGTCGAGGTTGGAGACGCAGATCAGCCGGTCGCTCGTCAGGGCGCGTTTGTTCATCTCGTTGTTGCTGCCGATATCGAGTACCAGCGTGTGGCCGTCATCCGCAATCTTCAGCAGCGTAGTCATCAGGAAGTCATTGCCCTGATTGAAATACGCCGTCATCAGTGAGCCGTGGTCGAACAAGGCGCGCAGGACGCCCAGAATCTCGGACCGTGCGCGCAGCGTGTAATCCTCGCCGTCATCGCTATGGATGGGGTCAATACGGTTCGGGTCGCTTGCTGATGTGGCGGTGGCCGGTGCTTGATCTGTCATTCCGGATTCCATTGGATAGCCCGCGCAGTTTATCCGAATTCGCGGTGAGAACCAATTCGACGCTTATGACGTCAGGCTAGTCGCCGGCGCTCAATGCGCCTTGTTTTCCTGTTCGAGGCGATAGATCCAGGCCAATAGTTCGGCGATTGCGATATAGAGCTGCGGCGGGATGTGGTCATCGAGATTGGATTGCATCAGCAGCGTCACGAGCTCTGGCGATTCATGCACGAAAACGCCGGCATCGTTCGCCCGGCGGATGATTTCCTCAGCGATCAGGCCGCGCCCCTTGGCGACGATGCGCGGAGCCTTGTCGCCCGGGGCATAGGCGAGTGCGAGGGCAAGCGTGCGCTCGTCCTTTGCGGATGGGTCCGAAGGGTCTGATGGATTTGCTGGATTCGAGGGCGTGGCCATGGCTTAGTCTTTGACCTCGCCCTCGCCCTCGTCAGCGGCCTGTCTGACCGTGAAGCCCCGCAGTGGCACGCCGGCGGCGGATAGCGCAGATTCGAGATCAACGGCGCCGGCGCGCATTTCTTCGGCGCTGGCCACATCGACAGCGCTCAGTGCGATACGGACGCCCGCCGTGCCAAGCTGCAGCGATGCTTCGACGCTACCCAGTCGTGGTGTGGTGAGGCGCAGCTTCGTCTGCCAGGGGCCGGCGCCGTCCTCTTCGCCAGCCTCGTTGCCGCCTTGCTGCTGCCATTCGAGCCGCCACTGCATCGTTTGGCCGGGCCAGACTTCGCCATGCCAGAGCAGTCGTTGGGTGCCTGCGGCATCGAGCTGCTGCTGCACCAATGCGCGGAGTTCATCCGGCATGGTCGGCAATAGATGCATCTGCGGCGTCGTGGCGGTCGCAGGAGTTGGCTGTCCGCGAGCCGCCTCCGGATTGGCGAGTGCGGCAGCGGTGGTTTGCGCACTGGTGTTTTGTATGCCGGTCTGCTTTGTCGTCGCTGCGCCGTCCTCGCCCCCGTGGCCGGCGGAGGGTGGCGTCCCCTGTGTTGCGGCTCCACGCGTCGCGTCGGGTGACTGTGCCTGATTGCTCTGATAAAGCAGGATGCTTTGGGCTACGGCGCTGTTCAGCGGTGCAGGCTGTGCGGTGCCGGTACCTGTTGGTGTGCCGGGCAACGTGCCGGGCGCCGGCTCGCCCTTGCCGGAGGGCAGCGCCGTCATGCCCGGCGTCGTGGCGTTGGTCGGTGTGGCTTGGTTTGCCTGGCTCGCCAGCGGCGCCTGTCCCGGTGCTGGCTGCGCACTTTCATTCGCGTCCGCGATGGGCAGGGCAGCGGGGAGTGATGTGGCGGTCTGCCCGGCTTGCCCGACTTGAGCCGCTTGCCCCGGCTGCGCTTGAGCAGGCACGGGGATCTGGCCCTGCGGCTCCTGCAATAGCCTTGCCAGCGGCAGTTTGCCAGCGATCCATTGCGCTTGGTGCGCTTCATAAAACAGGCCGCTCTCACGAACCGCCCGGTTCAGCACCGGCGCGAGTTCGGCACCGGTTTTCGGCGGATTAGCCAGTAAGGGCTGGCCACGATTGAGCGGCGCGGCCTCGGGTGTGTCACCCTCGCTGACTAGCAAAGAGCGCAGCATCTGCGCCGTCGAACTCAAGGTGGTTTGCGGTGTTGTCGCCTCGCCAGCAACGCTAGCTGGCTGGCGGGCGAGACCAGCGATGATGCTCTTTGGCGTCTGCTCAATGACGACCAGTTCGAGAACATCACCGCTCTTGGCGTTCTCCGGCAGCGATAGTGTGACCTGCTTGCCGGCGACCAGGGCAAGGTAGGTGTTTTGCGGCAGGACTTCGCGGATCTGCGCGGTGAATAACTGGCCAGCCTGCAGCCGTGGCAGGTCTGTCGCGATCTCCTGAACGGGCGAGACGGGCTTCGGCAGCAGCTCGTTTTCGACGCGCATGCGCAGACCGGCATCGGAGGGGATCAAGGCCATGGCGACGCCCCCCTCTTAATCTGGGCTGGCGCGGGGTATCTGAGGCAGGCGCAGGTATTTCTGGCGGTAGGAATGTGGCGCTTCAGCATCGCGGCGCTCACGTCGGATGCACCCTCAGCAGGCTTGCGCGCGCTTGCCGGGAGCCTTGCGCTGCGCTGTGCCGTGACCGAGAAAGCGACAGACCTGTTCCATCCACGGCTCGGTGTGCCGGCGGATCTCGGCATCATCATCGAGGATGCGCTGGATCAGAGTGGCTTTTTGCTGCAACTCGGCATTGGACAATGATGCATCATTGTCCGTGAGCGAGTCGCGCAGGGCCGCAACCGAGCGGGCCAGCAATTTCAAAGTTTCCCAGTCTTGGGCGCGTGCCGCTTCGGCCATGCGGGAAGACAGAGCGTTCATTTCTTCGTAGAGCGAGATCTGCGTTGGCATGAAGCGCATCATATTGGCAGCTCAGTCGCGGAGTTTTGAAAATGAAGGCCGGGTTTGAGGGCTATTTCTGCCCAGTTGCGGGTCAGAATTGCTCGACATCATAAGCCTGGTCGAGACGGCGCCGCGAGGCTGCATCGCCCAATACAGCGCGCATTTCATCCATCTTCGGCTGCGTATAACGGACGATTTCGTCTTGGTTGGCGAGGATGCTTTGGATCAGCAGCGCCTTTTGTGCGAGATCTTCTGCAACAGGCGGATGACCGTTTTTTGCTAAGTCGGCTTCGGGGATGAGCATGTCGCGCAAGCCCGCAAGCCCTTGCTCCAGTTCCGTGAGTCGTTCCCAGTCATCAGCCTGCGCTGCTTCCACCATGCGTGCCGAAAGCGCATGCATTTCCTGATAGCAAGCAAGCTGGGCTGGCATGGGCATGGGTACGACTCAGCTCAGGCTGCAACCTGCTTCGCGCCGTTGACTGCCGGATCATTGGCGATTTCTTCCCAAGCACTCTTGATTTCACCGAGCAGGCGAGCGACTTCATCAAGCGCCTGCTTGTCGTTGTGCATATTGGCGTGGAGCAATCGTGTGCTCATATAGTCGTACAAGGCATCGAGCTTTTCCGCGAGTTCGCCGCCAGTGTTCTTGTCGAGGCTCGCCTTGAGGCCGGAATTGATGATGTCAATGGCGTGGGAGATGGAGCGGCCCTTGTTCGCGATTTCCTTACGCTGCATGTACAGACCTGCATTCGCAATCGCCAGGAGGGCTCCATCGAATAGCATGACAATGAGTTTGTGCGGGCTGGCGGCTGCAACGCCCGTTTCGACGCCAACTCTGGCATAGGCTTGTGCGGCTGAATTTCTCGTGGCGAACATTGTGCTTTCTCCTCTTATTTACCGCTGTTGATGCCGTTGGTGATCGACGCAATCGAAGTCAGTTGCTGCGTCAAGTAATTGCTGGTGGCGTTCATGCTGGAGATTAGGGTGTCCAAGGCCGAGAACCGCGCGCGGTAGCTTGCTTCAATTGCATCCAGCCGTGTATTCAGTGTGGTCGTTTGTTTGGCAATGTCGGCGATGGAATCGTTGAAGCCCTTGACATGGGTTGCCAGTATCCCAACCGGGCTGATCATCTTGCCAATCAGCGTATCGAGTTGCAGACCGTAACCCTTGTTGGTGCCTTTCGAGGCGAACAGGGCCGTTAAATCTTTGCTCGTATCGGCCAATGCCGCCGAGAGCTTGGTCGAGTCGACGGCCAGCGTGCCGTCGCGCTGGAAGCTGACGCCGACATCGAACAATGTGGAAGACCCTGAAGGTGCTCCAGCGATGGGGGCGGACATTATGTTGCGAAGTTGATTCTGGATTGTGCGCAAGGTACTGTCACCGGTGAGTGTGGAACTCTTGCCGGTGGATGCGTTGTAGTTCGTTGCATCGGCGATTGCACTATTCAGATCGTTGTACGTCTTGACGAAGTTCTGAATCGCCGTTTGCACACTTGATGTATCGGGAGTTACGCTCAGGCGGGTAGTGACACCAGGGGTAGATTCCTTGGTGAGGCTCAGTGTGATGCCTTCAAGCGCATCGGTGATGGTGTTGCTCTGCTTGGTGATCGTAGTCGAGTCGATCTTGATGACGGCATCTTGGGCCACAACGGACTGCGTCATGATTGACGTGCCGCCCGTGGGATCGTAAGTGAAGGCGTCGAGAGAGGTATCGTCGACGCTGATCTGCATGGCGTTGCGTGCACCGGTGTCGACCGAGGTCAGCGACAGATGATAGCCATTGGTCGAACCGTCGTTGATGATGCTTGCCGATACGCCGATATTGGCATTGTTGATGGCGTCCCGCAGTCCGGCGAGTGAATTGTTACTGGCGTCGATGGTGATGCTTTGCGTCGCTTTGTCAGGATTGGCGGTGAAGGTTGGACCGGCGCCGTAGGTGCCGAAGGCGATCGTGATTTTCTTGTCGACGCTGCCGATGGCATCGGTGGTGTTGGCATAGCCGGCAGAAAGCAATTTCTGCGAACTCGCCAGACTTTGCACCTCGATATCGTAGGTACCGGCCATCGCCCCGGTGCCGGTTGCGGCACTCAGGATGGTCGAGTCTGCAACGCTGGATTTCAGTGGCGCAAGTTGGGCCGGCGTACTGAGCGCCTTGGCCGCCGCACCGAATGCCGACAGGGAGCTTTTGATCGTCCCCAGTGTCGATATTTTCGTCTGGAGTGTGGTTTGCTTCGTCGTCAGGGCAGTGAGCGGCAGCCGCTCGACATCCATGAGCTTGCTGATCAGCGATGTGACATCGAGGCCGGAGCCGATGCCTGCAGATGAGATGGTACCTGCCATGATTTTTTACTCCTGCCTAGGGTGCGTAGATGCGCAAGATGCCTAAGTCCATTATCGGCCAAAATTGGCGGAACTGAAGTACTCAGGTGTGAAACCAATATTTTTTTGAGAATGCACAGCACGCAGAAACGACAAAAGACGCCCCATCTTGCGATGTGCGTTACACGGTGGAACCCAAACCAAACCGGCGCAAGCGCTGCGCGCAGCGTATCGCAGCTAAATCTAAGCCTTGCCTTTCAGCAGCATGCCATGACCTTCCTGCATTTGTTCCAGCGCCTGGGCAAGAGCCAGTATTTCCTCGGATGGAAACTGTTTTATGACTTCCTTCGTCTGTGAATCGATCACCTTGACGACTGTTTTGCCAGAGTCCTTGTCTACCGAGAATGCCAGATTGTTGGCCTTAGTCTGCACGAACTCTTGCACCAAATTTGCAGCGCGCTGCACCTGCTCATGTGTTGCCTCTTGTTTGGCCACCTGAGTCTGCGCCTGCTCCAGATTCGCCGGTTTTGCACCGTTCGCTTCGTTAGTCCGGCCCGGTGAAGCCTGTTCGACGGGCGCCGTCACCACCGTGCTGGTGGGGGGCGGTCCTAGTGGCTGAATGGACATGATCTATCTCCTTGTTTCTGCGGCTGTAGCGGATGACTCAGAACCCGTCACCCGCTACAGCCGCAGCCCTCAACGACTCGATTTTACTTGAGCAGACTGAGAACCGATTGCGGCAGCGAGTTGGCTTGTGCCAGCATTGCCGTACCCGCTTGTTGCAGAATTTGGGCACGGGTCATGTTGGCAGTTTCCGCCGCGAAGTCCGTATCCAGAATCCGTGAGCGAGCGGCAGACAGGTTCTCAGATGTGGCCGTCAAGGCGTTGATGGTCGAATTGAAGCGATTCTGCACCGCACCCAGCTGACCACGAATGCTGGCAATCTGAACCAGGGCACCATCCAGGGAGGAGATTGCGCGGTTGGCGCCTTCCACTGTGGAAACATCGACCCCTGACAGACTGGCCAGTCCGCTGGACACAGCCGTGCCGGCGGTACCGGAGAACAGGGAGCTGTTACCCGCCTTGGTAACGGTTCCCGAGACATCCGAGGAGACGTTGAAGACATCCGAGGACTTGAAGGAAACCGTGCCGCCGACCACCGTCGAGCGTGCCGTACCCCCTTGTGTGCCACCGTACGACAGCGTGACGGCATCGGTACTGGTGGTGCTGAAGGTGCCCGAGGTTGCATTGATCTGATCGGTGACGCCGCTGACCTGCATGGAACCGACGCTACCCTTGATGTTGGAAGCGTTGGCAATCACCCCACCGGTATGCATGAAGTTGGTGAGGCTGACGTTGTTGCCGGTGCTGTCCGTGAGGGTGAGTGACGACTTGCCATCGCCCAGTGAGGCGCTGATACCAGTGTTGCCGCTGCGGGCGTTGATGGCCTGGGCCAGTGCCGTCATGTCGGCGTTACTACCTTCACCGGTCACCATGGCGCTGATGTTGACGCTGGCACCGCTGCCGCTGGCGATGTCGAAACTGACCGTACCGTCACCGCTATTGCCAGACAGCTTGACCTTGGTGACCACCTCGGCCGTGACCCCGGTCGTGCCTGACTGGCCATTGACCTTGGCCGCGATCTCCGCAGCCGAGCTGTCGCGAGCGATATCGAGCTTCACGGTGGCCTTGCCCTGAACGGTCAAGGTCTGAGCCGCCACACCAGTGCCCGCATTGGCGTCCGATTGCACGGTAGCTACAGCGACATTAACGCCGCCGTCAAACAGCGATGTGGCTGCGGCGGTGTTGGATTCAAGCGTATAGCCCTTGGCCAGATCGACCGCTAACTGCCCGCCAGAGATGAGTGTGGCTGCAGTCGTCGATGCGGCTGTCGCTGTTCCAGCATTATCTGAACCCTTCATCACAACGGTAGATGTGCCAAGCGCTGTCAGCGCAATTTTGATGTCCGCGCCGGTGTTGTTATGCAAGGCAAGATTGCCCGAGCTGTCGATTACCGCAGTCAGGCCGTTCTTTTGCATCTCCGCATTGCCATTAACGGCGTTTTTCAGAGCGTTGAATACCGATGCCTGCGAAGCCGTTTCATTGACGCCAGATAATGTCAAATTGGTCGCCAAGCCACCCGAAGTGACGGTGAATTGCAGGTCAGCCGTGGTTGCACCAACGGTCGTCCATGAACTCAAGGTCACATCGTTTGACCCGCTGGCCTTGACTCCGGCAATATTATTCAGTCGCTGGGCGGTGGCATTCACCTGCTCGTTTGCCAGTGTCGTAATTTGGCCACCGGCCACTTGTGCACCAGAGGCGTCCTTGATCGTCAGAATTTCCCCCGTGTAGCCATTTAGGGCTGCCGCCAACGCCTTGCCTGTCAGCAGGTTGGTCGTCGTGCCTCCCGTCGAGACACGGTTGTCCGAAGCACCGGTTGAGCTGATGCTCCCTGCGATGCCCACAGCGTTAGATACCGCGACGGCATTCGTACTGGCCAAACCCTTAAACAGGCCGCCGCCGGCGACGTCGCCCGCCACGGAAGACTGGGTGGTATAGCCATTCGCCATGTAAAGCTGCATTTGGCCACTGACGTTATGTTGCACACCGCTGGCAGCAACGACTTTGGTCTGAGCTTCATCCGTACCTAAAAGACTTAACGTGGGTGCCCCGGCCGAGGCGGTAAGCTTGAAGCCAAGGTCGGCACCGGTGTTGTTGCGGATCGTCAGGTTACCGACACCGTCGATACCGGCTACAACCCCGGCCGCAGTTAGATCGCTGTTATTCGCGATCGCACTTTGCATCGCGGTAAACATCGCCGACTGCGAACTGCCACCAGTGACGCCATCCAGCACCAGCGTGGCCTTGGCCGCACCGGATTGGACGTCGATCGTGATCGTGCCTACCCCAGCCGCAGCCCAATTGCCGAGTGTCATGGCGGCAGAGCCAAACGCTTTGACGCCATCGATCTTGTTCAGCTTGTCAATGACGGAGCTGACTTGCTCATTGGCCGCAACCTTGATCGTACCGCCACGCAAGGTGTTGCCGCTGGCATCAAAAATTGACAGCGTCTGAGCCTTGATGCCATTCACGCCAACTGCTTGCGCGGCTATCTTGCCGATCGGAATCGATCCGGTGGTGGTGACCAAGCTGTTGCTGCTGGCTGCCACCAGGCCGCCCGAGGTGTTGTTGGTGGTCACGACATTGGTGCCCAATGACTGAGCCCGGGAATCACCGATCGAAACACCGATGGTCTGATTGGCATTGGCACCCACCTGGAAGGTGGTGTTCTGGAACGAGCCATCGAGGATGTTCTGGCCGTTGAATTGGGTGGTCGTAGCAATACGTGACAGTTCAGCCTTGAGCTGGCCGACTTCAGCATTCAGTGCGTTGCGGTCGTCAGCGGTATTGCTGGCATTGGCAGACTGAATGGACAGTTCACGCATACGCTGAACGATATTGGTCATTTCGGTCAAACCACCTTCGGCCGTTTGCGCGACTGAAATACCGTCGTTGGCGTTACGTGATGCTTGATTCAGGCCACGAATCTGCGAAGTCATTCGGTCTGAAATTGCCATGCCGGCCGCGTCATCCTTGGCGCTGTTGATGCGCAGACCGGAGGACAGGCGCTGCAGGGAAACCTGGAGGGCGTTCTGTGAGGTGGTCAGATTGCGTTGTGCATTCAGCGACGCAATGTTGGTATTGATGACTGAGGCCATTTTGAATCTCCTTTAAGTATCAGGGTGTTACGCATTAAAGGCGGAAGTTCATCGTCGCCTTTGATTCAGGTAACGGCCCCGGCGGCGGAAACTTTAGGTACTGGGTGAGAATCTTTGCGGTGTTTGGCGTGGCGGGGGGTGCGTATTGTCGGATTACGCCCTGCGGGCTAATCCGACCTACAACTACAACGACGACTACTGTAAGTGAGCGATATTGCGCGTGAGTGGTGAGTCGTCTTAGTCGTCTCAGCAGGGCGCTTTGCCGATGCGCAGGAAGATTTCGTAGCGTCTTTGGTCGAGTTTGCCTGCAGCGACGGCTTCTTTGATGGCGCAGCCGGGTTCGTTGAGATGATGGCAATCGCGGAAGCGGCAGTTGGGGAGGTAGGGGCGGTAGTCGATGAAGCCTTGCTCGATGGCGCCGCGCGTCAGGTGAGCGAGGCCGAATTCTTGCAGGCCGGGGCTGTCGATGATGGCGCTGTGGCTGCCCGGATCATCCGGCCCATCGAGGTGATATAGACGCGCATGGGTGGTGGTGTGCTTGCCGGAGTCGAGCGCGGCGGAGATTTCGCGGGTGGCGGCGGCGGCACTGGGGATCAGAGCGTTAATGAGCGTCGATTTGCCCATGCCGGACTGGCCGACGAGTACCGAGGTTTCGTTTGCCAGCAGCGACCGTAAGGGCGTTGCATCTTCTAGGGCGGTGAGTTCGATGACGCGATAGCCGAGTGCGGCGAGCGGGGCGAGACGCGCTCGGGCTTCGTCGAGGTGTGCCGTAAGGTCGGTTTTGTTGAGGACGATGAGGCTGCGCATGCCTTCGCTTTCCGCGGCGACCAGCGCGCGGGCGAGCAGTTCGTCGCTGAACGAGGGTTCGGTGGCGACCACCAATACCAGTTGCGTGGCGTTGGCGACGATGAGCTTCTGGCGGAAGGCGTCGGAGCGGTAGAGCAACGAGCTGCGCGGCTGGTGACGGATGATCTGCGCCTGATTGTCGGAGGCGCGGGCGAGCTCGACGCGGTCGCCGCAGGCGAAGATGCTCTTTTTGCCGGGTGGGTAGCCGGTGATGCGGTTGCCGTCGTCGAGTTCGATTTCGTATTGCCGACCGAAGGCGGCGACGATTCTTCCTAGTAGCAGGCTGCTCATCGTGTCGGCAGCGATTTGAGATGGGCGATGCGCAGTCCGGCGGGTGGGTGCGTGTCGTGGAACAGGGAATGCAGCGGATCAGGCGTCAGTGTGGCGGCGTTGTCGCGGTAGAGTTTGACCAGTGCGTTGATGAGGTCGTTCGCGGCGGTCTGGCTGGCTGCGTAGGCGTCCGCTTCGTATTCGTGGCGGCGCGAGAGTTGTGACATCAGCGGCGAGAGCAGGAAGGTGAAGCTCGGCAGGACAAGGAAGAAGAGGAGCAGCGCGAGTGCGGTGGTGCCCGGTGTCATCAGCGTCGGTGGCGTGACGCCAAGGCCGGCGTAGAACCAGTCTTGTCCCATGAGTACGCCGAGGGCGGCGAAGAACAGCAGGGTGAGTATGCCGAGCAGGGCGATGCGCTTCCAGACATGGCGATGCCGGTAGTGGCCCAGTTCATGCGCCAGCACGGCGTCGATTTCTGGTGGCGTGAGACGCTCCAGCAAGGTGTCGTAGAAGACGATGCGCTTGGCGGCGCCGAAGCCGGTGAAGTAGGCGTTGCCGTGTGATGAGCGCTTCGAGCCGTCCATGACGAAGAGGCCGCTCGAACGGAAGCCGCAGCGGGTCAGCAGTGCTTCGATGCGTGCCTTGAGTTCGGCATTGTCGAGCGGCACAAATTTGTTGAATAGCGGTGCAATCAGCGTCGGGTAGAGCAGCAGGGCGAGCAGGTTGAAGGTCATCCAGAAGAGCCAGGCATACAGCCACCAGAGGTTGCCCATTTGGTTCATGACCCAGAGGATGGCCAGCAGCAGCGGCGCGCCGATGAGGATGGCGAGTGCGCCTTGTTTGACGAGGTCAGCGAGATAGAGCGGCAGGGTCAGCTTGTTGAAGCCGAAGCGGGCCTCCAGTACGAAGGTGCGGTAGAGATCCAGGGGCAGGTCGATCAGGAAGCTGATGAAGATGACGCCACCGATGAGGCTCAGGCCATATAGGTAGCCGGCTTCCGGGAAGGTGTTCGCGCACTGTTCGGCAATGCGCTGGAGCAGGCCGCCGCTGGTGAAGGCGAGCAGCACGGCGGTGCCGATGAGTAGACTGACGATGGAAAGTCGCGCTTTGGCACAGGTGTAGTCGGCCGCTTTGTGGTGTTCGGCAAGTTCGATGCGTCCGGCGAATTCCTTGGGCACCGTGCTGCGGTGGGCCGCGACGTGGCGCAGTTGGCGCATAGCCAGCCAGATGTGGAGCATCAGGCTGAGGCCAACAGCGATGAGGAAGATCAGGGTGAAGTGCGAGGAAGTCAATTGCGTGGCGGTCAGTGTGGAGGTCAGCGTGGAGGTCAGCGTGGAGGTCAGCGTGGAGGTCATTTGGCGGCGGGCTTGGTAACTATGACAAAATACGAACCTTATCGTGAACATCAGAAGGCTGCGGCGTAAATTTATGGCACAAGATCAAAATGCTCTCGTCTGGCTCGACATGGAAATGACCGGACTTAATCCCGACGGTGATCGCATCATCGAAATCGCGATGGTCGTGACCGACTCGCAGCTCAACACCGTCGCCGAGAGTCCGGCGTGGGTGGTGCATCAGTCCGATGCAGCGCTCGACGCCATGGACGAATGGAATAAAAACACTCACGGACGCTCCGGCCTGATCGAAAAGGTCAAGGCTTCGACGCTGTCCGAAGCCGAGGTTGAGGAGGCGTGCATCGCCTTCCTCAAACAATACGTGCCGGCGCGTATCTCGCCGATGTGCGGCAACTCGATCTGCCAGGACCGGCGCTTCATGGCGCGCTATATGCCGAAGCTGGAGGGGTATTTCCACTATCGCAATCTCGATGTCAGCACGCTCAAGGAACTATGTAAGCGCTGGAAGCCGGAATTGGCCAAGGGCGTCGTGAAGACCGGCAAGCATACCGCGTTGGCTGATATCTATGAGTCCATCGAGGAAATGAAGTACTACCGCGAGAACTTCATCAAGCTGTAATTTCATGGTGAGTGCATGGTGAGCGGCGCGCCGGTTTCTGGTCGCTGCAATACCGCTTGCTTGCTGGTGTAGCGACGTTCCTGCGTGATGACTAATCACGCAGGACTAATCACGCAGAAACAAGCGCAGCCGCTCGCTGCGGTCGCCCGGGCGGTGGCCTTCCCAGATTTTGCGCCAGTGGCGCGGTGTCTTTTCGGCTTGTTCCGAGCCCTGTTCCAGCAGCAGCGGGCAGGCGTGGCCGGCTGGTGTGCCGGCGGCGATCGTCCGGATGCCAGAAAAATATTCCAGCGATACTTTCTGTGCGCTACCAAGGTCGCGTCCGGCGATGCAGGTGACATTCGCCGGGATGGCTTGATGCAATGATTCGGCCACGCCACGATAGCTCTTACCGTAGTCGATCCAAGGCAGCCAGAGTGTCGTCAGTAGCACCCACATCAGTGTGACGCCGCCTGCCCAGTGGCTGACACCGCGCCATGGCGAGCGTGAGCCGGCGAAGATCAGCCAGAGCCAGGCGAGGGTGAGAAGGCTGGCCAGCACGTAGGCCGGCCAGGAAAACTGGGTGACGAAGCCCGGCACCAGTCGGGCAATATTGTTCGCAATCTTCACGGGTACACCGGCCGTCATGGCGATGCTGCCGAGCCAGACGAGGCCCGCGAGGATGCTGAAGGTCATCATGCCGAACCAGTCGAAGGCATTCGCCGCACCCCGGCGCAGCATGTGGGCGCTGCTCGCTGCCTGGAGCGTCAGTGGCACCAGTAACGCCAGTGCGGGCAGTGGACGCGGCTCGCCGTAAAACAGCAGCGCGATGAAGCTGAGTAGTGTGCCCGTGAGCGGTAGCGCGATGAGCGGCTGGGCCAGGTGGCGCCGCTTGAGCCAGAGCGCCCAGAAAGCGAGCGGCAGCGCAGGCCAGGCAAACCAAGAGAGTAGTTCGGCGAAGTGGGGAAGCGCACGCCACCACTCGCTTTGATAGTGCATGCTGGCTAGGGCGTGCTCCCACCAGAGGTTGAGTTGGTCGGGGTGTTGCGTCCATAGCAGCATGGGCCAGGTGGCGCAGAGCAGGGTGCCGATCAATGCGGCGGTGAGCAGGCCACGCAGGGCGCTTGGGCTGCGCCAGTGGCGATTGAGCGGCAGCAGGATGATGAGCGGGGCGAGATTGAGCAGGGCCGGCATGCCACTGGTGAGAAAGCCGAAGCCTAGGCCGAAACCCGCCAGCGCCCCGCCGGTGAATGGCCGGTTGAGTATCAGCGCGAGCCCGGCATAAGTGGCGGCGCTACCGGCGAGCAGCCCGATGAGCGGCTGGGTGTCGTGGATGGGGATGAGCAGGCCGAGACAGCCGATGGCAATCAAGGCGGCGGCGTTACCGGCCAGGCGTCCGGTTTCGGCGTTGGCTGGGTCTTGCTTGCTGACTTCGTGGAGAGTGCGCCCGGCAAAAACAAGCAGCCCGAGCATCAGCGCACCGCACAGGCCCGAGGCCAGGCGTATCGCTGCGTGCAGGGGCAGGAGGCCCAGCCCTGCGTCACCGAGCACGCGGCCGAGTGTCGCGGCGAGCCAGTAGTAGAGCGGCGGTGTTTCCAGCCAAGGGCTGCCGCCGAGTTGCGGAACCAGTCCGTCATGGCCCTGAAGGAGGCTCCAGGCGATGCCAAAGTGGATTGCATCGTCGTTCTTCCACGGGTCGTGACCGAACAGCCCGGCCAGCAGATAGAGTCCGCAGATTGCGGCCAGTGTCAGTCCGTACCAGGGCGGCAGGAGGGAAAGGCGGGGTAGCCGCATGAAGACCAGACAGTTTATGTGAAGGTAAAAGTTATCGCGGGGAGCGGGAGGCAGGACACAGAGAGGGCGGCAGAAACAAAAAAGGCAGCCGCAGCTGCCTTTGTCTGTGCGCCGCGAGGCGCAGCCTGAAGCCGAAGCCCGAGGCCCGAAGCTTTAGGCAACGCGCTGGACGCTACCAAACTTCTTGTTGAAGCGTTCGACACGACCGGCGGTATCGACGATCTTCTGCTTGCCGGTGTAGAACGGATGGCATTCGGAGCAGACTTCGACGTGCAGCGGCTTGCCGCTTGTCGAGCGGGTCGTGAAGTTGTTGCCGCAGCTGCAGGTGACGCCGATTTCGACGTAGTTCGGGTGGCCAGTCTCTTTCATGATGAATCCTTGTATTGAATGTTGGTTCGCGTATCCGCGTACTCTCGCGTTGTTTGCAGCGTAGTGCGAGGCCACAGGCGCGGAAAAATCGCGATTATCCGGGAAATTCTGCGGGATTGCAATGCCTGGCGGCATGTGGCCTTCTCGCGTTGATGCTTAGCCGCGCCGCATGGAGTCGAAGAATTCACCGTTGTTCTTGGTGGCTTTGATCTTGTCGAGGAGGAATTCCATCGCTTCCATGTCGTCCATGTTGTAGAGCAGTTTGCGTAGCACCCACATCTTCTGGAGTACGTCGGGTTTCAGCAACAGTTCTTCGCGACGCGTGCCGGAACGGTTGACGTTGATCGCCGGATAGACGCGCTTTTCAGCCATGCGGCGATCCAGGTGGATCTCCATGTTGCCGGTACCCTTGAACTCTTCGTAAATCACATCATCCATACGCGAACCGGTGTCGATCAACGCTGTGGCGATGATGGTCAGCGAACCACCCTCTTCGATATTACGTGCAGCACCGAAGAAACGTTTTGGCCGCTGCAGCGCGTTGGCATCCACACCACCGGTCAGCACCTTGCCGGAAGCGGGTACCACGGTGTTGTAAGCACGTGCCAGACGGGTAATCGAATCGAGCAGAATCACCACGTCTTTCTTGTGCTCAACCAGGCGCTTGGCCTTTTCGATCACCATTTCGGCAACCTGAACATGGCGCGCAGCTGGTTCATCGAAAGTAGAACTGACCACTTCGCCCTTAACGGAGCGCTGCATCTCGGTCACCTCTTCCGGACGCTCATCAATCAACAACACAATCAATGAAACGTCTGGATGGTTTTCCGCGATGGAGTGAGCGATATGCTGCAACATCACGGTTTTACCGGATTTCGGCGGCGCAACCAGCAAACCGCGCTGACCCTTACCAATCGGCGCAATGATGTCAATTACCCGACCAGTCTTGTTCTCTTCAGCATTGATATTGCGCTCCAGGCGCAATGGCTCGGACGGAAACAATGGCGTCAGATTCTCGAACAGAATCTTGTGCTTGGAGTTCTCCGGCGCGTCGCCGTTAACCTTGTCCACCTTGACCAGCGCGAAATAGCGCTCACCTTCTTTAGGCGTGCGGATTTCACCCTCAATCGAATCACCGGTGTGCAGGTTGAAGCGACGAATCTGGCTGGGGCTGACATAAATATCATCCGGCCCAGCCAGATAAGAGGTATCTGGCGAACGCAAGAACCCAAAGCCGTCCGGCAACACTTCCAGCGTACCTTCGCCAAAAATGCTCTCGCCTTTGCGGGCCTGGTTTTTCAGCAGCGCGAAAATCAAGTACTGCTTGCGCAAGCGGTT
>CAZAOQ010000020.1:0-23876 GCA_964486795.1 uncultured Rhodocyclaceae bacterium
CGACCCGAAGATGTGGACGCCGTGGATCAACGTCATGACCGATCCGAAGATGATCAACTCGATGATTGCCATGGGTGACCCGAAGGTGTGGACGCCCTTCATCACCGCGATGACCGATCCGAAGATGATTAACTCGATGATGGCGGTGGTCGATCCCAAGGTGTGGATGCCGTTTGTCACCGCGATGACCGACCCCAAATTCATGAACTCCATGATGGCGATGGTCGAGCCGAAAGTATGGATGCCCTTTGTCACCGCGATGACCGATCCCAAGCTGATGAACAGCATGATGGCCATGATGGATCCGAAGTTGTGGACGCCCTTCATGGTGGCCATGACCGATCCGAAGATGATCAACAGCATGATGCAGATGATGTCGCCCGAAATGATGAATCAGTGGGTGGGCATGATGACCAATCCGCAGATGATGGACGCCATGATGAAGATGATGAATCCGGCGCTGATGGTGCAGATGATGAACGCGATGGCCCAGGCGATGACCGCCATGCCGAAGATGACCGCGGACATGAACAAGGCGATGGTGTCGACCACCAAGACCACCACCAAGGCGGCAACCAAGACGGCCAGCGCCGGCGCGAAGGCCAGCGGTGACATGGCCAAGTCGGGTGCAAAGGCCAGTGGTGATATGGCCAAGGCCGGTGCCGATGCCGCCAAGGCCGGCGCTGGCGCCGTCGCTGACACCGCCAAGAAGTAAGGCGATCGTCCGTATCACCGCAAGAACGGGGAGGGCGTTCGCCTTCCCCGTTTCACCGCCTTTTGGAGGATGATTCCCATGCTGCGGAACATCGCAACACTGCTTCCCGCGCTCTTCGCTGCCTTTGTCCTGAGCGCGCGCGCCGACGAACCGATCAAGCAGGACAAGTCGCCGAGCAAGCTGCCCTCGCAGGATCTGCGGCAGACGACGCCGCTGCCGTACAACATCCAGTTTCCGCCCACCCGTCCCGCCGAAGAGCACGTGCCCAACACCGTGCATCCCTCGATCAGCGCGGAGGCCCGCGCCAACGCCGTGTCCAGCATGATGGCGGTCAACCCGTTCTCGCTGCGCGACATGATCGCGATGATGGCGGTCAAGTATCAGGCCAAGGACGGCCTCAAATATGACGAAGTCGTCGAGGCGATGAAGGTCAAGGCCAACGAGATCAACTTCAAGTTCGTCGGCCACAATCCCCTGTGGAAGGACATCGTCGCCATCACCGGCAAACAAGACACGCCACGTGTCGAGTTCTTCAGCTTCTGCGACGCGATGGTGGCGCGCGAGATCCTCGATTACAGCCTCGAGTTCGCCATCTTCCTGCCCTGTCGCGTCGCCGTGGTCGAAGACGCCTACAAGAAGATCTGGGTCATGACCCTGGACTGGGACGTGCGCTGGCTCGACGCCAGTCCGAACCCGAACAAGATCACCGGCAAGATGCGCGAGAATTCCATCCTGGTGCGCGACGCGATCGACAAGATCATGCGCGCCGGAGCGCTCGGGGAATTCTGAGCATCCATGACGTGCTTCGACCGGTATTTGTCGGGCGGAAGCGCGCATGGTGGCGGCTCGTCGCGCAAGCGCGACAATTGTCGTTTGACAGAGCCGCTGGCGATTGGTTAGAATGCTCGGCTTTCCAAGAAGCGCATGGACGGATTCCATCCATTCCATCCCTTTGCGCCGTCCGGGTTATCGAAGCACGCAAGGAACACCAGAATGAAGACATTTTCCGCGAAGCCGCAAGAGGTCCAGCACGACTGGGTTGTCGTCGATGCGACGGACAAGGTGCTCGGCCGTCTGGCTGCTGCGATCGCACACCGCCTGCGGGGCAAGCACAAGGCCATCTACACGCCGCACGTCGATACCGGCGATTACATCGTCGTGGTCAACGTTGAAAAGCTGCGCGTCACCGGCAACAAGTCCGAAGACAAGAAGTACTATCGCCACACCGGCTATCCGGGCGGCATCAACGAAACCAACTTCACCAAGTTGCAGCAGCGTTTCCCCGGCCGCATCCTGGAAAAGGCGGTCAAGGGCATGCTGCCGAAGGGCCCACTGGGCTACGCGATGCTCAAGAAAATGAAGTGCTACGCTGGTTCCGAGCATCCCCATACCGCGCAGCAACCCAAAACGCTGGTTGTCTAAGAGATAGAGTCAGGAAAAACCATGGCAGTGAATTACAACTACGGAACTGGCCGCCGCAA
The DNA here is from genome assembly GCA_964486795.1 of uncultured Rhodocyclaceae bacterium. Lineage (GTDB taxonomy): Bacteria > Pseudomonadota > Gammaproteobacteria > Burkholderiales > Rhodocyclaceae > Sterolibacterium. The sequence continues at coordinate 2,197 of CAZAOQ010000020.1, forward strand.
GACTGCGGTTGCACGTGTCTTCATCAAGAAGGGCACCGGCAAGATCGTCGTCAATGACAAGCCGCTCGACGAGTTCTTCTCGCGCGAAACCGGCCGCATGGTCGTGCGTCAGCCGCTGGAACTCACCGAGCACATCAGCACCTTCGACATCATGGTGAATGTCATCGGTGGTGGCGAGTCTGGTCAAGCCGGCGCAGTTCGCCATGGCATCACGCGTGCCCTGATCGACTACGACGAGACGCTCAAGCCTGCTTTGTCCCAGGCTGGTTTCGTTACCCGCGACTCCCGCGAAGTCGAACGCAAGAAGGTTGGCTTCCACAAGGCACGTCGCCGCAAGCAATTCTCGAAGCGCTAAGCTGTACTGCAGCGCTCGGAAAAAACCGCCAGATCAATGTCTGGCGGTTTTTTTTCGTGCCTATTTTTGGTGAGTACGCAATTTTGCTGGTGTTGATGCTGGTGCCGTTGGCGTTTTGCACGGTGCCCGACGCATCGATTGCGAATCGTGCCTTTCTTTCTGCGCTGTCGCTGAGACGGTGTTTCGTCGGAGTAAAATGCGCGCTTGCGTTCTTGGTCCCAGGGTTCTGCGTGTTGGCAGGGCCGACATGTGACCGACGCATTACGTTTGAAACAATCACAGGAAAAGGCCGGGCGCGGATATTGTGAGCAGTTAGTGCTTGCTTCCGCATGTGCTCAGGATGACCTGGTTTCTGGAGGTTTATATGCATCGCCGTCAGTTTCTCAAGGCTGCGGCGGCAGGCGCTGTCGTTCTGCCGTTTGGCCGGTTTTCTCCGTTCACTTCTTCGGCGCACGCCGCGACCTTGCCCGCCGCAGGTGCTTGGCGCCGCTACGAAGTCACTACACAGGTGAACATCGACTTCCCCAAGGGCGTTACACGGGCTTGGCTGCCGTTGCCGCTCGCCGAGAACACCGATTACCAGCGGACCCTGTCAACAACCAGCGCAGGCGTCGGTGCGACACTGCGTACCGAGCACGATTCACGCTACAACACCGCCATGCTCTGTGCCGAGTGGCAGACAGGTGATGCGGGCATTCGGACTTTGACGGTTGTCAGTCAGATTGAGACGCGCGATCGTCACGTTTCTCTCGGTACTCCCGGTACGTCGCCGCCACTGACACAGGCGCAAGCCGCGCTCTGGCTTGCGCCCACCGAATTGCTGTCGACTGATGGCATCGTGCGCGACAAGGCAATCGAGATCATGCGCAACTTGCCGAAGGATGCCGATCAGCTGAGTCGTGGTAAGGCCATCTATGATTGGGTGGTCGACAATACTTTCCGCGATGCCAAGACGGCTGGTTGTGGCATCGGCAATGTCGGATATATGCTCGAGTCCGGCCATATGGGCGGCAAGTGCGCTGACATTAGCGCCGTATTTGTTGCTCTGGCGCGTGCCGTCGGTATTCCGGCACGCGATGTGTATGGCATCCGCACAGCGGCATCAGCGCGCGGCCGCAAGAGTCTGGGCAAGGCCGGTGGCGACATCACCCGTGCGCAACACTGCCGTGCCGAATTCCATGTACCGGGTTACGGCTGGATTCCCGTTGATCCGGCTGACGTCCGCAAGGTGATGCTGGAAGAGGAAAAGGGTGGCTTGCCTGCCAGCGATCCGCGCGTCATAGCGGTCCGTGACGAGTTGTTCGGCAACTGGGAAATGAACTGGATGGCCTACAACTACGGCCACGATCTTGAACTGCCGGGTTCGGCGCTTGGCCCCATGAGCAAGATCGGCTTCCTGATGTATCCGAACGGCGAAACGGCCGATGGTCGCCTCGATCCGCTTGATCCGGCCCATTTCAAGTACGCCATCAGCGCCCGTGAAATCACCGTTTGATGCGTGTTGTCCTGCGCTTGTGCCTGCTCATGGCGTTGGCCGCAGGGCCGGCTGGCGCGAGCGGCTTTGCTGCCTTAACGGCAGCAGGGCAAGCCATGTCTGCACCGCAACTGACGTTGCGTGACTGGCACGGTGTTCCGCGCGAGTTGTCTGAATTTCGCGGTAAGGTGGTACTCGTCAATTTCTGGGCAAGCTGGTGTGAGGCTTGCCGCGAGGAGATGCCAGATCTGGAGAAGTTGCGCCAGAAGTATGGCGAGCGTGGCTTCGAGATCGTCGCGGTGAACCTCGGCGAATCACAACGACGCGTCCAGTCCTTCACCAAGACTATTCTGCCCAACGGCATGTCTTTCGTGATCCTCCAGGACCGTAATAGCATCGCGTACAAGGCGTGGCAGATACGCGCGCTACCCGCGAACTTCTTGCTTGATCGCGAAGGGAATATACGCAGTCAGGTGCTGGGCCGCATCGATATTTCGGATTCAGGGCTGGCACCGGCCATCGAGGCCTTGCTTGCGGAAGTAGGCGGGCAAAGCACGCGGACCACGGACTGAAGCGTTGCCCCTGATAAACTCTGCAACCTGTCCCATCGAAGTCACTCGCCCGGACTGACTACCGAGTCATTCATCTCTCATGTTTCTGCAAAAGCTCAGCGCCAAGATTATCGGCATCCTGGTGGCCTTCTTTCTCGTCGCGCTGATCGCTATCGGCTTGACCCTGTATCTGTCCTGGCAGCTGGTAGGCAACGCGGCGGCCATCAATGACGCGGGCAGCCAGCGCATGCGTACCTATCGCATCGTCTTTCTGCTGTCTCGCCAGGTGCAGACCACCGAGGAGGAGACGGCCATGCAGGCCGCTATTGCCGGAGAGGTTACTGTCTTCGAGCACATCATGCGCAATCTGGAACAGGGTGATCCTCATCGTCCCTTGTCCCTGCCCAAAAATGAGCCGGAAATTGATCGTCTGCTAAAGCAGATGCGATTCGAATGGAATCAGGAGATGCTGCCCCGCATTGAGGACATGCAACGCATGCCGCAGACTCAGCGGGTTGCGCAACTCGTGCAGTTTCGTGAGACGGTTGAGCAGTTCGTTTCACACGTGAATCAGCTGGTCGCTGCCGTCGAAGTCAGCGGCACCCGCAGTGCCACCTGGCTGCGCCTGGTGCAGACCGGTTTGATCGTGCTGGCACTGATTGGCACCACGCTGCTGATCGGTTTCTTCTTCGTCATGGTGATCCGGCCGCTCGAAGAGATGCGTGATGGTATCCGTCGCATGAGCGAAGCTGACTTCCGCGTGCGTTTGCCGGTTCGACGCAATGACGAGTTCGGCGAACTCGGTCGTGGCTTCAATAGCATGGCCGACCGCCTGGAAGACATCTACGGCAAGCTCGAACAACGCGTCGAGGAAAAAACGCGTGACATTGAGAATAAGCACCGTGAGCTGACACTGCTTTACGAAGTGGCCGCTTATCTCAGTGTGCCTGTGCCGCGCGATATCGCTTGCTACGAAGTGCTCGACAAGGTCATGCAACTGCTCGATGCGCAGGCTGGTCTCGTGCGCTTCGTCGAGGAGGGTGGCGAGCAGATGCGCATCGGCGTTCATCGCAACATGTCAGAGGAATTTCTGCGCTGTGAAGGTTGTATGCCCGTGGGCACCTGCCTGTGCGGCGGTGCCGCCGAAAACGGCCGAGCGGTATCCTCGCAGCTTGTACAGAAGCCAGCAATCGATGCGGCGATGGCTTGCCGCGACCGCGAGGGTTTTGTTTCGATGGTGGCAATTCCGATTTCTTCGAAGAATCAGATTCTCGGTGTCTTCAACCTCTTCTTCTATAGTTCGCGCTCGCTGCGCGACAACGAAGTGCGTCTGCTGGAAACCGTGGGTCAGCATCTTGGTGTTGCCATCGAAAACCAGCGCCTCGTCGAGCGTGAAAAGGAAATGGCGGTTTCTGAGGAGCGCAATCTGCTCGCCGAAGAGTTGCACGACAGCATCGCTCAGTCGCTCGCCTTTCTCAATATCCAGGCGCAGATGCTGCAGGACTCGCTGCGCCGCGAGGATATGCAGGAGGCTCAGGACGAACTGGCACGCATTCGCGAAGGCATCCAGGAAAGCTACGACGATGTGCGCGAGTTGCTGGTGCACTTTCGTACCCGTATCGAGGCGGGCAATGTTGAAAGTGCCATTGCCAGTGCGCTGGAGAAATTCGAAGGCCAGACCGGCATCACCACCGAACTGGCGCGGCTCGGCGAGGGGCGCGAGACGCCGGCACAGAACGCCATCCAGATTCTGCACATCGTTCAGGAAGCGCTTTCCAACGTGCGAAAACACGCCCGGGCGACGCAGGTGAAGGTCACGATCGAGCGCAATGATGAATGCTTGATTGCCGTGCGCGACAACGGATGTGGCTTTGATGCACAGGCCGCCTCCGATGATGGTGACGTTCATGTCGGCATCAAGATCATGCGCGAGCGCGCCCACCGCATCGGTGGGCAGTTCAAAATAGAATCCGTGCCGGGTGAGGGTACGACGGTGACGCTGGGACTGCCACGCGACTCGGCTTGAGACCGGACATATGATGACAAAAGAAACAAATATCCGCGTGTTGCTGATCGATGATCACACGCTGTTTCGTAGCGGCATCAAGGCGCTGTTGCAGCGTCAACCGGGCTTCGAGGTGGTTGGTGAAGCCGGCGATGCCCTCGAAGGCGTCAAGCGCGCCAAGATACTGCAACCCGACGTGGTGCTACTCGACATCCACATGCCCGGCATCACTGGTCGCGAAGCCGTCAGCCTTGTTGCCGACGAGGCACCACAGGCACGCATCCTGATGCTGACAGTTTCAGAAGACGTCGAAGATTTGCTCCAGGCACTGCGTGCGGGTGCACATGGATATTTGCTCAAAAATATCGAGACGGACTTTCTCGTCAATGCCATCCGCAGTGCTGTTGACGGTGATTCCGTGATGTCGCCGCAGATGACCAGCAAGCTGATGAAGAGCGTCAGGGCGCCGCAAGAGATCCCCGTGGCGGTTGCTGACAAGGAGCGTCTTTCCCCGCGTGAGCGTGAAATCCTCGGCTTTTTGGCGCGCGGCGCGAGCAACAAGGAAATCGCCCGTAGTCTCGATCTCGCCGAAAGCACGGTGAAGATCCACGTTCAGAACATTCTCAAGAAACTCAATCTACTCTCACGCGTGCAGGCGGCAGTGTATGCCGTCGAGAATGGGCTGACGGGCAAGGTCGAGAGTTGAAGAGGCGCCGCGCCGCCACCAGCCTACGCAAAAACCCTGTCAAGCCATGCCCTGCGACAATTTGTCGCGCCGCTCTCATGGCGACTCCGTTTTATAATTCTGCGTTTACCAGTTGCCAATTTATTGATGAAAATCAATAAATTGGCAATGTCGATGGGTTGCGCATGTCATGTGCGTAGGTGCTGGGTGGTAATGCTTTCGTCCCCTGTTGATTCCAAAGATAAATTCAGAATGAAGAAGCTATTTCGTTTTTCGGCCATGTCGCTGGCCGTCGCCTGTGTAGTGAGCGCGCATGCCGAACATGTGCAGGAAATTGTCGTAACCGCCACCAAGTCCGCCAAAAGTACCGCCGATGCGCCGGCGACGGTGAGCATCGTTGATGCGCGGCAGATTGAGGAACGCAACATTCAGTCGGCTGATGAGGCACTCACCCATGTCCCCGGTGCTTATGCTTCGCGTCCCGGCGGGCATGAGCCGAGCGTGATGGGGACGCACATCATGCTGCGCGGCATCCCGGATGCCTCGCGCACGCTGGTGCTCGTCGACGGCCAGACGCTCAACGATCCCTACATCGGCACCGTCACCTGGGAATCGGTGCCGGCGGAGACCATCGACCGTATCGAGGTTGTACCGGGTCCTTTCTCTTCACTCTACGGCGGCAGTGCGATGGGTGGTGTCATCAACATCATCACCAAGGCGCCGACGAAACGCGCAGTCACCGTGCGCGGTGGTATGGGTAGCAATGATTTCAGCACCGGCAGCGTTGTCTATCAGGATCGTTTCGGCCCCACTGTAGCCGTCGTGCTCGACTATGGCTACAAGCGCAGCGACGGCTTCGTCAAGGACGAAGTCCTTCTTGGTACGAGCGGCAGCGGCGGTACGCCGGTCAGCGGCGCAACGCGCACCACCGATGCCAGTGGCAACACTAAGTATCTCGTTGGTGACAAGGGCAAGGCCGGCTGGACCTCAGAGAATATCGGCGCCAAGCTGTATCTTGATCTGCCCGGCGATGCACAGTTGATCGTCGGTGCTTCACAATTTCTGTACACGAGCACCGGCCGCAACCACTACAACAGCTATCTGAGCACTGCGACGGGTGCGCCGCTCAGCAGCGGCAATGTCACCAATGTCACCCTACCCAACGGTGCGAAACTCGCCGTCAGGGAGGCGCAGTTCCTCACCGGCCCGGATGCCGAGATCAAGGAACACAGCCGCTATTCGGCCGAATACGAGAAGCGTCTGGAGAACGGCGCCAGTTTCAAGGCAACACTCGGCTTTGCCGACCTGCCGCTCTACAACAACTACATCGTGTTGGGTTCCGGTGCCACCCTGGCCAACGGTGGTGCCGCCAGTCGCATGTTGCGGCCGAGCAGCGAACTATCCGGTTCCCTGCAGGGCAGCCTGCCGCTGTCTGTCAGCCAGAAACTCGTCGTCGGCTTGTCGACGGTGAAGCGCACGATCGATACGGTGACCTACGCGATCGGTGACTGGCGCGATGCCGGTGCACTCGGTCCGATCAAGAACCGCACCGCAGGCGAGGATACGACTTATTCGTTCTATGCCCAGGACGAGATTCGACTCGACGACAAGCTCACGGCCTACGTCGGCGGGCGCTACGACAAGTGGTCCACACAGGGCTACATCGAACAGGTCGAAGCACCGGGCGCCTACCGCAACGACTTCGATGCGCGCAAGCAATCGCACTTCAGCCCCAAGCTTTCACTCGTCTGGCGTCCGCAGCACGTGACCACCGTACGTGGCTCACTCGGCACTTCGTTCCACACACCCAATCTGCGCGATACCTTCGGTTGGTGGACGCCAACCACGGGCTATACCTTCACGCCGAATCCCGGTCTCAAGCCTGAGACCGTTACGTCCTGGGAGCTCGGCGTTGAGCAACGCTTGCAAAGCGGTACGCTGCTGCGCGCCACCGTCTTCGAAAACAAGCTCAAGGACCTGATCTATCGCACGCAGTCCGACGCGTTGATGGCACAGGGTGTCGAGAACGCCGGCAAGGCCCGCGTCCGTGGCCTCGAACTCGAAGCGCGTCATCCGCTGGTGAAGGGCATCACGGCCTATGTCAACGTCACCCTCAATGATCCGAAGATCACCGAGAATTTCGCCAAGCCGCTGACTGTCGGCAAGATCATGACTGCCACACCACGACGCATGGCCAATATCGGCATCGAAGGCAGCTACGGCGCGTGGAGCGGTACGCTGGGTGGGCATTATGTCGGCAAGGTGTACAACAATGAGGAAAACAAGGACGTGATCAATGGCGTCTACGGCGGCTATGATCCCTACTTTGTCACCGATGCCAAGGTCGCCTTCAGGATCAATGAGAACGCCAGTATTTCGCTGTCTGGCAGCAACCTCGGCGATCGCCGCTACTACCAGTCAGCTCGTGCGCAAGGCCGTGCCTTCTTTGCGGAACTGGTACTCAGGTATTGAATGGAATCGCGGAATGATTTTTGAACGCAAGTTCGTCGCCGTATTCTCTGCTGCCATTTTCTTGCTGACGGCTGCGAGTGCAGCGCATGCTGAATCGTCGCCACCAACGGCCACCCGATCGCCGGATGCCGCTGCGCAGAAGCGTATGAAAACTTGGCAGACGATCCTCGCCAAGCCTTCGCTGGCGGTCGCTGTCGCCTTCGATGACACCGGTCGTCTGTGGCGTCTGGTAACGAAAGACGGCTTTTTGCTCGTCAGCCACTCCGATGATCTTGGCCACCGCTTCAGCGAACCGGTGCGCGTGAACCCGCAAGCAGAGGCGATTCTGGGTGATGGCGAGAACCGACCCAAGCTGCTCATCCGCAAGCGCGCAATGTATGTTTCCTGGACGCGTGGTCTTGCCGGACCGATGACCGGTGACATCCGCTTCAGCCGTTCGCCCGACGGTGGGCAAACCTTTGCTGAACCGCTGACCATCAATGACAATCACGAGGTCATCAGCCATCGTTTTGAGGCAATCAACGCTGACGACGCGGGGCATGTCGCTCTAGCCTGGCTCGACAAGCGCGACCTGAGTCTGGCGCAGAAGGCAGGCCGAGCCTATGTTGGCGCCGCCGTCTATGTGGCTGAATCAAGCGATGGCGGCAATCGTTTCGCCGCGAATCGCAAGCTTGCTGACCATTCCTGCGAATGCTGCCGGGTCGCGCTTGCCCGCGATCATGACGGCGTGCTAGTCGCCTTCTGGCGTCACGTTTTCGATGGCCCGGACAACACACAGCTGCGCGACTTTGCCATCGCACGTCTCGACGAAGCGGAGCGCCCGGAGCCAGTGCGCGCCAGTGACGATAACTGGCAACTCAATGGCTGCCCTCATCACGGCGGCGATCTCGCGATCGATACGCAGGGCAGTCGCCACCTCGCCTGGTTCACCGGTGCCGCCGGCAAGGCCGGCCTCTGGTATCGGCGTATCGACGGCGTGCAGGCGGGCACCGCCATGCCCTTCGGTGACGTCGAGCGGCAGCCCGGCCATGCCAGCCTGCTGGTCGATGGCAACAGCGTATTCCTCGCCTGGCAGGAATACGACGGCAAGGCGTTGCGCATCCAGACGATGATCTCGCGAGATCGTGGCGCGCACTGGTCGACTGCCGAGACGCAGGCGACAACGGCGCATGCCGCAGACTATCCGCAACTCATCCGTGGGCAGGGCAAGGTTTGGCTGGCCTGGAACAGCGCCGATGAAGGTTTGCGCCTGTGGCCACTGGAGGCCAGCCAATGAAGTGGCTGCGTCTGTTACCGTGGCTGTTTTTGCTCGTCGCGAGTCTGGTGTGGGCCGATGTTGGGGCGGGGGGCGAAGCCGGCGTGCGTCCGTTCGAGAGTGGTAGCTTGCAGACCATCCGTGCCGCGCACGTCCATCGTCCTTTCATTCTGACCTTCTGGTCGATTGACTGCGCGCATTGTCCAAAGGAACTCAAGGCGCTCGGGGAGTTGAAAAAGCAGTATCCGAAGCTCGATATTGTCCTGGTATCCACCGATGGGGACGTGCCGGCAGCTCATCTGGCGAGCTTTGCGACACGGCAGGGCTTGGGGGCTGCCGAGCAATGGGTGTTTGCCGATCCGCAGCCGGAGAAGCTGCGTTTTGAGATTGATCGACGCTGGTGGGGTGAGCTGCCGCGCACCTATTTCTTTGACGCCGCACACAAGCGGGAAAGCGTTTCCGGTCTGGTTTCCGAAGAGCGTCTGCAACGTTGGGCGCTGGCGTATGGCCGCTAGCTAAGTTCGTTTTTGTCTAATGAGTCTGTCGGGTCAGCTCTCCGAGGAGATGTTTGTCATGCCATTCATGTAGAAAAAGAAATCGCAGCGATCTGAAAACATGGGTTAGCGTGTTCGCGAGTACGACGTTTCGCAGGGTTTCTTGGATTTTCACTAGACACTGAGCAAGAATTTCCCTTATCTTTCGGGATGTGCGCATGAACGGTTAGGCGATGTCCGAAGGATCCAGCCAGCGAAATGCGCAACTCTACCAAGGATGAATCATGAAAACAAAGGTAATAGCCGCTGCCCTCGGCCTTGCAGGGCTGCTGGGTGCTCAGTCGGCACTGGCCGAGGTGACTTACGGTTTCAGTGGTTTTGGCACGCTGGGTGCTACGCATAGCGATACGCGCGAGGCGGACTATCGCGGCAGCATCCTCCAGCCGAACGGCCCAGGCAATAGCGGCTCGACCATGTTCGGCGTCGACACCAAGCTTGGCGTGCAGGGTACCGCCAACTTCGGTAGCGGCCTTACCGGCACCGTGCAGGTGATCGCCGATCATCGCGCCGACAACTCCTATCGGCCTGAATTCGAGTGGGCCAACTTCAAATATCAGGTCAACGACAACTGGTATGTGCGTGCCGGCCGCGTTGTGGTGCCGGTATTCATGCTTTCCGATTTTCGAAATGTCGGCTATTCGCAGATCAACGTGCGTCCGCCCTATGAAGTCTACATGCTCAACCCGATCACCCATATGGACGGTGTCGAAGTTGCCGCGAAGTTCGAGGTCGCTGGTGGCACGCTGAGTGCGCAGGTGAGCGGTGGCCGCCTCAAGACCAAGGTCCAGAACAACCCTGGCTGGGAGAGTATTGATATCAGGGGCGCCAACAAGAACATCAATCTGACCTATGAGAAGGGTACGTCGACGTTCCGCTTTGGTTACAACAAGAACAGGGTCGCTTCGAATAGTGGTGACTTCGATATGCTTGACCAGCTGTTCAGCTACAGTTATCTGGTGGGGTCTCCTGTACCGAACGCCGACGTGCGCAATATCAGGACCACGTTGCTCGATCTCGGCTACATCTACGACGACGGCAAATGGCTGGCGCAGGGCGAGTATGTCCAGGACCGTGGCGATGGCCCGGCGATTCAGGATGTCGATGCCTGGTCGCTGCTGCTCGGCTACCGGCTCAGCAAATTCACCCCGTATGTCGGCTATGCGCGGATGATCTCCAAGGAGCCGCCACTCAAATATCCGCCGCCTGTCAATCCTGCTGCGGTTGGTTCGCCGATGTATCCGTTGTATCAGCTGCTGGTTGACGGCATCAACCGGTTCGACGAGGGAGTCAACATCCACAACCAGCAGCACACGGTGACGCTTGGTACGCGCTACGATGTCTACAAGAACGTGGCGCTGAAGGCACAGTGGGATCGCACTTACAAGCCCAGCATGGCGCCGGGGCTGAACCGTGGCACATTCACGAATACGACGACTGCTTTCTCGCAGGGCGCCTATACGGTGAATCTGTACACTGTGACGCTGGATTTCGTTTTCTGATCGCCGCAAGGAGCCCAGCATGAAAAAACTCAAATACTGGATGTTCGGCAGTTTCCTCCTGGCCGCGGCGCTGCCCGTCTTCGCCCAGTCGGTGGCTGTGATCGTCAACCCCAAGCACGGCGGTAGCCTGTCGGCTGATCAAGTCAGTAACATCTTCCTGGGCAAGTCGTCCGATTTGACCGGTGTCGATCTGCCTGATGGCAACACCTTGCGCGATACTTTCTACCAAAAAGTAACCGGCAAGGATGCGGCTCAAGTCAAAGCCTATTGGGCCAAGCTGGTATTTACCGGTAAGGCGCAGCCCTTGAAGGAAGTCGCTTCCGATGCGGAGGTGAAAAAGTTTGTCGCCAGCAACCCGAACGGTATCGGTTACATCGATAAGAGTGCTGTGGATGGTTCAGTGAAGGTCGTCCTGACGCCCTGACGAGAATCTGCAGGAAGAGACGCCGCTGCGACATCCGAACGGGATGAAGCAGCGGCGTTTCCATTTGTGGTCGCTCCTCCGAACGCGTCACTGGCTGGAGAGCGAGCATTGGTGCGCTTCTTGGCAGGTATGTGCCGGAGAACTAGCATTGGCGCGGCTTTCAGCGATGTGGTCGGTGCGAGACCGCAGCACATTTGTTAAATGACTAGTTCGAAAGTACTAGTGCGGACGACTCCGCTAGTCCTTTTTGCCGATGGAGTCCCCCTTCGAAATAGTTTGCCTAACCCGCCCTGCGGTGGATGGTGCGCTTCTGGCGGCCTGCGTAGACTTCGGAACATCGCGGAAACCCGCACGCAGGCAAGCAAGCTGCCGTCAGCTTTATAACTTTGGTAAAGGGGAGCATCGTGGCATCGCAAAAGACGAAGCAGTGGTCAGTCGTCGCCATGAGCACAATCGCATTCACCGTTTGCTTCATGGTGTGGATGATGTTTGCCGTTATTGGCATTCCGATCAAGAAGGCGCTCAGCCTCAATGAAACGCAGTTCGGCCTGCTGGTGGCCATGCCGGTGCTGACCGGTTCGCTGATCCGTCTGCCTTTGGGCATGCTGACCGACCGGTTTGGTGGTCGTATCGTTTTTGCCGTCCTGATGGCTTCGACCATCATCCCGATCTACCTTATTTCCTTTGGCACCGAATACTGGCATTACCTGGTGACCGGCTTGTTTGTCGGCATCGCCGGCGGTTCCTTCACTGTTGGTATCGCCTACTGTGCGCGCTGGTTCCCGAAGAATCAGCAAGGTTTGGCGATGGGCATCTTCGGTGCCGGTAACTCGGGCGCAGCAGTGACCAAACTGGTGGCACCCTCGCTGGTGCTGGCCTACGGCTGGCAGTTCGTGCCGCAGGTCTACGCCGCAGTGATGCTCGGCACCCTGATCCTGTTCTGGCTATTTACTTTCGAGGACCCGTCGCACAAAGCGGGTGCGAAGGTCACAGTCACCGAGCAACTTGCTGCCTTGAAGGACCCCAGGGTCTGGAAGTACTGTCAGTATTACTCCATCGTTTTCGGCGGCTATGTCGCGCTGTCGCTGTGGATGACCAAGTACTACGTCGCCGAATACGGCTTCGACATCAAGGATGCCGCCTTCCTCGCCGCTTGCTTCTCTTTACCCGGTGGCGTCCTGCGTGCGTTGGGTGGCTACTTCTCCGATAAATTCGGTGCCCAGCGTGTCACCTGGTGGGTGTTGTGGTTCTCCTGGATCTGCCTGTTTATCCTTTCCTACCCGCAGACCAGCCTGGTCGTGCAGACCGTCACCGGCCCGCAGAGCTTCCACCTGGGTCTCAATGTCTGGGTGTTCACCGCACTGATGTTCGCCATGGGCGTCGCCTGGGCGATTGGCAAGGCCTCGGTCTTCAAATACATCTCTGACGATTACCCCCATAACATTGGCGTGATTTCCGGCATCGTCGGCCTCGCTGGTGGTATGGGAGGCTTCTTGCTGCCGATCATGTTCGGTGCCTTGGTCGACTGGACCGGCATTCGCTCCAGCTGCTTCATGCTGATGTATGGCGTCGTCTGGGTTTCCTTGATCTGGATGTACTGGACCGAAGTGCGCAAGATGGATTACATGAGTGGCAAGCATCCTGCCGACATCCTCGAATAAGACATTCCCCGGAGTTTATTCAATGAATACCTCGTCTCAATCTTCAGTTAGATCCCCTGCTGGTAGTCAATCAAAGGCTCCCACACCCAAAATGACATCAAGTCGTGACATCGCCGACTGGCGGCCGGAGGATAAAACCTTCTGGGAGACCACTGGCAATGCCATCGCCAACCGCAACCTCTGGATCTCGATTCCCAGCCTGCTCTGCGGCTTCGCCATCTGGCTGATGTGGGGCATCATCACGGTGCAGATGTCGAATGCGGGCTTTCCCTTCAAGCCGGACGAGCTGTTCACCATCGCGGCAATTTCGGGCCTCTCTGGTGCCACTCTACGTATACCTGCATCATTCTTTATCCGCATTTGCGGCGGCCGCAATACCGTCTGGCTGACTACTGCGCTGCTGATGATTCCGGCCATCGGTACGGGTATCGCCTTGCAAGACAAGAGCACGCCGCTCTGGATGTTCCAGTTGATGGCGCTGCTCTCCGGTATCGGCGGTGGCAACTTTGCTTGCTCGATGTCCAATATCAGCACCTTCTTCCCAAAGCGCCTGCAAGGCACCGCACTGGGCCTGAATGCTGGTCTCGGTAACTTCGGCGTGACGACCATGCAGATTCTGATTCCGCTGGTGATGACCATTGGCCTGTTCGGCGCCATCGGCGGCGAGCCGATCACCCTCGTCAAGGACTCTGCCTCGCTGGTGGGCAAGATCGTTGCCGGCACGCCGACCTATCTACAAAACGCCGGCTTCGTCTGGTTGTTGCTATTAGTGCCGCTGGCCGTTCTCGGCTGGTTCGGCATGAATAATCTGCTAACCGTATCACCCAACATCGGTTCGACCGCTTCTGCCCTGTTTAAGGTTTTCTTCTTCTATGTGCTGGCATTGGTCCTCTCGGCGGTTGCGCTGTACCTGTACCTGCCGGCGCCCTACGGCAACGGCCTGCTGGCGGGTAACGGCATGTGGATCATGTTGCCACTGGTGATGTTCGGTACCCTGTTCGCCATGAAGTTCACCGCCACCGGTGAGATGAAGGCGAATCTCACCAAGCAATTCGCCATCTTCGGCAACAAGCACACCTGGTCAATGACGGCGCTGTATGTCGTGACCTTCGGTTCCTTCATCGGTTTTTCGATGGCACTACCGCTGTCGATCACCGTTATCTTCGGCAATACTCACGTGCTTAATCCGGAGACTAATCTCTGGGTACATGCAAAGAACCCGAACGGGCCGTCTGCGTTGATGTTCGCCTGGATCGGTCCCTTCGTCGGCGCGCTGATCCGTCCGGTGGGCGGCTGGGTTTCCGACAAGGTCGGTGGCTCCATCGTGACCCAGATCATCTCCGTGGTGCTGGTGCTCGCTTCTGCGGCAACCGGCCATGTGATGTTCGAGGCTTACCACTCGGCCACGCCGGAGCAGTACTTCTTCACCTTCATGGCGCTGTTCGTACTCCTGTTTGCCGCTTCCGGTATCGGCAACGGTTCGACCTTCCGCACTGTCGGTGTCGTCTTTGATCAGGATCAGCGCGGTCCGGTGCTTGGCTGGACGTCAGCTGTCGCTGCTTATGGTTCCTTCATCGCACCGGTTATTATTGGCGGTCAGATCAAGGCGGGCACCCCCGAGAACGCGATGTATGGCTTTGCCGTGTTCTATGCTGTGTGTGTGGTCGTCAACTGGTGGTTCTATCTTCGCAAAAACGCCTACATCAAGAATCCGTAATTTCGAACTTATCCAAACCCGATCCGTCGAAGGACGGCTGACAGTTTCACCAGGAGCCCGCTCGGGCTCCGTTACACAAGAGGAGCATGAAAGAGATGAGTCATTTTCTCGACAGACTGAAGTTTTTCGAACGTGTCCAGAGCACTTTCTCCGGTGGTCACGGCATCGTGACCAACGAAGACCGTACCTGGGAAAACGCCTATCGCAACCGCTGGCGTCATGACAAGGTTGTGCGTTCGACGCACGGCGTGAACTGTACGGGCGGTTGCTCGTGGAAAATCTTCGTCAAGAGCGGACTCGTCGCCTTCGAAATGCAGCAGACCGACTACCCGCGCACCCGCGACGATCTGCCTAATCATGAGCCGCGTGGCTGTCAGCGTGGCGCATCGTTCTCCTGGTATCTTTATAGCCCGCACCGCATCAAGTACCCGCTGGTGCGTGGCCGCTTGCTTGACCTCTACCGTGCTGAGCGCAAGAACGGCAAGGACCCGGTCGAAGCCTGGGGCGCCATCCAGGCCGACCCCGCCAAGCGCATCCAGTACACCGCCGTGCGCGGTCTGGGCGGCTTTGTCCGTACCAACTGGGATGAGGTCACCGAAATTGCCGCTGCGGCCAATATCTACACCATCAAGAAGTGGGGCCCGGACCGCATCTACGGTTTCTCGCCGATTCCTGCGATGTCCATGCTTTCCTACGCGGCCGGCTCACGCTATCTCTCGCTGATCGGCGGCGCCTGCGGCTCCTTCTATGACTGGTACTGCGATCTGCCGGCAGCCAGCCCGCAGACCTGGGGCGAACAGACCGACGTGCCGGAATCGGCCGACTGGTACAACTCGACCTACCTGATCATTTGCGGCGCTAACCTGCCGATGACGCGCACGCCGGATGCTCACTTCGCGACCGAAGTTCGCTACAAGGGTGCCAAGGTCGTTTCGATGGCCCCGGACTACGCCGAGTTCGTCAAGTTTGCTGATCTCTGGATGCCCGTCAAGCAGGGTACTGACGCAGCGGCTTTCCTGGCCATGGGCCACGTCGCGCTCAAAGAATTCCACGTCAAGCGTCAGGATCCGTACTTCCAGGAATACGCGCGCAAGTACACCGACCTGCCGATGCTGGTCCTGTTGCGCAAGCATGGTGATGCCTATGCTTCCGATCGCACGTTGCGCGCCTCCGACTTCGATGGCGCACTCGGCGAGAGCAATAACCCCGAGTGGAAGACCATCGTCTATGACGAGAAGACCAAGGCCTTCGTTGTGCCGAACGGCTCCGTCGGTTTCCGTTGGGGCGAGGACGGCAAGTGGAACCTGCTGCCGAAGAATGCGGCTACCCAGGAAGAAATTCTTGCTGAACTGACCTGTATCGACCACAAGGACGACGTCGTCTCGGTTGGCTTCCCGCACTTCAATGCAGGCGAGCCGGGCCTCCTCCACCGCAACGTGCCGGTGCTCAAGGTCAAACTGGCCAACGGTGAAGAAGCGCTGGTCTCTTCCGTGTTCGACCTGCAGGTCGCCCAATACGGTATCGACCGCGGCCTCGGTGGCGGCAATGTCTCCGATTCGTACGAAGATGAGAAGGTTGCCTATACCCCGGCGTGGGCCGAGAAGGTGACCGGCGTCAAACGTGCCGACCTGATCCGCACCGGTCGCGAGTTCGCCGACAACGCTGCGAAGACCAAGGGCAAGTCGATGGTCATCATGGGTGCCGCGATCAACCACTGGTACCACAACGACCTGTCGTACCGCGCGATCATGAACCTGCTGCACATGTGCGGTTGCGTCGGTCAAAGCGGTGGTGGCTGGGCCCACTATGTCGGCCAGGAAAAGCTGCGGCCGCAAGCCGGCTGGGCGCCGATCGCTTTCGCTACCGACTGGCATCGCCCGCCGCGTCACATGAACTCGACCACCTTCTGGTACTTCCAGACCGACCAGTGGCGTTACGAGAAAGTCTCGGCCGACGGCCTGCTCGCCGACAATGCCAAGGGTGCGTACAAGGGCTATCAGCTGGCCGACTACAATGTCGTCTCGCAGCGCCTCGGCTGGCTGCCTTCGGCACCGCACTTCAACAAGAATCCGATCGACGTTGTTGCCGAAGCCGAGAAGGCCGGTGCCACCGACGAAGCCGGCATCGCCAAGCACATGGTCGAGCAGCTCAAGTCGGGCAAGCTGGCCTTCGCCTGCGAGGACATCGACGCGCCGGAAAACTTCGTGCGCAACCTCTTCGTCTGGCGCTCCAACCTGCTCGGCAGTTCCGCCAAGGGCCATGAGTACTTCCTCAAGCATCTGATCGGCGCGCAGAACGGCGTGTTGCAGGAAGGCACCGACGGCCGTGCCTGCAAGGAAATCAAGTGGCATGAGAATGGCCCCACCGCCAAGCTCGATCTGATGGTGGATATCAATTTCCGTCTCAATTCCACCGGCGCCTATTCCGACATCGTTCTGCCGACGGCGACCTGGTACGAGAAGCACGACCTCAACACCACCGACATGCATCCGTTCGTGCATCCGCTGTCCGAGGCGGTCAGCCCGGGCTGGGAATCGAAGTCCGACTGGCAGATCTTCCAGAACATCGCCAAGACTTTCTCCAAGCTGGCTGAAAAGCATCTCGGCACCCGCAAGGACGTGGTTGCCCTGCCGATGCAGCATGACTCCCCGTTCGAGCTGGCCCAGGCAATGGGTGTCAAGGACTGGAAGCGCGGTGAGTGCGAGCCGGTCCCCGGCAAGACCTTGCCGCTATTCAAGGTGGTGTCCCGCGACTACCCGAATACGCACAAGAAGTTCTGCGCAATCGGCCCCCTGCTGGTCAAGCTCGGCAACAATGTGAAGGGCATCGACTGGAACACCGAGATGGAGTACGACGAGCTGAAGTCGCTCAACGGCGAAATCCTCGAAGAGGGCATCTCCAAGGGTATGCCGAGTATTGCCGCCGATATTGCGGCCTGTGAGGCGGTGCTGCGCATGGCACCGGAAACCAACGGTGAAGTGGCACACAAGTCATGGAGCGCGCTGTCGAAGAAGACCGGCGTCGATCACCACCACCTGTATGCCGGTCGTCATGAAGACAAGATCACCTTCCGTGACATCCAGGCTCAGCCGCGCAAGATCATCACCGCACCGACCTGGTCGGGTATCGAGTCGGAAAAGGTTTCCTACACTGCCGGCTACACCAACATCCATGAGCACATTCCGTTCCGCACCCTGACCGGTCGTGCCCATTTCTATCAGGATCACGAGTGGATGCTGGACTTTGGTGAAGGCTTCTGCGCCTTCCGCCCAGGTCTCGACATGAAAGCCATTGAAGCCACGCCGAAAGCCGTCCTGGCCAAGCCGCACCTGGTACTCAACTGGATCACACCGCACTCGAAGTGGGGTATCCACTCCACTTACCAGGACAACCTTCGCATGCTCAACCTGTTTCGTGGCGGCCCGTACTTCTGGATCGCCGAGGATGACGCCAAGAGCATCGGCCTGGAAGACAATGACTGGGTCGAAGCGGTTAACGGCAATGGCGCCACGGTGGCCCGCGTCGTCGTCTCGCAGCGTGTTCCGCGCGGCATGGCGCTGATGTATCACGCCCAGGAGAAGATTGTGAACGTGCCCGGCTCGCCGACCACCGGCAAGCGCGGCGGCATTCTCAACTCGGTGACACGCATCGTCGTCAAGCCGACTAACATGATCGGCGGCTATGCCCAGCTGGCTTACGGTTTCAATTACTACGGTACGGTCGGCACGCAGCGCGATGAATTCGTCGTGGTCCACAAGATCGAGAACAAGGATGTCGACTGGCTCGAGCGGCCGCTGACACCTGAGCGCGAAGCCAAACTCAATCCGCCTGGCATTGGTCCGCGTTAAGCTTGATATTGACACCCCATGGAGAGGGCAGGGTATCTGTCCTCTCCGATTGAATACCGAACATTCCGCAAGGAGATACGAATGAAAGTTCGCGCACAATTCGCCCTTGTCTTCAACCTCGACAAGTGCATTGGCTGCCACACCTGTTCCGTGACGTGCAAGAACGTCTGGACCAACCGCAAGGGCGTCGAGTACGCCTGGTTCAACAACGTCGAATCCAAGCCCGGCATCGGTTATCCGAAGCAGTGGGAAAACCAGGAAGTCTGGAAGGGCGGCTGGGAGCTCGTCGACGGCAAGCTGCAGCTGAAGTCCGGCAGCAAGCTGTCGCGTCTGCTCAACATCTTCGCCAATCCGGACATGCCGGAAATCGACGACTACTACGAGCCCTTCACCTTCGATTACGCCCACCTGCAGAATGCGCCGCTCTCCGAAGCCGCGCCGACCGCCCGTCCGGTTTCGCAGATCACCGGCGAGAAGATGGAAAAAATCGTCTGGGGCCCGAACTGGGAAGACGACCTGGCCGGCGAGTACGACAAGCGCGCCAAAGACGTCAACATGAAGGGCCTGGAAAAGCAGATCTACTCGCAATTCCAGAACACCTTCCACCTCTACCTGCCGCGCATGTGCAACCACTGCCTGAACCCGGCGTGCGTCGCCGCCTGCCCGTCCGGCTCGATCTACAAGCGCGAGGAAGACGGCATCGTCCTGGTTGACCAGGACAAGTGCCGCGGCTGGCGTCAGTGCGTCTCGTCCTGCCCGTACAAGAAGGTGTATTACAACTGGGAATCCGGCAAGGCCGAGAAGTGTATCGGTTGCTACCCGCGCGTCGAATCCGGCATGCCGACGGTGTGCTCCGAGTCCTGTGTCGGTCGCATTCGTTACAACGGCATCATGCTTTATGACGCTGACAAGATCGAAGAACTTGCGTCGACGACCAACGAGAAGGATCTATACGAAGCTCATCGCAGTATTTTCATTGACCCGAACGATCCGCAGGTCATCAAGGCCGCGCGCCGCGACGGCGTGCCGGAAGACTGGATCGAGGCTGCCCGCAAGTCGCCAATCTGGAAGATGGCGATGGAATGGAAGATCGCTTTCCCGATGCACCCTGAGTTCCGCACCCTGCCGATGGTCTGGTATGTGCCGCCCTTGTCGCCGGTGCAGTCGGCCATCGACCAGGGCGCCCTGCCGACCGAGCCGGATGGCGTGATTCCACGCGCCGATGCGCTGCGCATGCCGTTGCAATATCTGGCAAGTTTGTTTACCGCCGGAAAAGAGCAGCCGGTATTCGATTCCATCGCCAAGATGATGGCGATGCGTTCCTACCAGCGTTCGGTGCACGTCGACGGCAAGCCCGACATGCGTGCCCTCGACAAGGTCGGCCTGACCGAGCAGCAGGCGAAGGACATGTATCAGTTGATGGCCATCGCCAACTACGAAGACCGCTTTGTCATCCCGACCGGCCATGCCGAGCTGACCGAGGAAGATTTCTACGGCTTCCAGGGACAGAACGGTTTCACTTTCGGCAACGACTCTTCGCACGGTATCAGCAGCAACTCGCTGTTCCCTGAGCGCCGCAAGGAAACCGTCGAATCGCGCGAGCCAGCCCCGTCCGCCGACGAACGTTGATAGGAGGACATCATGATGTTCTATCGCATCGTTTCATCATTGCTCGAATACCCCGATGCCGAGCTGCGCGCGGCCTTGCCTGAAATCCGGGCGGCCGTGACCAGCGCGGACGACATCGGTCCGGAAGAACGCAGCGTGCTTGCTGCCTTCCTTGACAAGGTGGAGACGCACGTCACACGTGAGCCACTGGTACTCGAGGAAGAGTATGTGCGCACTTTCGACATGGTGCCGGAGCACAGTTTGCACATGACGCACCACCTGATCGGCGAGGACAAGAATCGTGGTCCGGCACTGATCGACCTTGGCGAGTACTACAAGAGTTACGGTTTCGAGCTCAGCGCCGAGGCCAAAGAGCTGCCCGACTACCTGCCGCTGATGCTCGAATTCATCAGCATGCTCGAAGCCGATGAGGCCAAGCTCTTCCTCTCGCGCTGGACCAAGGTGTTGCGGCAGCTGCGCGTCAATCTCGAGGAGGCGGGGAGCATTCATGCTGACCTGATTCATCTCGTTGAACAACGCAGCCTGCTGGTGGCCGTACCTGACGACATGGAAGAGCCGGCGCCGGCCATAAAGACCGATCCCTGCCTCGACGATGGCGACTTCGATCCGCCGGTGGACTGGACCAGCCCACCCAAGGTTGACCGCCCCTGTTCGACATGACACTCGCCGAATCCAAACGGATAAACGGCAAACGGATAAAAGGATAAACGGAGACATCCATGGAAAATTTCCTGCATAACTTCATCTTCGGCGTGTACCCCTACATCGCCACCACCGTATTCCTGCTTGGCAGCTGGATACGTTTCGACCAAGAGCAATACACCTGGAAGAGTGATTCCAGCCAATTGCTTTCAAAGAGTGGCATGCGTGCGGCCAGCAATCTCTTTCACTACGGCGTACTCGGCCTGTTTGGTGGTCACATCGTTGGCTTGCTGACGCCGCATGCAGTCTTCACGGGAATCGGCCTGTCCGATCTCGCCCACCAGTGGATCGCCATCAGCGCCGGTACGGTGTTCGGTGGCGCCTGCCTGATCGGTGCCGTGATGCTGTGGATGCGTCGCATGACGAATCCGCGCGTGCGTGCTGCTTCACGCTGGATCGATATCAACATCCTCGGCTGGCTGGTGTTGACGGTGGCCGCTGGTCTGTCGACGATTCCGACGTCGATTGGTCACGCTAACCATGGCGATGCTGCAGTGATGATCAGCCTGGCAGAGTGGGTGCAGAGCATTCTCTATCTGCATCCGGATCCTAGCCTGGTAAAGAATGTCGATGGTGTGTACAAGTTCCACATGTTCCTCGGTATGTCGGTGTTCTTGTTCTTCCCCTTCACCCGTCTGGTTCACATCTGGAGCGCGCCGATTGGCTATCTGACCCGCGCCTACCAGATTGTCCGTACCAAGCGTCGCAGCGCGGTACGTTGAGCGGTGGAGTATTCCGCACGATGTCATGTGCGGGATACTCGGTGTAGTCAAACGGCAGGCCATTGGCCTGCCCAGACTGCTGACAAAGCCCTCGATTTTGAGGGCTTTGTTGCATCGGTTTTGTGAT